>SHUI01000040.1 GCA_009697455.1 Bryobacterales bacterium
CCGTAAAGCGCGCCCGGAACTCCGGTGTTGAATAATCCCCGGTCATGACGAAGAGGTCGTGGAACGTGGAGACCATCCGGCGAAATCCCCGCGCCGGGGGAAGGCGCTGATTCAGCCCATGGAAAAGCCGGCAGGAAAGCGGTATGCCAAGCAGACGACGGCGGCAGTTTGGTGGAACGCTGCTGGAGAAAGATCGGAAGAACCGGTGCGGGCGATAGCAATAGTGGAAGACGGCATCGGGATGCGCACGCGCAAGACCGTGCAGGAGTTCCTTCGAATAGACGCCGACTCCGGAGAGATTGGCGCCAAGGCTGTATGTGGCGTCGAGCGCGATTCTCAATGAGGCAACCGGTATTCCTTCAATTTTCGATAAAGCGTCGACTTGCCGATTCCGAGCAGGTGCGCCGCCATTATGCAATCGTTTTGCGTGCGGAGGAGGGCATTCTGAATCGCCCGCTTCTCAACTTCGCATAGAGGAATCACGTCCTGCGGTTCCTGAACTTTCATAGGTACGCCCGCAACTCCGCCGTCAAACCCCACCGCGGCCGCAAGAGATTGCAAAGGCGAATAGGCGCGCCTGTGATTCACGATGAATGAAGGAAGATCAGCGTGACGCAGGATCGGTCCTGAGTTGAGCGCAACCATACTCTGAATGCAATTCTCAAGCTGGCGGACATTACCAGGCCAGTCAAAGGCAAGCATCGCATCCAGAACCTCCGGCGTCAAGATGTAGCGGCGGTCGAGGCGCGAGAGGAAATGCTCGATCAGAACCGGCACATCCCCTTTCCGCTCCCGCAACGGAGGGATCCGCAGAGTAACGACTTTTAGTCGATAGTAGAGGTCTTCCCGAAAACGGCCACGCTCCACGTCGGAAGCAAGGTCGCGGTTCGTCGCGGCGATCACGCGAAAATCCACCTTGTGCCGGGCAAGCGATCCCACCGGGCGGATCTCGCGCTCCTGGAGCACGCGCAGGAGTTTCACTTGGAGGTCAAGGGGGAGATCGCCGATCTCGTCGAAGAAGGCGGTGCCTCCGTGCGCGAGGTCGATCAGTCCCTGTTTGGCCTCGCCGGCGCCGGTGAAGGCGTTGCGGGTATGGCCAAAAAGATCGCTTTCAATGAGCGGTCCCACGACGGAACCGCAATCGATGGGCACGAACGCTCCCTGGCGGGAGCCATTGTAGATCTCGCGGGCCGCGACTTCCTTGCCTGTTCCACTCTCTCCGAGAAGCAACACCGGCGAGCGGGAACGTCCGAGTTTTTCGATGAGTCCGCGGATGTGAACGATCTGCGGGGAGATTCCCAAAAAGCCATGGGAACGGCTCGCTGGATGAGGGTCCATGAGTTGTTCTTATTATACAGGTACATTCGCGGGCGATCTCAGGGATCGAGACGAACGGCAAAGGCTTCCTTCGCGCCGCCGGCCTCAATCCGCGCCGCGAGCGCTTCCGCGCGTGCGAGCGACGGCTCGGATCCCACGAGCACGCGCCATGCGGATCCGCGATCCGAACGGACGATTTTTGCCGAGCCATAGCGTCTCTCCATGCGCGCGCGGAGGCGGTCGGCGTTCGAGCGGTCGCGAAAAGCGCCAACCTGGACAGCGTAGGCGGAAAGCGGTTCGAGAGACGCACCCTGCGGGCTTAAGATCTCAAGGCGGACACGTGCCAGTCCGGGGCCGATCATTCCGATGGCGCCCGCCGCGGCCCTGGACAGGTCGATGATGCGCCCGCCGATAAACGGCCCCCGATCGTTGATGCGGACTTCCAAGGTCTTGCCGTTATCAAGGTTGTGCACGCGCACGCGCGTTTGAAACGGAAGCGTGCGGTGCGCGGCAGACACTTTGTCCATGTCGTAAATTTCGCCGCTCGCCGTGACGCGTCCGTGATACGGATTGCCGTACCAACTCGCGATGCCGGTTTCACCTTGCCGGGGAGTCGCCGCCGGTTGCGGGGACGTACGCGGAACCGGGACCGGTTTCTTCTTTTTGGCGCAGCCTCCCGCAATGAGGGAGGCCGCCAACACCAGGATCGCGACTTCCGCTCGACGCATGCCCACTTCGTGATACTATCGTGCGTTTCGCATCGGAGCAAGTGGATAAATGACCTGGACCCAAAACTACGACCCGTTCTCAAACGCAGTTCTCTCGACGCTCACGGCGTCCATTCCGGTAGTACTGCTCTTCGTCCTTCTTGCAGCAGTGAAGATTCACGCCCATACCGCCGCGGTTGTCGCTTTCGGCGTGGCTATCGTTCTCGCGGCGTTCGTTTTCGGCATGCCTTGGCCGATTCTCGCGGGGGCGGTCGCGCATGGACTGGTATACGCGGTGGTTCGAATCGCATGGACGCTCCTATGCGCGGTCTTTGTCTACGAACTGACCGTCGAGACCGGGCATTTCGAGATCATCAAGGAATCGATCGGATCGGTGACGGCCGACCGGCGGCTTCAAGTGCTCCTGATCGCGTTCGCGTTCGGCGCGGTGCTTGAAGGCGCGGGCGGAGGAGGCGCGCCGGTCGCGATCGCGGGCGCGATGATGGTGGGCCTCGGCTTCAATCCGTTCGACGCGGCGGTGCTTTGCTTGATCGCGAATACTTCTCCAGTGGCATACGGGGGCGTGGGAAATCCGATCCGCGCGCTTGTGGCGGTGACGGGTTTGCCGGACGCGGACCTGAGCGCGATGGTGGGACGCATCCTTCCATTCACGGCGTTGATCCTTCCGTTCTGGCTGATCCGTTCGATGACGAGTTGGCGGAATACGTTCGCGGTTTGGCCGGGATTGCTCATGTGCGGGGCGGTGTTTGCCTGCGTTCAATTCTATTGGTCGAATTTTCAGGACAGCGCGCTCGTGGACATCATCGGCGGCATGGCGACGCTCGTGGCGCTTACGATCTTCTTCCGGATGTGGAAGCCGGCGGAGTTGTGGAGGTATCCGGGCGAGGCGGCTGTGAAGGCCCGTACCGGCAAGTACACCGTTGGCCAGGTGCTGCATGCCTGGTTGCCGTTCCTCTTGCTCGCAGCGCTGGTGATCCTGTGGGGCGTGCCATCGGTGAAAAAAATTCTCGATTCCACTTCATTCGCAATTCCCGTGCCCTCGCTGCACAACGCCGTGGTGCGGATTCCGCCCGTCGTCGCAAAAACGCAAATGGAGCCCGCGGTGTTCGATCTGGCGTGGCTTGCCGCGATCGGTACAGCGACATTTCTCGCCGGCATCATCTCCGGACCACTGCTGGGACTTTCGATTAGCCGCACGTTTGGGATTTTTTTCCGCACGTGTTATCGAATGCGGTTCAGCATGCTCGCGATCATGGCGATGCTTGGCCTCGGCTTCGTGACGCGTTATTCGGGCATGGACGCGGTGATGGGCCTTGCGATGACGCACACCGGATCGCTCTTCCCGTTCTTCGGAACGATGCTCGGATGGTTGGGAGTCGCGCTGACGGGCACCGATGCAGGCTCTAACGCGCTCTTCGGCAGCTTGCAGGTGATCACGGCGAACAATCTGGGAATCAGCCCTGTCCTGATGGCGAGCGCGAATTCCGCCGGCGGCGTGATGGGAAAGATGATCGACGCACAGTCGATCATCGTCGCATGCGCCGCGGTGGGGGAGGAAGGACGCGAGGGAGATTTGTTCCGCAAGGTGCTGCCGCACTCGATCGCGCTTGCCGCAATTGTTGGATTGATCGTGTGGGCGTTCGCGGTTTGGGGTCAGGCGCTCATTCCGAACGGACGAGTTTGGGGTCAGTGAGGCTTTTTCTCTCAAACCATAACGAACATTTTTCGTTTCGGATGCATTTTTCTCTTGACTTTATTCGCGATCCATTTTATATATGGATCACATTGCGATTTTCGAATCGCAAAATTTTGATGTTAGGGAGATTCACACGATGAAGAACGCAGCCAAGAAAGTAGCTCCGAAGAAGAAAGCAGCTCCGAAGAAAAAGAAGTAGCTGTCGGCTGCCCCCGTTAGGGGGTGAACGAAGCAGTTCAAGGAAGGGCCCCGAGTTTCTCGGGGCCCTTTCTTTTTGCTCCGTGCGGCAAACGCTTAAGCCAGCCGTGCCGCGCGAGGTGCTGCCGGCGCCGCGTTAGGGCCGCCAGCCCGCTCTACCTTCCCTTACGCTGAAGCAATGTAGTGAACGTCTCTCCCATGCCGAACAGGAGCGTCTTCAGTTGTTGTGCGCGCTGCTGGCCGCCCGTGAGAGCGGCCGCGAACTGGTCTCTCTCACCCGCGTCGAGGAGTGTGCGGGCCAGCGTCTCGCGTCGAATCGCGGTGAGATCATGCTGAGATCCATGCTTTTCAAGCGCGTCAAAGCAGACGTGCGCCGTGATGTCGTGTTCGCCCGGGTCGAGCAAGACATCGCTGTCCGCGCGGTGCGCGCGGTAGCTCATCAGCGTGCCGCGAGGGAAACGGCGAAGCTCGGCGCGAGTGTACCCGTAGTCGACCGTGAAGACGAAGCCGGATTGAAGACTTGCGGCGATCCGCTCAATCCACGCGAGCGCGTCGAAGGAGACTTCCACGATCTGCTCTTCTTCAAGCGGCGGAAAAAACTCGTGGAGATAGCGCTGCACCGCGTCTCCGGCGGCATCACCCTCAATCCAGACGAAGCGATCCCCGTTCCAGCGAACCAGCATCTGTCGCGGAACTCCCCCGCGCATCACGACGGCATCGACCGGTAGCGCGTCGAAGAACTCGTTCGAGAACACCACGCCGCGAAAAGCTCCAGGCAGCGCGCCGCGGTCAAGATCGACCGGAACGTATCGAAACTCGGAGAGAGCTTCGGCCATGTCGCCTCTTCCAGCGCCGAGTTCGACAACCGTGAAGTCCTCCGGATCTCCCATCTCATCTCGCAAGGAGCGAATCCGGAGAGCGATCAGAATTCCGAAGACGGGCTGGAGTTGCGAAGCCGTGAAAAAGTCGCCACCCTTGCCGAAGACTTCGCGGTGACGGCGGTAGTAACCGTATTCGGGATGATAAAGGGCGGCGTCCATGAAGCGCCGGAAGGGGATCGGACCGCCTGTGGAGATCTCAGCGCAGAGGATTTCTGTGAGAGGAGTCACGTTGCAGGTTCAGTCCCGGCTCTGAGGAGTGTGGACGAACATCTCGACCACGTAGTCGTGCAGGCAGTCGTACAGATATCGTTGGAGTGTCCAGGGAAACTGCGCGTGTTCGATGTCTCGCTCGTGGATGGGCGCGTAATAGGTGTGAAGACCGAGCGTCCGGTTTTTCAGTTCGATTACGAGTTCAATTGTGCCGTTGTTGTCGCGCGCGGAAAAATCCATGAGCGCGTGTTCATAACGGGCGAGTTCGGTCGCAACTTTCTCCAGGGAGGTCACGCTCCATGCTAGCGTGTAGGAAAGCCAGATGTCTCTCCCTGAAACCATTCGAGTGAAGCTCAGCACGGAGGTGGCGGAATCGATCTCGCTCACGCCAGTGGTCGTGCGGGACCTGCCCCTGCGGGAGTTGATGGAGCACATGCTCGGAATCACGGGTAAAGACGAGGAGCGGGTTCACGAACTGCTGCTTCGCGGAACCCTCGTAAGCGGCGCTTCGCGATTCCGCTGGACCGGCTGGGACGCGAACCGCGACGGGATTCGCGGCATGCTTGCATCCTTTCCGGATTCCGAGCCGGGGCGGCCGTTTCAAGCGGAGACGTGTACGCTCGTCGTAATGTCGGGACCGAAGTTCCGCGTCGAGATCCCGCGAGAGGCCGCGATTAAGAAGCCGTTGTTACGCCGCACGAGCTTCTGGCAGATTCTGATGGACGTGGGCGTCCGCGGGAACCCTCAGTACAGCGGGTACTCATACAAAGATCGCGCGGACTGGTATCGTTTGGACCTGTCTCCGCCGGCGGCGGATCATTTGAGATCGGGGGCGAAGCTGCTCAGGTACGCGACGCTACGAGGACAGATTTCACGCGCGCCGCTACGGACGCTGGCATTCGCGCAGACACGCTGAACCGGTTCCGGTTATTTCAGCAGACGAATCCGGTGATTCTCGCTGTCGCCGATGTACTTCACGCCCTTGCGATCGATAAAGATCCCATGAGGCCGCGCCAGTTTGCAGGCGAGCGGATCGCCATCGGGACCGTCTCCGCGGGCTCCCGTACCGGCTGCCGTCGTGATGATGCCGGTTTTCAGATCGATGCGGCGGATCGTGTGGCTTTCGGTGTCGGCGATGTAGACGGAGCCGTCCGGCGCATACGCGATTCCTTTGGGGCCGCTCAGCTTGGCCGCTTTCGCCGGACCGCCGTCGCCAGTGTAGCCTTTCTCCCCGGTTCCGGCGAGGTGATGGATACGTCCGGTTTTCGAATCGATGCGATAGATGGCGTTGCCTTCGCGCAGCGCCAGGTAGAGGTTGCCCTCGCGGTCGAGGTCGATCGCGCGAGGCCCGTTGAGCGGCACTCCCGCGAGCGGCACGCCGTCCGGAGTCGGCTTTTTCTCGCCCGTTCCCGCGTACGTATCGAGAATTCCAGTTTTCAGATTGAGACGCCGGACCCGTTGATTCGCAATGTCGCAAATCAGGAGGCGGCCTTCGGGATCGAAGGCAATGCTGTGCGGCTGGTTCAGTTGGGCTTTCACCCCAGGCCCGCCGTCACCGCTGAACCCGGGTGAACCCGTGCCGGCTACCGTGCTGATGATTTTCGTTTTCGCGTCGACGCGCCGCACGACGTTATTTCTCATTTCGACGAAGAACATGTTGCCTTCCTTGTCGAAACGGACTTCGTACGGTTCGTTGAGCGACGCTTCGAGGGCGGGACCGCCATCGCCGGCGTATCCTTTTTTTCCGCTGCCTGCCACCGTCGAGAGTTTGTGTGTCTTGAGGTCGAGACGCCGCACGCGGTGGGTGTCCACCTCGCAGACATAGAGCGCGCCGTCAGGACCCGTTACCAGCCCGTAGGGATTTCCGAGTTGGCCTTTGACTCCGGCGCCACCGTCGCCGGAGAATCCCGAGACGCCAGTACCGGCCAGCGTGACCGTTTTCTTAGAGGCCGCCGTTAGAGAAACGGACGCCGCAATCAGGAGGAGTGCGAATCTGAGCATACTGAGCGATGAGGATAGCACAAGCCGAGGCCTCGCCGATGGATGCCAGGTTGAAATGGCCGGAATGAGATCCCGCACCGGGCAGGAAGTTCGTCGTGAAAGCGTTGCCCTCGGGCGCGGACCCGCGCGAGTTGCGGCGGAAACTCCGTCTCTCCGCGTCCGCTTCATGACCAATTGGGCCTCCGCGGGGACCATCGTGGGGAGTTTCAGGCGGTTCGAACTTGCGCACGCGACACACATCTTGCGGTTCAGCGCCGGCCGTACTAGTGGCTAACCGAAATGAGAGACAACCAAAGGCCTCTATTCCTATGAAAGGCTGGGGACTGGTGAGCGGGTATTCTTGGAACAGGAGAGGGACAGCAATGTACATTTCGGAAATCTGGAGGTACCCGGTGAAGTCCATGGCCGGTGAGATGCTTCGGCGTTCGCAGTTGTCCGTGTCGGGCATTGATGGCGATCGCGCCATCCAAGTGCGGGACGCGGAAGGACACACGGTCACCTCGCGAACCTTTCCTGGTTTGCTGGGGCTTCGGGCGACTATGGATGACAGGATGCAGGCTCTGGTCGATGGCCGGCCGTGGACTGACAAGAGGGTCCTCGCGGCAGTGCAGGATATCGTTGGGCCGGGCGCCAGGTTAGTCGAAGACGATAGCCGGGATCGGTTCGACATACTCCCGCTGCTGGTAGCGACCGACGGGGCCGTAGCTGCCTTTGGACGCGACCGGAGGCGGCTTCGCCCGAACATCATTGTTGGAGGTGTCGAAGGCATGGACGAGCGCACCTGGGAGGGCGGGCAGCTCATGATTGGAGATGTGGTTGTCGGCATTCACGACCTTCGCGGCCGGTGCATCATGACCACGTTCGATCCCGACACTCTCGAACACGACCCAACGGTGCTCCGCGATATCGTGAAGCGTTTCGGTGGCAAGCTTGCGCTAAATTGTGAAGTTCTTGCGGGCGGCACAATAGAAGCCGGTCAAGAGGTGACGCTGCGGCGAACGGCGGCCCGTGCCCGTCGGTAGTCCCATGAACCGGCGTCAGCGGGAGACCTTGCGGCGCCGCTTCCGGCCGGCCCGAATTCGATTGCTGTTCGTTGGCGAGGCGCCTCCCGCCTCGGGACGGTTCTTCTACCGGGGCGACTCGGGCCTCTACCGTGCGATGCGTGACGCATTCAGGCTCGCCGATCCGGGCATTGCGGATGTCAGTTTCCTCGACGTGTTCCAAGCCGCGGGGTGTTATCTGCTCGACCTGTGCCCGGAGCCGGTCGACCACTTGGACTCAAGATCGCGCCGAGCGGCTTGCCGAGCCAACGAAGTGCCGCTTGCCCGAGCCATCGCCCAGCTTCAACCTCCCATGATCGCGACCGTGGTCCGTTCGATCGACGGTAACGTCACTCAAAGCGCCTCTTGCGCGTGCTGGAGCGGTTCGTTCATCCACTTACCCTATCCGGGGCGCTGGTCCCATCATCGCGACGCTTTTATCGCCACGATTGTGCCGAAGATAAAGGCGTTGCTCCAGATCGACTCGAAGGATTCAGCTTCGCTTTGAGCATCAAACTGTCACTTTCAGAATTGTTCGGCGTACTTCCGTCAACATTATTTGGCACATCGCCAGGCCAACGGTTCGCGAATGGTACGGCGGTGCGCCGCGTACCGGTTGGATAACGACATCGCGACTTTCGAGGAGTTGGGTTCAATTTGCCTCGGAATTGGATGACGCGTCTACTGTGAACGCACGCAGTCCACCGCTGGAGTCGCAGGAGATGACGGATCCGCGTTCGAGGGTCCAGACTGCATTGACAGCGCACTCGTCGTGGCCCGTAAGCACTTCAATACAGCGGCCCGTCGCCGCTTCCCAAATCCGCACAGAGCGATCATGGGAAGCCGAGAGGATATGGCACTGATCGTGACTCCAAGCGACGGATCGAATTGTGTCCGTGTGCCCTTCAAACACCCGCAGGCATTCGCCAGTCTCCGAGTCCCAGAGCCGGATGTCGCTGGCGCACGAAAGGAAACGTTGCTGGTCCGAATGCCATGCGAGACACTGCACATGGGCTCCCATCGCAGCTATCGATCGCAAGCAGCGTCCCGTGCTGATTTCCCATAGCCTGATGGTACGGTCGCGGCCTCCTGATAGGATCCGAGTCTGGCTTGCGTCGAAAACTGCATGATAGACCCCGTCCTGATGACCCTGGAATTCCTGCAGCATCTTGCCGGTCGCCGACTCCCAAAGCGGGACATTGCCGTCCCCGGATCCAGAGAGGAGTCGCTCGCGCGACTGGCTGAATTCCACCGAGCGGACGTAGGACCGATGGCCAGCTAAGACCTGTGTCCGTTTCAATGAAAATTCCTGCCTGACGGCGCAGGTAGCAGAAGACTGGCCCGGTCTTCGCCTCGGTACCAGCGGCAGGCAGTCGGCAATGCGGCGGCCAGTACGCCCGCCCGCCGAGATCTAGTTCGCGGTTCCCTGCGCGACTTTGCGGGTTTGTAGTCTATAGGTGGCGGGGCGCTTGAAGCGCTGACATCTTCAAGTCGGGCTGCCCTCTCGGGCCTGCGGCGGGCGGCTCCTGTTCAGCGTGCCGCGATAACCGTTGCCCGCAAGAACCCTGGGCCGCACCCATACCTCGGTTCCTGGTCAAGGCAACGCGCGCAGAAAACGAAGCACATGGGCACGGCGGCGGTTCTCGTCGTCGCCGCCGAACACGTGGCCACCTTCCGGGAAATAGTGAACTTCTGGATTCCGGCCCCAGTCGCGCAGCGTGGCCTCGATTCGGCGGGTTTGGTCCGGCGACCACACGGTATCCCTTTCTCCAACAGTTATCAGGATCGGTCCGTCAAAGTCCTCGATCCTGATCCGAACTCCCCTCGGTACGTTGGCCCCGTGGATGAGCCAGGCACTCTGCGAGAAATCCATTCGCGTCTCGTCATCGGGTCCGCAGGCTGGGTTCCAGGCCAATTCCGAACGCGGCGCGTTGGTCGGGCACCTGCCCAGACCATTGCGGCACACCCAGCATGAAGGTTCCTGCCAGCTCCAGTTGTAAAAGGAATTGTAGATGTCGCTCGGCGAGTGAGCGATCAGCGCCGTGGGCCTCTCCGCGGCTGTTGCGGTCAATGACCCCACGATCAACGCCAGTTCTGCGCCGCGCGAGAATCCGTAGACCGCCACCTTTCCATTACTATGTGGCTGCCCCCGCAGCCAAGAGGCTGCCCGCAGCACCAGCGTCGCTTCGACATCACGAAGCGTCTTCCGCGGCCCTACTAGACCGCGGTTGCAGTCGAAGTAGCACAGCGTTAGCACCGCAAAGCCCTGACTCGCTAGAATCGTCGCTTCAGACTCGATATAGGGGACCGATCCACCTTCGCTGCCATGCAGCATCACCACTGAAGTGTGCTGATCCTGATCGTTGGGAAGAAAGAAACGCGAGCCTGGAAACGGGTGCAGCGTACGCAGGACGGGGTAGTCGGCACCGAAGGCGGAGCTAGCGAAGCAAGCGATCAGTAGAGCCGTTCGTCTCAAGTCGATGGAGGGAACTCCTTTTGCCCTTGACGGCTCCCACTTCTGTTACGTTCCAGACAATCTGGAGGATCGTTGAAGTTCGACTCTATATCCATGCAAGTCGTTTATTCTGCAGGGAGTTATTTGATAGAGAATGAGTAACGGCACAGGCATCCGTAGATTGGTACGAGGCCCCTGGCCGTACCAATCCAGTTGCGCAAACGGACGATTCCGCAACGGCGACGAAGGCTTCCAATGGCGGGGCTCGAGGCGTTGCGAAACTGTATTGCGCTGAAGACTGGCATGGCGACAGGTTTCCGCAACACCGTGCTCCGGTCCTGGTATGCCAAATAGTGTTGACGGAAGTACGCCAAACAATTCTGCGAGTGACAATCAGTCTCACATGTATTCGGGTGACGCGAATATCCCGGGCTACGGAAAAACCAAAACGCCCCTACAAACCGGCGGCGCATGGCACTGCTGTTCCGGCCCCTCGCCAGCAAAGGGACTTTGCGATTCCGCCGGGTTGATCCCTGGATTCCGGCGCTCTATGGCAACTTGAATGCCGGGCAGGCAGTCGCGTTTCCATCCGTGCCGTGTGAAAGGCATTCGGCATGAATCCCGGAGTTTCAAATCGATCCACATCCGCCATTGACAGTGCGTTGCAAAGAACCTGCCCACGTGAGAAGCTGAGGTCAAGCTGACCGGGAGAACGTTCCTTTTCCCGCGATGACAAGGAGTTATAACGAATGACGACACGAAGAACCTTTTTCCTCGCAACGCCAGTCCTGCTGGTTCATGCGGTTATTGCCGCTCCGCCGGCGGTGGACACCTCGAAAGCCGGCATGGACGCCGAACGCCTTGCCCGCATCCCGGCCCGCATGAAATCATTCGTCGACAAGGGGACGGTGGCCGGCACGGTTACGCTGTTGCAGCGCCACGGCGCGCTGGCTTCGCTCGAAACCGCCGGATATCAGGACCTTGCGTCGAAGAAGCCGATGAAGCCCGATACGATTTTCCAAATCATGTCCATGACAAAGCCCGTGGTGGGCGCGGCCGTCATGATTCTGATGGAAGAAGGGAAACTCGCGATTTCGGACCCGGTCGAGAAGCATCTGCCCGAGTTTCGCGGCCAGTGGATGATCGCGAGCGCCGAGGGCGATACGCGCACCATGAAGCGTCCGGCGCGCCCCATTACGATTCGCGATGTGCTCACGCATACGTCGGGCATGTACGCCAATCTCCCGCTGTCGTTCAACAATCTGAAAACGTGGATGGGCATGCCGCTCTCGCAGGTCGTAGCGATGGGCGCGCAGCAGCCGCTCGATTTCGAGCCGGGCACTAAGTGGCAATACAGCAATATCGGGATTGCGACGGCCGCCCGCATCGTCGAGGTGCTGGCCGATCAGCCGTTTGAGCAATTTCTCGCGTCGCGAATTTTCCAGCCGCTCGGCATGAAGGACAGCTACATCTTCCCGCCCGCGGAGAAGCACGACCGGATCGCGTCCTGCTACACGCTTGAGAACGGCAAGCTGAAAGAAATGGGGGAAGATACTTTGGGTGGTGGTCCTCTCAAGTACCGCAAGGGCGCCAAATACTCGCTGCCCGAAGGCGGAATGTATTCGACCGCAGCCGATCTCGCCGCCTTCTACCAGATGATGCTCAACGGCGGCACGTACAACGGCAAGCGCCTCCTGTCGAAAAGCACGATTCAAGTAATGACCGCCCTGCATACCGGCGATCTGAAGGCTGCCACTCCCGGCGTCGGTTACGGCTTGTCCTGGGCGCTGGTAAGGGATCCCATGGGCAGCCTGTCGCTCCCGCTCGCCTCCGTTGGCACGTATGGCCACGGTGGAGCCTTTGGCACATACGGTTGGGTGGACCCGAAGAAGGATCTGCTCGGCGTGTTTCTGGTGCAGCGCCCGGGCGCGTCGGACGAGCGTAACGCGCTCATGGCCATCGGCGGCTCCGCTATCATGGATTAAGCTATGCTGCCACTTGCGCTTCTTATCATCCAATTGATTCCGGAAACGCCCATGCAGGAATTTCGCCAGCCTCAGTTGGCCGTGAGCGCGAAGATGGTGGCAATGACGTTCGGCGCGGGCAACAACGTCTATTTTTCCGCGTCAACGGACAGGGGCTCAACATTTTCGAAGCCAATGAAGGTGTCCGAATCCGGAAAGTTGTCACTCGGACGGCATCGCGGGCCCCGGGTCGCAATAACGGATAGCGCGATCGTGATCTCCGCGATCGCTGGGGAAAAGGGGGGCGGCGCCGACGGCGACCTGATCGCGTGGCGATCCACGGATGGGGGTAGGACTTGGTCCCAGGGCGTAAAGGTAAACGACGTCGCGGGTTCCGCGCGCGAAGGGCTTCACGCCATGTCGTCAGGCGGGGGCGTACTTTTCGCCACTTGGCTCGACCTGCGAAGCAAGGGGACGAAGCTCTACGGCGCGTCTTCGGACAACGGCGGCGCCACGTGGTCGAAGAATGTCCTGGTCTATGAATCCCCCGAGGGGACGATTTGCCAGTGCTGCCATCCGTCTCTGCTTGTGGATTCAAAGGGTACGATTCACGCGATGTTCCGCAACGCGCTGGACGGCTCGCGCGACATGTATGTTGCGCGGTCCACCGATGGCGGGAGGACTTTCGGCGCCGGTGAAAAACAAGGCGCCGGTACGTGGCTCCTCAACGCGTGTCCAATGGACGGAGGCGGACTCGCGATGGCGCCTCAAGGTAAGGTGGTGACCGTCTGGAGGCGTGACAAGGAGGTTTTCCTGTCCCGGGAAGGAGGCCGTGAGGTTAGCCTCGGCGCCGGTAAGGACCCGTCGATAGTCGCGGGTAAGGACGGCATCTACGCCGCTTGGTCATCCGGGCTTGGACTGCTGGCAAGCATACCGGGAGGGAACGATCCCGTCAGCCTCGCGTCGGAAGGAACGTTCGTGCAACTGGCGGGCGTGCCCGGCGGACCCGTGATCGCGGCGTGGGAAGCGAAGGGATCCATCACGGTAAGGGCGTTGCCATAGGTTTTGTTCCAGGCAAATGACTTCTTCACAGGTTGTCACGCGCCTTCTGCTCGACTGGAGCGCCGGCAGCAAGGAGGCGCTCGACGAACTGACTCCCCTCGTCTATAGCGAACTCCGCCGCCTCGCCGGTAGTTACCTCGGGCGCGAACGCCCCGGACACACGCTGCAACCGACCGCCCTGATCCACGAAGCTTACCTGCGAATGGCTGGCAACGGGATGCCAGATTGGGAAAACCGCGCCCATTTTTTTGGAATCGCGGCGCAACTCATGCGGCAGATCCTGGTGGATCACGCGCGCGCGCGGCAAACCGCCAAGAGGAAGGGGATTCGCGTGCAACTCGACGCGGCGCTCACCGTTTCGCGCGAGCCCGATCGCGACATCGTGGCCCTAGACGATGCAATGAAGGATCTGGCGGCGCTCGACCCAAGAAAGTGCCGCGTGATCGAATTGCGTTTTTTTGGCGGCCTCACCGCCGAGGAAACGGCACGCGTCTTGGGAGTCTCGGCCGTGACGGTCGGCAGGGACCTGCGGACAGCTGAAGCCTGGCTGTACCGGCACATGGATAGGGGCGCATGACGACCGATCGATGGCAAAAGATCGAGACTTTGTTTCTGGCCGCGCTCGAATGTGACCCGGACCGGCGGGCGGATTTTCTCCGCGATTCCTGCGGCGAAGATGGTGAATTGCACGCGGAGGTTGAATCTTTACTGGCTCACGATGCAAGAGGCGCAATCGAACAGACCGTACGTTCCGCCGTCGCCACGTTCGATCCGGACGGCGTTACCTGGTATGAGGGACGGCGCGTCGGGGCGTACCGGCTGATTCGGGAGATTGGCCGTGGGGGCATGGGAGCGGTCTATCTTGCAGCCAGAGCCGACGATCAGTTTGAGAAGCACGTCGCCATCAAGCTTGTAAAACGGGGGTTGAAAGCGGATTCGGTCCTGCAGCGGTTCCGGGACGAACGGCAAATTCTGGCGAACCTGGAGCATCCGAATATCGCGCGGCTGCTTGACGGCGGCACCACGGAGGAAGGCACGCCGTACCTTGTGATGGAGTACATCGCGGGGACGCCCATCGTCGATTACTGCGTCAGGAGGCGCTTGAGCGTTTCGAACCGGCTCAAGCTTTTCAGAAGCGTTTGCCTAGCCGTCCACTACGCGCACCAGAATCTTGTGGTCCACAGAGACCTGAAGCCTGGAAACATTCTGGTTACGGAAGACGGTACGGTGAAGCTGCTTGATTTCGGAATCGCGAAACTGGTGGATCCGTCCATGGAGGAAACTCCTGGCGCGGGACCGGCGCAGCCGCTGACTCCCGAGTATGCAAGTCCTGAGCAGGCCCGTGGCGAATCGATCACAACCGCGACCGACGTCTACTCGCTGGGCGTCGTGCTCTTCGAACTGCTATCGGGAAAGCGCCCTCACCACTTCAGCGGCTATTCCCGCGACGAAATCGAGGAGGCCATCTGCACGCGGGGAGTTCCCAGCTTGAGCGACGCCGCGTCCGGCCCAGCGCTCCGCAGGCGGCTTTCGGGGGACCTGGAGGCGATCGTGCGAATGGCGGTGAGCAAGCGTCCTCAGGACCGTTATGCCTCGGCGGAGCAGTTCTCCGAGGACATCAGAAGGCACCTGAGAGGGCGGGCTGTCATTGCGAGGGACGATTCATGGAGTTACCGTCTGGGGAAAGTTCTGATGAGGAACCGCGTCGGCGTCGCCGCGGCCGTGCTACTGGTGGCGTCGCTTGCCGGGGGTATGCTAGCGACCTTTTATCAGGCAAGGCGAGCGGAGAGACGCTTCGAACTGGGCCGTAAGCTGGCGAATTCCTTCCTGTTCGAGATTCACGACGCCATCAGTGAGGTCCCGGGATCGACGCGCGCCAGGGAGATGCTGGTCACCAAGGCGCTCGAATACCTGAACAACACGGCGAAGGACGCGAAGGGCGATTTGAGTTTGCAGCGCGATCTGGCGGCGGCCTATCAGAAGATCGGCGACGTGCAGGGGCACGTGCTTACGGCAAATCTTGGGAATACGGCAGGGGCGATCGAGAGTTACAGGAAAGCGCTTCGGATTTTGGAGTCCGCGGCGGAGGACCGCGGGGACGAAGACGTTCAGATTGCGATCGCGACCCTGCATGGGCGCATCGGGGACATCCTGTCCTACACGGGAGACGCGGGCGGCGCGCTGGCGAGCTACGAAACAGCGCGGAACATTTCCGCGGAATTGACCAAGGCGAATCCGTCGAGCAGAAGGGCGATGCGATCCCTTGCCGCCGCGCTAAGGTGGGTGTCGCGGGCGCGCGGCCTGATGCAGCAGAACGTTCAGGCGCTCGACAGTTCCCGACAGTCGCTCAAGCTCTACCGGGAACTCGTGAAGGCGGAGCCTGGCGATCGCGATCTTCGGCGGGCGATCGCGGACTGCGATGCTGACATCGGCATCATGCAAGCGCGATTGAACGACCTGACGGGTGCGCTCGAAAGCTACAAGCGCGCGCTCGCGGAACAGCAGGCGCTCTCCGCCGAAGATCCTTCGAATGCGACCTACCGGCGCGAGTTGATGCTGGCCTACAGCCACGTTGGCGACATCCTGGGGAACCCGGCGGCTCCGAACCTCGGCGATACGGCGGGCGCGCTCGAGAACTACTACAAGATGCTTGATATCGGAGAGGCCATGGCGGCCGCCGACCCGTCCGATACGCGGGCCAAGAGCGATTTCGCCATCAGCCTAATGCGCGTAGGCAATGCAATACCCGAAAACGGGCGGCATGAAGAGGCGATCGGGATTTTTGAGAAGTCCGTCCGCCTCATGGAGGAACTGGCTGCGAAAGATCCCGGTAACATGCGGATCAGGATGAATCTCAGTTTTGTGGCGCGCCGCTCCGGAGACCGGAAAATAGCAATCCACGATTTGGACGGAGCGATGCGGAGCTACCGGCGGTCGGTTGAAGTGGGTGAACGCGCGGCGAAGGCGGACCCGAAGGACAATACGGTTAGCCGCATTCTTGCCGAAGCGTATGCCCGCTTCAGCCTGGCTTTGGCCGAGTCGGGGGACCGGCAGGGCGCGATCGACGCTGGACGAAAAGGAGTTGCGTTGGCTGAGGCGTTGGGCGCGGTCGATTCGGGAAGCATTCGGACACTGGTGGCGGGGCCGCAGTCCTACGGCTGGATGGCCGCGGTGTATCAGTCCCTGGCCAAACGAAAGGAGGCCGAGCCGTCTCAGCGCGAGGGGGACCGCAAGGAGGCCTGTGGCTGGCTCCGAAAAAGCGTGACCGCCTGGAATGGCATCGAGAAGAAACCCGGTTTCACGAAGACGTACACGACCGAGCGTGACCGCGCAGCAGCGCAACTGGGAACGTGCGCAACTCTGATTGCTGGTGCCAAGTAGGCGGCGCGGCACTCGGGCGCCACGCGAAAACAAATTGCCCAGTCCGGAGTTCGAACCACGGTCTTTTAGTTCGCGCGAATGACCCGGCCCTGGCTCGGCCCTTACCGTAAGCGATAACCGTAACATTACGTGCGCGTACTCCTTCCATACCATCCTCTGACGTCATTGTTGACGCATGAACCTCCAAGTGAGAAGTTCGCTCTTGCCGGGAGCCTTGGTCCTCCTTGTTTTCCCTCTTCTGCGAGCACAGGATATGAGTTGGGCGGACCACATGGCCCGTGCCTCGGAGTTCGCCGGACGCGGCCAGTTCGCTCGAGCTGAGGTCGAGTACCGTGAAGCCCTCAAGATGGCGGAAGCGCATGAGGCTGCCGTGGGTGAACAGCCCGCGCTACCGCTGGCGAAGACACTCAACAACGTTGGAATGGCGTACGCGGCCCAATTCCGTTTGATTGAGGCCGAGAGTTTTCTCCGCAGGGCTGTAAGAGAATGGGAGCGCGGCTTGGGCCCAACACACGGGGATGTCGCCATCGGACTGACAAACCTTGGGAATATTCTGTGCTCGCAAGGCCGCCTCGCGGAAGCGCGCCAAGCCTACCAGCGCGCTCTCCATATCCGCGAAAACGAGGCCGAGCCGCTGGCTCTTGCCCGCGGCTTGAACAACCTGGCAGAGGTGCTGCGTAAGGAAGGGGATGACGCCGGCGCCGAACTGCTTCTGCGGCGCGCCGCAAGAGTGCTTGGAGACTCGGAAACCGCGGAGGCGGCGGCGAGCCTGAACAACCTTGGCCAGATTTTTGCCGCGCGCGCAAATCATATTGAGGCCGAACCGCTTCTGCGCCGGGCGATCGCGATCTGGGAGCAAGTGTCCGGCCCGGAGCATCCGTCCGTTGCCGCTGGCCTCAACAATCTGGGGGCGCTTTATCGCGACTTGGGCCGTTACACCGAGGCAGAGGCTCTTTACCGGCGCTCGTTGGCGATTCGCGAGAAGACTCAGGGACCGGGCCATCCCGATTACGCCCAGAGCCTGAGCAACCTTGCCGTCCTCTACTTCGACCAGCGGCGCTTCGCCGAGGCGGAGACTCTCCTGCGCGACTCGCTCGCAATTACGCGAACGGTCCTCGGGCCGGCGCACCCGGACCTCGGATTGCGCCTCGTCAACCTGGGAGATCTTCTCGCGCGAGTGCGGCGCTACACCGCCGCGGAGGCATTCTACCGGCAAGCGCTTCAGATCGAGCGCGGTAAGGAGTGGAGCAACACCAGGGAGAAACTCGCCTCCCTGCTTCGGGTCCAGGGCCGCATCCAGGAGGCGAAGCGGCTCTATCGCAAGTCGCTTGCTGAATAGGAATCCGAAAGTCCGATCCTATTCAGAAGCGATTCGTACCTGGCGTCGCCTCTCAGCGGATCGAAAACCGGCGCCACTTTGAGGTGTATCAGCCTTGCGTCGCGCTGCTCGAACGCCTGTTCAAGCTTGTCGAACGTTTCATCCAGTTGTCCGAGACCCAGGTAAATGCGTGCCAGGACGAAGGGGCACACATACTCACGTTTCGCCATTTCAAGAAACCGGTCAAGCAGCAGCCGCGCTTCCTCTTTCCGGCCGGAAATTCCGTAAGCGTGAGCAATGAGAGCGAGCGGGATCGGGAAGCCGGCCGTCAGATCTCTGGCTTTCTCGTACATCGCGATCGCCTCGGTGAACATTCCTTTCTGGACATACGCTCTTCCCGCGCCGTGATACGCCTTTGGAAATGTCCCGTCAAGCTCGATGGCGCGGCGGAACTGATCGAGCGCCTCGTCGTAACGGCGCAGCATCACGAGAATATCGCCAACCGTGGCGGCGATGATGAGGGACAACGGATCGAGCAACTGAGCCCTTTCGATCTCGACCAGTGCTTCGTCCAGCCGCCCCACTGGCGCCAGGCACTCGTAAGCATACCAGTGGTGCGCCGAAGCGTAACCCGGATTCAATTCGATCGCGCGCCTCAGGCTCCGCTCGGCTCCGCTCCAATCCCATTCGAGCGCCGAAACGAGGCCGAGCGACGCATGGGCTTCAGCAAGTCCAGGGTCTAACTCGAGTGCCCGGAGCGCCCGGCTCCTGGCCTTCTCCATGAGGTTCCGGGCGGGACGAATGCCATATTGGCCGATGATCGTATAGGCATCGGCCAGACCTGCATAAGGCTGGGCATAGAGAGGATCGGCGGCGATCGCCTGTTCGTAGTATTCGATCGACTGAAGTAGAGCCGGCTCGACGCGTTTGTTCCAGCAGTAACGGCCTTTGAGATAGAAATTGTGAGCCTCGACGCTGCTCGTGCCAGGCTTCACGAGCGGGTCCCGTGGGCGTCCGGTCAGCCGCACCCTGAGGGTCGAAACGATCGCTCGCGAAATCTCTTCCTGCACCGAGAACACGTCTTTCATCCCACGCTCGTAGGTTTCCGACCACAGGTAGTAGCCGTCGACCGCGTGGATCAATTGCGCGGCGATCCTCAGCACATCGCCGGACTTGCGGACGCTGCCTTCGAGGATGGAACGGACGTGAAGCCGTTCTCCGATTTCCCGCAAATCGGGACGTTGCTCCTTGAACTGATTCGCGGAAGCCCACGCCACCACGCGCAGACCTTCCACTTTCGTAAGAGCGTCGATCAGCTCCTGCGTCAGGCCGTCGCTGAAATACTCGTTCTCAGGGTCCGAGCTGAGATTCGTGAAGGGCAGGACGGCGATGGTCTCGACGGACGTCTCGACCGTCCGCGCCGCTGGCGCGGTGGCGCGCTTCACAAACCGCGGCACGTAACTGCCGAGCGGGAACTCGATGACGACGCCATCGTCCCGTCCGCCGGTCTCGTAATGGTGTTTTAACTTGGCCCGCAAGCGGCGCGCCTCAACGCGGACGATGGGATCAATGCGCGGATCATAGTCCTCGTTGCGGTCGAACACTTCGACGCCGAGTACATATTCCTTGAGCGAGTCCTCATTTCCTTCAAGAGTTTGTTGCGCAGCGAAACGCAGAAAACGCGCCAGACGCGGCGAGCGCGCGAAGGTCTCCGTGGCGAGGATACTTTCGACGTACTGGCGAATCTCGACTTTGGATACACGTTCAGCCGAGTTGCTGTGCGCAGGGATCGTCACGATACGCCACCGGTAGTTCCAGGATAGCACCGGCGTGCTTCAGAGCAGATTTCGACGCGGCGCCTCACAAGCCGACTCTAACGAAAACGGGCCGTCAAGAGCTGGCCATTTCCGGACATGATCGGCGGGCAGCGGGCCGGCAATACCTCCCGCTCTAGTTTCAAAAGTCACATCGATCTTTGCCGACTCTCTTTCGGGGGCACACCCGGCAGACCGCTATAAAGCCCCTGGTCTGCCGCACTTGGCAAATCGGGCCGGAGCAAGCGGGCGTCCAATACGCGGTATCGTTCCGCTTCCGCCGCTCGTAGGGCGCTTTCAAGTATTTCGCCGCTTCCTCCCGAGCGCCTTGTGTATTGTCTTTCGTGCGTATCGCCTGGTTGTATTCGTTCACCGCGCGTTCCCGCTGACCGGTGATATCGAAAATCTTGCCCAGATTGATATGAGCCCACGTTTTCGGTCCACTTCGGCTCGATGTCTCCGTTCAGCGTCTCGCGAAATTCGTTGGCCGCGGACTGGTAGTTGTTCTGGAGGAAAAACACCTCGCCGATCCGGTAATGCGCGAGCGAACTGAGACGGCTCGCCTCAAGCGCCTTCTGATACTCTTTCAGCGCGTCTCCAAATTCGCTCAGTTCGGCAAACTGCTCGCCCCGCCGGATCGCGACGGACAGCCGCACCGGATTGCTGAACCGCAGCACGCGCCCCGCCGGATCGAGCGTGATCGACTTCGGCTTTCCAAACGTCTCCACCGCGAACTCCGATGACGTTCCCACAACCTCGACACGCTTCTCTTCCGGATTGCCCTCCGTCTCGATCTTCAAATCGACCGGCATCCGGAACGTGTCCAGATCCTGCGAAATCTTCCCCATCACGCGGAAACCCTTCTGCGTCCGGAAAATCGTGTACTCCATCTTGAACTCGGGCGCGCCGCTCGATTCGATCCACTGAATGAAAAAGCCCTGCAAGTTCAGTTGAGACGGGGTTTCAGCCGCCTTTCGCAAATCGTCCGTCGCGACGGGCTTCCAGGCGTTCTCTTTCGCAAAATCTTTCAAAGTCTTGAAGAAGTTCTCATCGCCCACAACGTAGCGCAGCATGTGGTAAATGGCCGCTCCCTTGCTGGCCGTCAACGCCCAAAGCTCAGGTGCGTAGTCTTCCAGGCGCGCGGCCTGAATCACGGGGACGTTGTCGACGGTCAGAGCCTCGACGGCAGTCTCGCGGACTTCGGATTCAAGCGCGGACGGCCCGTTCGCATGCTCCAGGTAGAGCATTTCCGAGTATGCCGCGAGTCCGTTCGTCACCCACAGATGATTCCGGGTCGAAGGCGATAAGAGCACTCCCCACCACTGCCGTGAAATCTGATTCGCCAACAGTTTCACACCGACCTGCTTGCCGATGGCGCGAGGATTGAGGAAGACGAGGCCCGGAGCCGCGTATCCGTTCGGCGCACCGGTCTCCGTTTCAACTACGGAAAGATTTGCGCTCGGCGGGAGCCCGAACAGGCTCGTGAAGTGAGTCATGATCTTGCCGGTCTCAGTGCCGTAGGCCCCCGCCATTTCCGCGTCCCCCCCGCGAAAGTAGAGAGTTGTCGTGACGCCTTCAGACGCTACAGGCACGCCGCCACCCCGCACGACGGCGATACTGCCGGGAAAGGAGGCGCGGTCGAATTGCAGCGTGAAAATCTTCTTGCCCGCCGCGTCCGTCGACGTATCGATGCCGCTGCCAAGAACCGAACTACCCGCCGGAACCGTCACATTCAACGTCGCGGCAAACCGGTCCGTCGTATAACCGGATACGGGAAACCAGCGCGCCGGATAGAGCAGGTAGGCGAAATCGTTCTTGATCGCCGCGAACTTGATTCCATAGACAGGGGAGTCTTCGGAGCCGGTGAGCCGCCCGTCGTAAGAGAACGTCACCACCGTCGCCTTTCCCTTCGCCAAGGGCTGGTCGAAATTCACCCGCACGGTAAAATCCTGCTGCGACCGCGAGGACGAGAGCTGGACGCCCTTCTCGTCGACCACCCTGGAAACACTTAGAGCATTGTTCAGCTCAAACGATAAGGATGTCGTATTGTCGTCGAGCGGCACAAAGCGCACGGCGGCCTTGGCTGTGAGCGTCTGCGTGTTCAATCCGATCTCCGCGTCGATATCGTAGCGCTCGACGTCGATTCGCGAGCGCCGTTCCTGCGCGGGCAGCAGCACCGCCATGGCCAGGATCGCAACCACGGCCAACGCGGCGAACAAGATATTACGAAACATGAGACACCGGCTCCTTTCTGAACTCTTCTCTCACGAGGCCCCAAACCAGCGAGGCCGCCCTCTCGATCGGGTCCTCCACACTCGAAAGCGCGCGGGCCACTTCGGCCAAATCCGTTTTCATACGTTCCCGCTCCCCTTCGTTCCCTAGCAGCCGCCTTGCCTCTTGAGCCAGACGCGGGCCAGTCATTTCCGCCTGCATCAATTCCGGAACGATCTTCCGCTCCGCCACCAGATTCACCATCGAATAATAGGGAATCCGCACCAACATCTTGCCTAGCAACCAGCTTAGGGCGGTCACCTTGTAAAACGTTACCATCGGCGTTCCGAGCAGCGCCGCCTCCACAGTGACGGTTCCGCTTGCGGCCAGCGCCACATCCGCATGGGCCATCGCGTCCCACGCCTCGCCCTCAATTACCTTCACGGGCGCACGCCCGATCCGCGATTCGAAAAACGGCGCTCCGGCCGTGGCTGCCGCCGGAATCACAAAACTCAACGCACGCTCCCGATTCAGCAACTCCGCCGCTTCGAGCAGCGCTGGCAAGTGCCTGGCCGCCTCGCCCTTCCGGCTTCCAGGCAGCATCGTTATCAGTGGACGGTCGGCGGGCAATCTGTGTTTCCGGAAAAATTCCGTTTTCGTCAATTTCGGGCGTACAAGGCGCGAAAGAGGATGGCCGACGTAGATCGCGGGCACTCCGCGCCGCTCAAAGAACCCTTGTTCAAACGGAAAAATACAGAGCAACCGGTCCACGTACCTGCGTATCTGCCTGACACGGCTTTCCCTCCAGGCCCAAACCTGGGGAGCGACAAGGTAAACGACGGGAATTCCTTCGCGCTTCAGGCGGCGGGCGACGCGAAGGTGAAAGTCCGGGGAATCCGTCAGGATCGCGAGAGTGGGTTTGCTCTCGCGCGCAGCGGCGAGCAACTTTTTGAACTCTCCGTAGATTCGCGGCAGATGCCCCACTACTTCGACGAGCCCGACCACGGCGAGGTCGGCCGCGTCGACTACCGTGCGCACTCCTGCTTTTCGCATGCGGGGTCCGGTGCAGCCGAAAAACTCAGCGTCCGGTTCCTTGCGGCGAAGTTCCTCGACCAGGAGGGCAGCGTAGAGGTCTCCCGACGCCTCTCCGGCCGAGACTAGAATCTTGCGGCCCATATGAAAAGTCTAGCGCGGTTTCTGGTGAGCATTTTCCAATCGAAGGATGATCCTGAAATGAGGTTTCGTTTCCAATCCGGCATGATCCCGAGGTCGGGGTGGTTGGTTCGGTCTGGAGCCGTCCTTTTCGTTGAAGTCTGGTTCTACTTTGGTGGTTCGTTTTCTCATTTTGGGG
>SHUI01000041.1 GCA_009697455.1 Bryobacterales bacterium
GCACAACGACGCCAATGTCCTTGCGCTGGGCGCGAAATTTCTGGACGAAGTGACCGCCGAACGCCTGGTGGACGTCTTTCTGCACACAGAATTCGAGGGCGGACGCCATGCCCGCCGCCTGGCAAAGATCGCACAGTTGGAAAACCAAACCAGATGAACGAAATCGAACGCATGTCCCGGCCCCTGGCTGAGACCGACCCTGAAGTCTACAATGCCATCCGCCACGAATTGGCGAGGCAGAACGACCAACTCGAGATGATCGCGAGCGAGAACTTCGTTTCCGAGGCCGTGCTCGAAGCCACCTCCAGTGTGTTTACGAATAAGTACGCCGAAGGCTACCCGGGCAAGAGGTATTACGGCGGCTGCGAATACGCCGACGCCGTCGAGAATCTTGCGCGCGACCGCGCCAAGGCGCTGTTCAGCGCCGAGTATGCAAACGTGCAGCCGCACTCCGGATCCCAGGCGAATCAGGCCGCGTATTCGGCGGTGCTCGAACCGGGCGACACGATTCTGGGCCTGAACCTCGCCCACGGCGGGCACCTCACCCACGGACACCACCTGAATTTTTCGGGCAAGACGTACAGGGTCATCCCCTACGGCGTCCGCAAGGATACTGAGACCCTCGACTACGACGAAGTCGCGCGTCTGGCCGAAGAGCATAAGCCGAAGATGATCATTGGGGGCGGCAGCGCCTATCCGCGATTCCTCGATTTCGCGAAGTTCCGCGCCATCGCCGATTCGGTTGGTGCTCTCCTGCTCGTGGACATGGCGCATTTCTCCGGACTCGTCGCGGCCGGAATCTATCCTAACCCCTGCGTGCATGCGGATATCGTCACGTCGACCACCCACAAGACGTTGCGCGGACCGCGCGCCGGAATCATTCTGGCCAAGGAAAAGTACGGCGCCGCGATCGACAAGAGTGTCTTCCCGGGCACGCAGGGTGGACCGCTGGTGCACGTGGTCGCGGCCAAGGCTGTCTGTTTCAAAGAAGCTCTGCGACCCGGCTTCGTCGAGTATCAGAAGAACGTCGCATCGAACGCGCGGGTGCTCGCCGAAAGTTTGATCGAAGAGGGTTTCCGCGTGGTCTCGGGCGGTACGGACACGCACCTGGTCCTGGTCGATGTATTTTCGAAGGGCGTTCGAGGGAAGGAAGCTGAAGCTGCTTGCGACCGCGCCCGGATCACCGTCAACAAGAACGCCATTCCATTCGACGTGAATCCGCCCATGAATCCAAGTGGGATCCGCCTGGGCACTCCCGCTCTCACAACGCGCGGCTTCGGTGAAACGGAAATGCGTGAAATCGCTTCGCTATTTGCAGAAGTGATTCGCAGTGTCTCGAACGAAGAGGCTCTGGCGAAGGTCCGGCAACGCGTCGGAGTTCTCACGGAGCGTTTTCCGCTTTACAGTTGGAAGATGGAGCCGGCGCACGCCTGACGGGAATGCCGCTCAAGATCGCGATCGACGCGAGACGCGTCCGTGATTTCGGCATCGGGACGTACATTCGGAATCTGATTCAAGGGCTCGCCAAGCTTGACCGGAGCAACCAGTACGTCCTGGTCACGCTTCCGTCTGAAGTCCAGCACCTGAAGCGCCTGCCGGCGAATTTTGAGACCGTCACCTATCCAAAACCGGATTCGGACGCACGCGGTCAGCTCCAGTTTCCGTTTTTTCTGAAGAGCCTGCGGGCCAGCCTGTGCCATATCCCCGTCAACCGGGTTCCGCTCACGATGATGGGGACCTACGTGGTGACCATCCACGATATGAGCAGCCTGCTGTTTGGGGACCGTTCCGGTCTACGGCTAAGCTACCGCCGTTTCGAGTTTCGCCGCGGGCTGAGCCGCGCCGCTCGCGTGATCGCAGTGTCCGCGGCCACCCAGCGCGACGTACAGGAACAGTTCGGAGTTCCCGAGGAACGCATTCGAAAGGTATACAGCGCGCCGGACCCCGAATTCTTCCGGCATCGGCACTCCGCCGACGCACGCGCCTCCGGTCCGGAAGCGGAAAAGCTCGAGCGGGCCCGCATTCTTGAGCGCTACCAGATTCATTATCCATTCCTGCTGTGGGCAGGTCATATCCGCATGCCAAAGAACGTGCCGCGCCTGGTGGAGGCCTTCGCCGTGGCTCGACAAGAGCTGGCGGGTCACCCGGAATACGCGGACTTACGGCTCATTTTGATTGGAGACGACGTGTCGAGGCATCCTTCCGTGCGGCGCGCCGTGGTGCAGACCCGCGTCGAGAACGCTGTCCGTTTCCTCGGCTTCGTGCCGTTTGATACGTTGCGATTGTTTTACGAAACCGCTACCGCATTCGTCTTCCCTTCCCTGTACGAAGGCTTCGGACTGCCGCCGCTTGAAGCCATGGCATCGGGAACGCCGGTGATCACGTCGGGCGTTAGCTCGCTGCCGGAAGTAGTGGGTGATGCGGCGATGCTGGTGAACCCGGAGAACGTCTTCGATATCGCGAGGGGGATCAAGGAGGTCTTGCTCAATCGCGAGCTGCGCGAATCTCTGATCGCCAAGGGAAAAGTGCACGCGGCAAGTTATAGTTGGGAAAGAACGGCAGGCGAAGTACTGCAGATCTATCGGGAAGTAGGGGGACAATCATGAAACTTTCTCTCATGGCGATCATGTTCTGGACAGCGCTCGGCGGCGCGCAAACGCCGTCCGCGGACGATATGAAGCGCGAAGCCACCGATCTGGTGGACGCCCGCCGTACACTCACCCAGCAAATGGTGGATTCGATTTTCAGCTTTGCGGAACTGGGCTTTCAGGAGGTGGAAACCTCCGCTTACGTCACCGGAATTCTGGAAAAAGAAGGCTTCCAGATTACCCGAGGCTTGGCGGGGATGCCAACCGCTTTCGTAGCATCGTGGGGCTCGGGCAAACCGGTGATCGGATTCATGGCGGACATCGATGGCCTTCCTGAGACTTCGCAAAAGCCGGGGGTCGCGTATCACGCGCCGCTAATCGACGGCGGCCCCGGACATGGCGAAGGCCACAACGCCGGGCAGGCAGTTAACGTTACGGCAGCGTTGGCCGTGCAGTCTCTCATGAAAAAATACAAGATCCCCGGTACGATCCGCGTGTACCCGGGCGTCGCGGAGGAGTTGCTCGCCAGCCGCACCTACATGGTGAAGGCGGATCTGTTTCGCGACTTGGACGTCATGTTGAGCACGCATATCGGCAGCGATTTCGGCGTTACATGGGGCCCGAGCGGAAGCGGACTGGTATCGACGCAGTATAGTTTTCACGGAGTCAGCGCGCACGGCGCAGGCTCGCCGTGGCTTGGCCGAAGCGCGCTCGACGCAGTGGAGTTGATGAACATCGGCTGGAACTACCGGCGCGAGCATCTTCGTCTGGAGCACCGCTCGCATTACGTCATCGCGCATGGCGGAGATCAGCCGAACGTGGTGCCGCCGGAAGCGACCGTTTGGTACTTTTTCCGCGAGTGGGACTACGACCGTATCCGCGACCTGCATGCCCTTGGGACGAAAATCGCGAACGCGGCCGCGCAGATGACGGACACCACAATGACCGAGCGCGTCCTCGCCGCGACATGGCCCGGACATTTCAACAAACCCGTGGCTGAGGCCCTGCACGCGAATATCAAGAAGGTGGGGATGCCTGCGTGGTCGGAGGACGACGAGAAGCTGGCGCGCGCGGCACAGACGGAATTGAAGGCGAAAGTCGAAGGCATGAAAAAGACTGTCGGAGAGCTGCAAGGCGGGGTGAACGAGCGCGGCAACGCCGGCTCCGACGATATCGCGGAAGTCTCCTGGAATCTTCCGACGGTTGTGCTGCGTTATCCGGGGAATATTCCGGGCATGGTGGGGCATCACTGGTCGAGTGGTATCGCCATGGCGACTCCTATCGCCCACAAGGGCGCAACGTCCGGCGCGAAGGCCCACGCCATGACCGCGATGGACCTGTTGACCAAGCCCGAAATTCTGCGCGAGGCCAAAGAGTATTTCACGGAGCAGACGAGAGAGACGAAGTGGCGCTCGCTGGTGCCCGAAGGCACGAAAGCGCCGGCGGACCTCAATCGGGAAAAGATGGAGCGTTTCCGTCCCGCGCTGAAACAACTGCGGTACGATCCTGCGCGGTACAAGACTTACATCGAGCAATTGGGCATTCAGTACCCAACGGTGAAATAGCATGCGGCCCTTCCTAGCCCTTCTTCTTGCGAGCGCAAGCGCCGCGTGGTCCCAGGGCGGACCCGATTCGATCAGCGCCAGACGTCTCCGCGCCGATCTGACGTTTCTCACCTCCGATGCGCTCGAAGGCCGGCTTAGTCTGCAGCGCGGTTCCGAGGCGGCCGCCCAGTGGGTAGCTTCCGAGTTCGCGAAGGCCGGCCTCGTTCCCGCGGCGGGCAACTCATTCCTTCAGCCGGTCCCGCTCATCGAATACCGTGCCGACCGCGCGGCTTCGCGGTTTGCCGTGAAGCGCGGCGGGAGCGAGAAGACCTACGAGTTCCCGGATGTCTCCGGCGGCTTCCCCGATGACGTTGCCATTTCGGCGTCCACCGTCTTTGCCGGTTTCGGCATTACGGCGCCCGAGCTCAATTACGATGACTACGCGGGCATTGACGCGCGCGGCAAGATTGTCCTGATCTTTGACCACGAGCCACAGGAGAATGATGCGCAGTCCATTTTCAACGGACAAGGCAACACACGCTACGCCGGAGCGTTCGTCAAAGTGCTCAACGCGCAAAAGCACGGCGCGGCAGCCGTTCTGATGGTCGCGGAGCCCAACCGTAAGCACCCGTCGAATCAGGAGAGGCAGGCGCGCGTTCCGGGAGGGGAGCAGCGGAGACGCAGGCTTCCGTCGCAGGCTCTTGAGGAAGCGGAGACGCGCATTCCGCTGCTTACAATCAGCGAGAAACTCGCGGTAGACTTGATTGCCCCTGGTGGCACTACGCCATCCGGGCTGCAGGCTTCAATCGACAGCACACTCAAACCCGCATCGTTCGCCATCCCCGGGACTATCGTTGACCTGCGGCTTGTGAACGCTTCCCGCCGGCGCGGCGTGGAGACCAACATCATCGGTATCCTCGAAGGCACCGACCCGGCGCTCAAGAGCGAGACCGTCATATTCAGCGCTCACCACGATCACGACGGTCTTCAGGATGAAAACCTGTTTCGCGGCGCGGACGACAACGGCTCCGGCACCGTGGGAGTGGTGGAGCTTGCGCGCGCATTCGCGGCCAGTCCCACGCGCCCGAAGCGCACTCTCATGTTCGCTGTCTTCGCGGCTGAAGAGCGCGGCCTTCTTGGATCGTACTACTACGCCGCACACCCTTTGCGCGATTTGATAACGACTCGCGCCGTGATCAACTTCGACATGATCGGGCGCAACGAGACGCCTAGCCGGCAGACGGATGGCCTGATGCAGATTTCCGGCGACACGTCGAACGACCTCAACCTGATCGGGACCACCTATAGTCCGGAATATCGAGAGGCCGTCGAGAGCCAGAATCGCAAAGTCGGCCTGAAGCTCGATTACAAGTGGGATTACGATTCGGCGCTCAATATCTTTTTCCGTAGCGATCAGTATCCGTTCGCACTGCGTGATATCCCCGCCGTATGGTGGTTCACGGGCTTCCATCCGGATTATCACCAGACGACGGACTCCGTGGAGAAGATCAACTTCGAAAAAATGGCGAAGATCCTTCGTCTGAGCTATCTGTCAGGCAATGCGCTCGCGGATGCGGCGCGTCCGCCCAGGTTTGTTGCGAATCCGAAAGCAAGCGCGGGCACGCGGTAGGATTCATTCCACGGATGCGTAGCTCCACGCAGGCTTCAGCCATTGCTCCGGGGCACCGGGTTGTTTATTTCGCGCGAAAAGGTGGCGGGCGGTTTTCCGCAGGCGCGACTCGGCTTTCCGGCGTATCGCTCGCCGCGCGTATCGACAGGGATCCCCGGGTTCTTCGCGCGGTCGCTCAATCGGAGAGATTCGGGTGCGATTCGGCTGCAGAGAATAAGCCCGCCGGGGTTCACTTCTGAAGTGCCGCGAGCGCCTCGCCCACGAAGATGGTTTTCGAAAGAGCGCGCCAGTTCGATTCCGGGTTCCGGCGGACGGCGATCATCTCCGCCACCACCGAGATTGCGATCTCCTCGGGAGAAATGGCTCCGATGTCGAAGCCCATCGGCGCGAAGATCCTTTCCATTCGCTCTCGCGAAATGCCTTCCTTCTCGAGTTCCTTCACCACGTTAATGACTTTGCGCTTGCTCCCGATCATCGCGATGTAACGGGCCGGCGTCGAGACCGCCCATCGCAGGACGCGCATGTCGTCGCGGTGCCCGCGCGTCACGATAATCACGTAGCTTGTCTCGCGAAGCGTCAGCCGTGGAAACACTTCTTCGTACTCGCCCGAAAAAATCTCGTCCGCTTCGGGAAAACGCTCGGTATTCGCGAATGCTTCCCGGTCGTCGATCACGGTGGAGCTAAAACCGGCCATAACCGCGACCTTCGAGAGGCTCTTCGAAATGTGTCCCGCACCGAAAATGAAGGCGCGCGGAGCGGGGATCACGGGTTCCACAAAAACGTCGAGCTGGCCGCCGCAAATCAAACCGTTGTCGTAGGCCGCATCTTGTCCCAGATTGAAGCTCATGTGTCGAGGCTTCTCCGTCGCGATCACCTCGCGGGCGGCGTTCCACACCTCGGCCTCCACACAACCGCCGCCAATGGTTCCCACCATCGAGCCGTCTTCGCGGACCAGCAGTTTCGCGCTCTCGAAGCTTGGGATCGAGCCGCGCACCTGAACGATCGTGGCCAACGCCGCTTTCTGCCCCAACCGCCTCAGGCGATGGAGCTCGTCGTAAACATCCATTCGATGAGATTATAGCTTGAAAGCGCCTGGATGCGTGTCTTTCACGACGGCCAAGTCTTATCCAATACAAGACGAGCCTGAAGGGGGGAGGTTAAGAGCATACTGGGGTGTGATCATCAGGATGCGGAATTCGAGCGGGAAGGGTGAGCGCCTCCCCCGGCGCGTCCGCCATCATAACGCTGTACAGCGGGCAACGAATGCAGCAGGCCCTCTGCCGTCCCGTCTCCGGATCAGATTGCTCACTGGGTAGGCCGGGGCCGAAGCCAAAACCCTTTCTGTGAAAGGAAAATCAAGACCGTGAAGATTCAGGCGAAGTAGTGCCTCCCGCTGTTCGGCACCGGCCCTTTGCCAACGGCTCAAGTACCCGTCGGCTGCCCCCAACACGGTCGTCTGACTCTGCCCAATGCTACCGCGTCGCTCTCGACGCACCCGCACCAAACAGCGAAGATGCCATTTTCCCGGATGAATTTCTTGAACCCTTCCGCTTCGGCTTCGATCTCATAGGCGCCAACGACGAAGTCGGCAACCACGTAAAAGCCGCTCTCATTGACTTGGGCCGGGCGAACCTGGCCCGCACCGGCGTGGCGGATCGAGACCTTCGCGGAGGCTACAGTGACGCCGCTCCGGTCTTTGACGAAGCCTGACATCTGCTGGGACGTGGGTTGGGAAAAGGCGGCAGCCGGGATGAAGATGGCGGTGGAAAGAGTGGAGCCATGGGCACGGCGCATGGCATCAAACTGGTCTGAGTTGCTTTGGAAGGCGTCCGCTTTCGATGGGTGGGGCTGCCGGACTCAATGGTCGCAACGGCATGGCAGAGTGGAGTTCGGCGTGCCGATTCCTGCCTCAGCCATATGAGCAGGATGCTCCGGCGCAGGAAGCCCCTCGGCGCTTTGGCGTTAGCGAAACAAGGACCACTAGACGCCCCTGGATTCAGCCGAGCGCTCGAACGCCAGTCCCGAATCTCGTGGACGTAGCCGCCGCTGCTTCCAAGTGGTAGATTGTTCGTTCGGAGAACAGGAGGAGTAATGCATCGCAGAACGTTCCTGCAGGCCGCGGCGGCCGCCCCGGTTGCCGCAATGCCCGCCACAGCAGCCGCACAGTATCAAAGCCGGACTCGCGGCCTGCCCAAACTTACCATCAAGCAGGTATATCCGATCGTAACGAGTCCCGGCGGCCGTTATCAATGGGTCTTCGTGAAGGTGGTGACGAGCGAGCCCGGGCTTTACGGCATCGGCTCGGCGAGCAACGTACACCAGGCGCTGACGGTGGCCGCGGCGATCGAGAAACACCTCGCCCCGTTCTGGATCGGCCGCGATGTGGATCGTATTGACGACATCTGGTACGCCACTACTTACCGCTCGTACCGCCGTAGCGACACCGTCCTCAATAACGCGCTCTCCGGCCTCGACATGGCGTTGTGGGACATCAAAGGCAAGCGCGCCGGCATGCCTGTCTACGATCTGCTGGGCGGGAAAGTGCGCGACGCGGTGCCGTGCTATGGCCACGCGGACGGGAAGTCGATGGACGAAGTGGCGGACAACGTGAAGGCGTTCCTCGACCGCGGGTACCGTCATGTGCGCGCGCAGATTGGAGGCTACGGCGGCGGCGGGATGATCGCGCCGGGGCAAGGCACACGCCCGAAAGGCGGCTACGCCGGTTCGGCCTTTGAGGAAGAGGTGTACGTTGAGGCGATCCCCAAGCTGATGGAACACCTTCGCGTGAGACTCGGCAAGGACGTGAAGCTGATTCACGACGTCCACGAGCACCTGTCGCCGACGATGGCCGTGGAATTGGCCCGGCGCATGGAGCCGTACCGGATGTTCTACGTGGAAGACATTCTGCCCCCCGAGATGATCCAGTGGTTCCGCAATATCCGCCAGGTGACCACGACCCCCCTCGCGATGGGCGAGATCTTCACCAACCCGCAGGAGTGGCTGCCCTGCATTACTGAGCGCATCATCGACTACGTGCGCTGCCGCATTTCCACGGTCGGCGGGATTACGCCGGCCAGGAAGATCGCGAACCTGTGCGAGACCTTCGGCGTGCGCACGGCATGGCAGGAGGGAGGCGACAACGACCCGGTGAACTTCGCGGCGGCTTGTCATATCGATCTCGCTTCGACCGCGTTTGGCATTCAGGAAGACAATCGATGGCCGGATATGATCCACGAGCTGCTGCCAGGCACGCCGAAACTGCCCGACGGCTTCGCCTACGTCAACGAAGCGCCAGGACTGGGCATCGACATCAAAGAAGAAGAAGCAAGGAAGTTTCCGCTCACGCCGCCCTCGGGGAAAGAGGATGGTTTCACGGTCCGCGCGATCGACGGCTCGCTGGTCCGGCCGTAACGGCTCCGTCCGTATCCGTTCAGGATAGCGGTCCGCCGGCTCTCGGGAGTTGAGGTCATGCCCGCGCGCAGTTGTTATCCGGACGAGCGTCCGTGCAGCTATTAAATTAATGGGCGCTGGGCTGAAGCGTGACTATGCGGTATTCGCGGCGCGACCCGAAGGCCAGCGTCAGAGCTCGTTCTGGCTGCGCGCGCGGAATGAATCGACAGTCCCTAAGAACCGTCTTCTGTTAGAAGACAACCGCGTCAGCCGATGCAAGAGCGCTTCACAAAGTATCTCGCCGAGCCCCCCATGACGTATTTGACCCTCTGGAGGCTTCAATTGGCCGCCCGATCGCTCGAAAAGACATCGCGCGGCGTCGCCGATATTGCCGCCGCCGTCGGATACGAATCCGAGGCGGCTTTCAATCGCGCGTTCAAGCGTCAGTTTGGACAGCCTCCGGGCCGATATCGCAGCGAGCATAGGAGTCCGTCCACAAAGAACGCTGAATCTGACCGAGCTAGCGCTGGCCACTTGGATCGGAAGGCGATCAGACGAGGCGCGTTTCGAAGCGTGGAGGATTTGAAGGCGTCGATTGACGTATTTCTCACGGCGTGGAACAACGATCCGAAGCCGTTCGATCCGGGCAGCGACCGTGGAATCCATTGTTGAGAAACTCTCCCGTTGCCGACCTGGAGAAGCTCCAGCCCGGCTGCCCAGCCCTAATTCCGTGGTTCACATTGGCGAAGGAACGACGGTTTTGTTCTGGAAGACGATGCCGTGACAGAAGGCGCCGCAAGGGGTGACAGCGGGCTCGGCGGGACGCCTGCCGCCCATCAGTTTCGTCTCGAAAGTTCGATCGCGCCCATCTGGCGCACGCTGGAGTTCGCGCGATTCCGCGCTCAGGCTCGCGCCCGAAGGTCTTCCATCACGCACGGTAGCGCCGGCGGCAGCGCCTCAGTCCCGCAGCACAGCCCGGAAGAGGGAAAAGCAACCGGGACATTTCGGTCAACTCGAGCGCTACTGATTTTTTCGCGAGTTGCGTTCAGCGCGCGGAACCTCGTCACTTTGCCTCGACGTCTTCGACTCCGCCGGCGCCGGCACTGCGTTCCGCTGCATCCGGTCGTCGTTGCGCGGAACCCTTTGAGCCGGGGACGCGGGTTCCGGCGCGGGCTTCGGAGCCGGCGGCATCGCTGGTCTTGCTGGCTCCGGCGGTTTTTCAGCCGCCTTTGCCTGTTTCGGATGTCTCGGCTCCCTGCTGCCGCGCTCCTGTGGATTCAACACCACTACTCCCGTGTAAATCGGCGCGACATAATAGGTCTCGACCGGTGGGGCGCTGAGCGGCGTGGGCGCCGGAACTCCTACGAAGACCGAAGGCGCGGACGCAACTGGCGCGGGTTCGGGAGGCCCTGCGCCGGCGCCGGGGCCCGCCGCCTGTTCCGGAAGGCTTGCCGCGACGGCAGCCGGAGTTTCGCACGCGACGCCAGCGATCAGAGGCATCACGCGTGTGATGCCCACGCGAAGCACGGGACGAGCGGCAGTGGCGGCCGCAGCCACCGTTACCGAAGGCAGCGCTAACGCGAACGTCGCTTCCGCGAGCGCATCTTTCGGACGGCCGGTAACCCCCGCGGGATCTATCTCGCGCGCGTCCGCGGCGAATCCGGCGAACGTAGTGCGTGCGTTGAGGAACAACTGCGGCAAGCCGCCGGCTTGCGCATCGCCACGGACACGGGGCCGCCATTCTTCGCCTGGCGCAAGCGGTCCCCAGCCCGCGATTCCTGGCGCGCGCATCCAGTACACCTCTCCGGCCCGGAAAGCCAAGTCCTTGGATGGGACCCACAGCCATCCCAGCCCCTCTCCGCCGTGCGCCCACCGTCCATGGTGATAAGGCAACCAACCCCAGGGTTCAGCGGCAACCCAGGTGTAACCCAAGCCCTCGTACCACAGCCATTTGCCATCGCGAAACGGGGTCCAGTTTTCGACGGCCGGGGGCCTCCAGGCAGTACCAAATTGGGACGACTCAATCCACGTGCCCACGGCCTCCAAATCCGCCATGCCGTACGATAAGGCAGGGAACCGGCGGGCGTTGACGCCAGCCAGCGCCCTGTCGCGCGACTCACTCCAGCGGTCCATGTCGAGTCCGGGAATTTCGTCGTAAAGATAGAACTTGCCGGTCCTGGAGGGACTCAAGCGGGCCATCCGGCCTTCTTTCAGATCGAGCTCCGCCGAGGGCGAAATCAACTTCGACTGGCCCTCGATAATGGCTGCGTGGCTCCACTCTTCGGTAACATCAAGGCGTAGCCGAGTGCCGCGGCGTACGTTCAACTGCGCGCCGGGAATGCCGAGTAACGTCGCATCGCGATCCGAAGGCGAGCCCGTGAAGTAAGCCAGGCCGCGGTCGAGCGAAAGCAGTGTAATTCGCTGGCCGGTCGACAAACGCGTATAGTCCGAGATTTCGGCGAGCGAGTCCGGACCGAGGCGGAACACACTCCCTTCATCGAGCTCGATTTCGACCCTCGCGTCCGCGCCTGTCCGCACCCAAAATCGCTCCGCAATCGGCATGTTGCGGAGCCCCGGACGCCACGCATCTCTTGCGGCAGCTTGCACTTCAACGGAGCCCTGCATTTCACCGATTCGCGCGAAGCGCAGTTCCGCGTGCAATGAAACGGCGAACCCCACGGCCAGAATGGACCAGTTGCGCATGCCACCCCTCCTACACACATGACGACAAAACAACCCCCGGCGTTGCCGGTTTTGATACGCTGGATGCGTCATGAGACAAATCGCCCTTCTTTCTAACGTCATTGTCGCGGTCGCGCTGATCTTCGCAACAGCTTTACCTGGCCAGCAGCGCCAGCGTCCGGATCGCCCGGAGGACCGGAATCCCCTCCGCGGAGACCCCAAAGCCGTGTTAGCGGGAGGAACCCTCTTCAGCCAATCGTGCGGTGGCTGTCATGGGCCCACGGGCGAAGGCGGGCGGGGGCCGAATCTCGTGGACGGCCGCGCCATCCGCCGGCTCAATGACCGCGAACTGATGACGTCCATCAAGAAGGGTGTTCCCGGCACGGACATGCCACCATCCGCCCTGCCGGACGACAAGCTTTGGCAGATCACCGCGTTCGTTCGTGGACTGAGTTCACCTGCATTCGACGGTCCAGTGGCGGGCGATGCCGGTGCCGGTGCCGCGCTTTTTTTCGGTAAGGCGGGGTGCTCGAATTGTCACATGGTAAGGGGGAGGGGAGGTTTCCTGGGCCCGGATCTGGCAAACGTAGGGCAGCTTCGCTCGGAAGCGCTGCTCCACGAATCGATTGTGAACCCCAACCGGAGGCTCGTCGAGGGTTTTCAGGGCGCGTCCATCGTGACGGCCGACGGGGGCAAGATCGAGGGCGTGGTTAAAAATTCGAACAACTATTCGGTCCAGGCGCTCGACGCGAAAGGCGAGTTGCACCTGCTGGACCGCGCGCCGCTGAAGAGCGTGACACTGCGCGCGGATTCGCCGATGCCGGCCGATTATGCGAAGAGGCTCAGCCGTGAGGAGATTCAGAACGTGGTGGCGTATCTGAGCAGGCAGTCGGTTCGAAACGGAACCGGCGCGTTCGTCAGCCCGGAAACCAGCGCATCGCCCGTGCGGTTCGAAGATATCCGGCGAAGCCCGAACGATAGCTGGTTAACGTATGCGGGCGACTATCAGGCTCAGCGGCACAGTCCGCTGACACAGATCAACACGGCCAACGTGAAATCGCTCGCACCGGCGTGGACGTACCACATCGATACCGCCCGCAAGCTTGAGGCGACGCCGCTGGTGGCCGGAGGCGTGATGTATGTGACCAACAGCAACGAGATCCACGCGCTTGATGCGAGGAATGGCCGGCGAATCTGGACCTATCGCGACGACCAATCGCCGGTTCAGCGCGTCAATCGGGGAGCGGCCCTGCTCGGGGACCGCGTGTTCTTCGTCACGGGCGACGCCTACCTGGTGGCGCTGCACAGGAAATCCGGCGCCGTGCTCTGGCAAAAGAAGTACGCCGACACCAAGGATGGCTATTCCGCCACGCTTGCGCCGCTGGCGATCAAGGACCGCGTGCTCGTGGGAGTGGGCGGCGGAGACAGCGGCATGCGCGGGTTCGTGGCGGCGCTTTCCGCCTCGACCGGAGAAGAATTGTGGCGATTCTACACGGTTCCAGCCAAGGGCGAACCGGGGTCGGAAACCTGGGCACAATTCCCGCTTCAATGGGCGGGCGCAGGCACTTGGCTCAGCGGAACCTACGATCCGGAGTTGAACCTCGTTTACTGGACCACAGGCAACCCTTGGCCCGATTTCTACGGCGGTGACCGCAAGGGAGACAACCTCTATTCGGCTAGCGTCGTAGCGCTCGACCTGGGTACGGGAAAGCTGAAATGGCACTTCCAGTTCACACCGCATGACACCCACGATTGGGACGCGCAGGCATTTCCCGTTCTGGTGGACACGGAGTATCAGGGCAAGATGCGCAAAGCCTTGCTGCATCCCAATCGCAACGGATTCCTTTACTTGCTGGACCGGACGACGGGCGAGTTTCTGAGGTCCACGCGGCTCGTGGACAAGCTCACTTGGGCCACTGGAATCGACGCCAAGGGCCGCCCGATCGAAGTGCCGGACATGGATCCCACGGCCGGCGGCAAGAGGGTCTGCCCGTCAGTTCGCGGGGCGGCGAACTGGATGTCGCCGTCCTACAACCCCGGTACCGGCCTTCTGTACGTGCCTACTCTTGAGCAGTGCGACATCTACACCGGTTCCGCCAAGCAACCGGAGCCGATGCAAGGGTTTGCGGGCACGGGCGGGGAGCATATTCCAACCGAGCCGGGCCAGTTTTTCCTGCGCGCATTCGATCCGAAAACCGGCCAGCGTATCTGGGAATATCCGATGACGGGGCCGACAACAACCTGGGCCGGGACGGTGTCAACGGCGGGCGGTCTGGTGTTTTTCGGAGACGACGACGGGCAACTTGTCGCGGTTGACGCGAGAACAGGCAAGTACCTGTGGCACTACTACATGGGGCAAGCGCTATCCGCTTCACCCATCACCTATAGCGTCAATGGAAAGCAATATGTGACAATTGCGGCCGCGACCGACGTGTTCACTTTTAGTCTGGGAGAAGGCCGGTAAGGGTTCCGGGCTGCGCGACCGGGCTTGTAACGGACCGCGGTCTTTGCCGCCAACGGTTTCACGATGACGCGGGCGATCAGCCACGTTCACCCTCATCTTCGTTCATCCGCGGGAACGGCCCGGAGCGGTCAAGGGCATGCCAGCAGGCACGGCGGGAGCGAGCCCCTGACGGCGAGGACCGTCCCAGACCATGAAAGAGGAGGGAAAGAATGGGCGAATTCCTGGGCCCCAATCAGGTCAGGTCGGGGGGAAAGATCGCGGTCCGTTGCCGGCGCTGACCGGCATTTCGCCTGAATGTCCGACACCGGACCATCGGGGCCGGAGCGTCGCTCCAATACCCAGCGAAGAATTTGCGCGAAACAGAGTCGTGGACGAAGGACATGAACCACGCTCTTCTGTTGAAGAACGTCTGCATGGCTCATGGAAGACTCCTCGATCGGGTGAGGGGACCTATTCGATTGGAAACGGCCCTGGCTTGTCCACGCGAAGGTCCCGCCCGGCTTCGTCCACCGCGTTGACGCGGAACTCGACCGCTCTCGGAGGTTCGTTCAATTGCATGTGGAACGACGCTTCCTCGGTTACGTTGAGAACCTCCTCATCGACTCCGCCCCTTTGAGTAGTGACGACCTGCCGGCCCGGCGCCATGAAGTCGAAAACCAGAACAAGTCCCTGAATGGGCTTGACACCGGAGTTGCGGACACGGCCCACCAGTGTGATCTTTCCGTCCGAGCGGTGCGCGGAAGCCTCCAGAACTTCTACATCCGGCGGTTTAGGCGCTTTCTTCTTGTCGGCGCCCAACACGGATAGCGCCAGAACCAGAAACAGCGCCGCGGCCAGTCTCATTCCCTGCACCTAGAACGTATAGCGAAGCGCGACCTGAATCTGCCTCGAATCGAGACGGGTACCCGTAATCACGCCGTAAGTGGCCGTGCGCAAGGTGGAACCGGGCTGCGCGAACACGGGATGGTTCGGCAAGTTGAAGAACTCGCCTCGAAGGTCGATCTGCTGCCGGCCATCCATCCACTTGAAAGCCTTGTTGATGGATGCATCCAAGCTGGCGATGCCGGGTCCGATCAGAGTATTGCGGCCGGCCGTTCCAAAACGGAAATCGGTAATTGCCGCCGCGTTCTGTCCCAATCGATCCACGTATGCCGCAGTGTCGAAATACTGCGCCACGGTCTTCGGGCCGTTATTGCCTTTCGAGCCGGCAATCGTGTCCGGAGCGCACCACCCTCCCGCTCCATTCTGGATGTTACCGGGCCCACAGAATGGACTGAACGGGAAACCGCTTTGGAACGTGAGAATGCCTCCCAATTGCCAGCCGCCGAAAATCGCATTGGCAGCGGGGTTGGAAATGTCAAACATCCGTCCCTTTCCGAAAGGAAGTTCATAGAGGAACGAGGTGGTCAGGCGGTGCCGGAAATCGAAGGCCGAAAGACCGCGATCGCGCCACAGCGACCGGTCCGGATCCATGGGCGTGAGCGGGTCGCCATCGGTGGTGCGAACGCCCGATCCGTTGTCTATCGATTTCGAGTAGGCGTAGGATCCAAGCAGGGTGATTCCGTGCGCGAACTTGTGCTGCAAGCGCGCCTGCAAGGAATTGTAATTCGAATGGGCCGCTGCGTACATGTTCTGGAAAGCGCCATTGAATTTAGGGAACGCACGGTTGTCGTTGGGGTTGCCAGGACGCGGCTGAGGCAGGTTGTAACTAGCGAGCCGTCGAAGTTTGATCCCAGCCGAGCCCATGTACGTCAATTCGAGCGACATGTTCCTTGTCAGTTCTCGCTGCACCGAAGCCTGCCACTGTGTGACATACGAGGTGCGTTCCCCGTATTGGTTGATCAGCAGGAAGCTCGGCGCGCCCACTTGCGTAAAGAGGCGGTTCCACGTAAGGTTGGGGGTAATGGTATTCGCGGTTTCGGCCTGGCGGATTGTGAAAGGAATGTTTCGAACGATATCGAACACCGCGTTGCCGATGTCGCGAACGTAGTAGACGCCGCCGCCGGCGCGCACCACTGTCTTTGAATTCAGCTGGTATGCGATACCAAGGCGCGGACCAAAATCGTTCCGGTCGGGCTTGCCCGCTCCCCGTCCGAACCGTCCATCGCGCACTAGTCTCCAGGTCGGCGGAGCCGGGAATGCGGGATTGCCCTGGTTGATATCGCCCGTACCAGCACGGACGAACGTCGGTTCGATCGAGTTATCCCAGCGGAAATCCACGTTCACAATGGCGTCATGCTTGTCGTAGTAAGGCGACTCGTATTCCCAACGCAGCCCCCAATTCATGGTCAGTTTCGGCGTCATTTTCCAGGTGTCCTGGATGTATCCCGCGACGTACGTGTTGCGGAAGTTCGCGATGGGTGCGCCTACCTGCCCTTCCGTGGCGGACATCACGCCGAGGAGCATGTCGGCCATGGGTTCGCCGCTGTACTGGCCGTTCCAACTAAACCGCCCGCGCGGAACCACGGCGCCGATCTGGTTATAGCGAACCCGGCGATACTCGCCGCCAACCTTGATGCTGTGCTTTCCCCTCGTCCAGGAGAAATTATCGGTGAACTGGAAGGTGGTGTTCCAGTTTACGAATGGACAGTCGTTGCATTCCCCGACACTGGCGAATCCCGAGATCTGGAAGACCGGAATCCCCCAAAACAGAGGGTCCTGCGAGACGCCCTGTAGGCCCAGTTCCGATACGACATTGCGCTTGAAGGCGCGCTGTTGAATGTTCCGCGAGTTGAAGTAGTTCATGCCGAACTTGAACTCGTTAACCTTGTTCGCTCCTATGACCATGGTGTGTCCGATGACACCCTGCTGGCCGAGAATCTGTACGTCGTTGCCTTGGTTCGTGATGGCTGACGGGATGTACTGCGGCTCTTTGGTCTCGCTGAAGCGGAAGAAATACGTCTGATTCTTGACGGCAGTCAAGTCGGCGCGCAAGGTGTACTGATCACCCGTGGTGCGGCGGCCCTCGTCATTAAGGTAGTTGCCGGCAATACCCAAGGCGCCGGTGCCAGTCTGGTTCGGCAGTGGAAAGAAATCGTTCAGCACCTTCCGCGACGTTGGAATGATACGGCTTTCCGGAATAATCGCATTCGGAAAAACCTGGCCCGGGTTGAGCGGATCGCGGATGGCCTTGTTCAGGAAACCGAAGTTTCCGGACCGGTAGCGGGCGTCCGGCAACGTGTTCGTTTGCGTCAGCGCGCGGCGCTCGCGCAGTCCTTCGTAGTTGAACATGAAAAACAACTTGTCCTTGCCGTTGAAGAGTCTCGGAACAATCACGGGACCCGCGAACGTTCCGCCAAACTGATTGCGTCTGAACGGCGGATTTACACGCGCGAAAAAGTTTCGTGCGTCGAAATAGGAGTTGCGCAAAAACTCGAACGCAACGCCGTGGTACTGGTTTGTACCAGCCTTCGTGGAGACGTTGATTTGAGAAATGGCGCGGCCATATTCGGCGCCGAAAACGCCGGATTCAACTTTGAATTCCTGCAAAGCGTCAATGGACGGAAGGAATAGGTAAGTGTTGAAGTTCGGGTCCGTGTTCTCCATCCCGTCGAGCGAGTAGTGGTTAAAATGAACGCGCTGTCCGGCGACGTTGAGCGCAAAGCTGTTGCGCGCGCCACCCATCCGCTGCTGGCCTTGCGAGGACGCTGGCCCGATGGTCGTGACCCCTGGAATCAGCGACGCGAGCTGCAAATAGTTGCGCCCGTTGAGCGGCAACTCAACGATGCGGCGGTTCTCAATCACGGTACCGACCGAAGTAGTTTCGGTATCCAGCACGGGCGCGCCGCCGGTTACGTTCACGGTCTCGGCGACGTTACCCACCTGTAAAGTAAAGTCGATGCGGGCAACCTGTCCGACCTGCAACTGGATCCCGTTTCGCGTCTGGGAGGAGAAGCCCACCAGTTCCACTTTCATGTTGTACACGCCTGGCGGGAGGGCCGGGATGCTATAGACGCCAGAGAGTTAGACGTCGAGGCGCGCTGCGTATTCGTGGCGGGGTTCGTGACGGTCACGACGGCTCCCGCAGCCACCGCTCCTGTGGGATCGAGCGTAGTACCGGAAATTTCGCCGGTTGGCCCCTGTGCCAAGGCGGAAATCGCTAGAGACAAAAAAAGCGCGGAACAGGCCCGCTTCATGGGTTGACGCATTGTAAACTCTCCGTTTCCAAAGTGATATGGACAATTATACCACTGAGCCGCGGGCCGGATCTTCGCCCGAAGAGTGTCGGTAGTGTCGGAAGATCGGAGTATCGGGTATCGGTCAGCACAGGTTTGGGCCTGAGGGGGCAGACGCGGACAGCGAGACTTGGCCGTGATATCGTCGAGTAGCATGTACCAGCCCGCATTTCGGTCACAGTTTCTCAGAAGTATTTGACCACGTCTTATCAATAAGATAGGCTCTCGTTACGCTAAACCGCCTTGTGCCTGCGTGTTAGGGTTTTTGGTGAGAGACTCATGCTCAGGGAAAGGACACTAGGGGCAGCAGAACAAATGGCGAAGCGAAAACCAGCGGGGACAACTCAGGAAACGGCGAAGCGGACGGTACCGTCGAGGAGGAAACAAACCGGAGAGGCAAAAGTTGAAAAGACAGACGGAGTGGAAAAGACGGTGGTACTGCAAGACGCGGAACAAGAACTGGAACCTGCGGAATGGGTGAGAACGATGCTGAAGTTCACACCCGATGCGATACAGGCGCGGTTGCTCGGGTTGACATCAAAACGGGTCGTGCTGAACTGCACAAGGCAGTGGGGGAAGTCAACAATCACAGCGGCGAAGGCGATACACGAGGCATCGACTCGGAACGAGAGTCTGACGCTGGTGGTGAGTCCGAGCGCCCGGCAGAGCGGAGAGTTCATGAGGAAGGCGTCGGAGTTCGCGAGGCGACTGGGGCACAAGGTCAGGGGGGACGGCGATAACGAGATGTCAATCCTGCTTCCGAACCAGTCGCGGGTGGTTGGGCTTCCCGGGAGTGAAGCGACGATCCGCGGATTTTCGGCAGTGTCGCTGCTGCTCGTTGACGAAGCCTCGCGCGTTGAGGACGAACTGTATCTCGCGATACGCCCTATGCTCGCCGCGAGCAATGGGACGTTATGGTTGATGAGCACCCCTTTCGGGAAGAGAGGGTTCTTTTACGAAGCCTGGGATCGTGGCGGAGCAGGGTGGGAACGGGTGGAAGTGACGGCGGAGGAATGCCCGCGGATTTCCAAGGAGCACCTGAAGGAAGAGAGGAGGACGATGGGTGAACGCTGGTTCCGGCAGGAGTACCTCTGCCAATTCGTCGACTCGGTGAGCGGTGTATTTGACCGGGACGTCGTGGAAGCGGCGATTCGGGAAGACGTGAAGCCGCTTGAAATTCCTTAGGAGGCGTGCAATGAAACCGGAATTTTTCATGGGATTGGATCTGGGACAGAGCTGCGATTTTACGGCGATTGCGGTGCTGGAGCGAACGGCGGGGCCGGGGGATTGGGACCCGGTGGCGTATGCGCCGAGAAAGGTCGCGAGGCTGCGCCTTCGGCATCTGGAGCGGGTTCCGCTCGGAACTCCGTACCCGGAAACCGTTTCGAGGGTCGGAAAAGTCATGGGGGTCCTGCAAGAGTTGGGGCGCTGCCATCTGGTTGCGGACGCGACAGGTGTCGGGCGCCCGGTGGTGGATCTACTGAGGCTTGAGCAAATGAAATGCACCTTGTGGCCGGTGACCATAACGGGCGGGGACGCAGAGCGAGAGAAGGGCGGGAGTCACCGCGTGCCGAAACGCGATCTGATCGTGGGAGTGCAGGTGCTGTTGTCGGCGAAGGAACTGGAGATCGCTAGTGGCATGAAGTGGGGCTCGGCGCTTGTGGCGGAGATGGCGGCGATGAAGGTGAGAGTCACGGAGCGGGCACGGGAGCAGTACGGGGCCGGGAGGGAAGGGGAACATGACGATCTGGTTCTGGCTGTATCGCTCGCCTGCTGGGGCGTGAGAAAGGTGCACCACCAACCGGCGGGTGATGTGGGGCACTGGGTAAGGCGTCCGGGTGGGTCGCTGTTCTAGCTGCGCGGGATCTCGAAACACGCGCGGATATGCACGCGCGCTTCCACGAGACGCTCGCAACTGGCAGCGGTTCGCTGAAAAGCAGGGCCCGTCAGGAAATATAACCATTTCAAGTCCGCCCACGGAACGGCGGTGGGGGGTAGGGCAGGCCATCGTTGTTTGTGGCCTGTCATTTCAACGGAGGTCGGCGGTCGGCAAAACGAATCGATGGCCCCACCGGTGTAACGGACCGGGATCTTTCCCCCAGACCCGGCCGAACTACGGCCCAGGAATTCGCACGTTCTTTCCCTCCTCTTTCATGGTCTGGAACGGTCCTCGCCCCCGCGTCATCGCGACAATGTAGCCAGCAAAGATCGCGGTCCGTTACAGCGCTCCGCGGAAAGCCAGTAAGGCGTCGTAACAGTTGGATCCCTTGCTTTTCTTCGTGTCGAATGCGGTCTTCCCATTCAGAGATAGCTGTGGCGGCCGCAGGCATTCTGGAGTCTCACGTTCTAAGGTGAATGAACGAGTACGCTGCGCAGGCCACGGACGTCCGGGCTGAGAGCGCGTCGGAAATCGCAGATGAAGCCGCCACATCTCTGGCCCAGAGTGGCTGTCACGCAATGTGATGCTGTGAGAACTTCGAGGCCCCGGCGAGGGCCGGCTACAGGCCGCCTTACTCGTTGCCGAGAGGGGAACTCCGTCGCGTACCATTACCGCAGCCGCAACGTGGGCGGCGGGGTCCACGCCCGCCCACGGTGATGGTCTTCGAACAACTTGCGGAGACGCAGAAAAGAAAAAGCCGGGAACGTGACGACTCCGGCCGCTCCATTTGGTTTACAATCGGCGAATGAAGACCCTCGTGGCGTTATTGCTGGCGGCGGGCGCCGCGTTCTCCGAAGACTGGCCCCAATTCCGCGGACCTCTCGGGCAAGGACATTCGGAGGCCTCGGGCCTTCCCCTGACGTGGAGCCAGAAGGAGAACGTGCGATGGAAGGTCGAAATTCCAGGTCACGGCTGGTCGTCACCGGCGATCCAGGGATCCCGCATCTGGCTGACCACGGCGACCGAGAACGGCCGCTCTTTGCGCGTCATCTCGATCGATAAGGATTCAGGACGCATCTCGAAAGACGTTGAAGTATTTCGCGTGGCTTCACCGGAACACATCAATGCGAAAAACAATCCCGCTTCGCCCACGCCGATTCTTGAAGGCGACCGTGTCTATGTCCACTACGGAGCGCAGGGTACCGCGGCGCTCACGGCGGCCGGCGAGATTGTTTGGAAGACCCACCTCAAATATGAACACCAGCATGGACCCGGAGGATCGCCGGCGCTCTATCGAGATCTGCTGCTGATTAGTTGTGACGGCACCGACACGCAGTACGTGGTGGCGCTCGACAAGAATACCGGGAAGATCCGGTGGAAGCGCCCGCGCAAGGGTTACCAAGCCTATACGACGCCACTGGTGATTTCTTCGAACGGGGAAGATCAAGTGGTAAGCGTGGGCGCGCACCGCACCATCGCCTACGACCCGGCAAACGGGAAAGAACTGTGGTCCATCCAGTATGGCGACGGATTCTCCAACGTGCCCCGCCCCGTCTTCGCGAACGGACTGGTCTACATCACATCAGGGTTTTTCCAGCCGGTATTGTTCGCCGTGAAACCGGATGGAAAAGGCGATGTCACGGATACGCATGTGGCGTGGTCGATCATGCGGGCTGTACCACTTACTCCATCGCCACTTGCCGTGGGCGATGAACTGTACATCGTTAGCGACAACGGCATTGCGACTTGTCTCGATGGAAGAACGGGCAAGGCCCACTGGCAGCAACGCATGGGATCCAACTACTCCGCCTCGCCGCTGTACGCCGCCGGACGAATCTATTTCCTCAGTGAAGACGGGGAGACAACCGTGATCGCGCCCGGCAGGGAATTCAAGAAACTTGCCTCGAACCCGCTCGAAGAGCCGACGCTCGCCTCAATCGCGGTCTCGGACAACGCCCTGTTCATCCGCTCCGAAAGAAACCTTTACCGGATCGAGAACTCGAAGTAGGCGAACGCCGAGTCTTGCTACAATCGTAGGTTTCAGAGGAGCACCCATTAGAGAATGAAATTCGTAACGTTTGTACACGATGGCGCGATCGAAGCCGGTGTATTGAGAGGTGAGAGCGTCACCGGATTGAGTGGCGCGGGTTACGCCGACATGTTGTCCGTAATCGCGGGGGCACGAGAGGCGCGTGTACGGATCGAGAGCTATCTCGAATCTTCGCCCGTAAGTGTTCCGCTGGCCTCCGTGAAACTGCGCGCGCCGGTTCCGAAACCAAACAAGATCATTTGTGTCGGGTTGAACTATCGCGATCATGCCGAAGAATCGAACATGGAAATTCCGAAGGTGCCGACCATCTTTTGCAAGTTTGCCACCGCGGTAATCGGGCCGGGCGACGGCATCGTGCTGCCCAAGGTGTCCTCGAAGCCCGATTACGAAGCGGAGATGGCGGTTGTGATTGGCGAGGGCGGGCGCAATATCGAGGCTGGCGACTGGTCCAGGCACGTGTTCGGCTACATGAACTTGAACGACGTCAGTGCGCGCGATTATCAGATGGCGACTACGCAGTGGCTGATGGGTAAAACGTTCGACACGTTCGCACCGATGGGTCCGTATATCGTGAGCGCGGACGAGATCGCCGACCCGCATGACCTCGACATCAAGATTACGATCAACGGGGAAGTGCTCCAAAGCTCCAACACAAAGCACCTGATCTTCCGCATTCCCGACCTTATCGCCTACCTTTCCAGTGTGTTTACGCTGGAACCGGGGGACATCATCTCGACCGGCACACCCGCCGGGGTCGGCTTCGCGCGCAAACCGCCGCGCTGGCTGACGGCGGGAGACGATGTTGTAGTGAGCGTGCAGGGTCTGGGCGAGTTGCGTAATCCCGTGATTGCCGAGTAGACGTACCGGCAGCTACACAAACACCGTGGCGAGATCGACGGGCGTGCGGTTTCCCTCCACCACGACGAGTCCGCTCTCCGTGACGTGATAGAGGCGCCGG
>SHUI01000042.1 GCA_009697455.1 Bryobacterales bacterium
TAGCGCTTCGAGAAGCACTTCCGCGCGCCAAAAGAACATTCCGGCGTTCCAAAAGAATCGCCCCGCCTCGACGTAGCCAGCGGCCGTTTCGGCATCGGGCTTTTCGCGAAACCGCAGAACCGGCGCAGGCTCGGCCGAGCCAGCTTCCACGCCCTCGGACAGCTCGATGTACCCAAAACCCGTCTCGGCCCAGCGCGGTGTGATGCCGAGAATACCGATGTTCCCGCGGGCCGCCTCGCGAAAGGCCGCGCGAACGAACTTCCGGTACCGGGACGGCTTCAGAATCACGTGATCGGAAGGAAATACTCCCATCAGCGCTCCCGGTTCGATGGAACGCAGGATGTGGGCCGCGAGACCGATTGCCGGCGCCGTGTTTCGCTGCTCGGGCTCCGCCAATATCTGCTCGCGTGGCACCTCCGGCAGTTGCCGGATAATTTCCGGACGCAGATGCCGGTTTGTCAATATCCAGCAGCGTTCCGGCGGAACCACGGATCGCAGCCGCTCCACCGTCTCCTGGATCAGCGTTCGGTCGCCGAAAACATTCAGAACCTGCTTCGATTGTTTGCGGCGGCTGCGGGGCCAAAAACGCGTGCCCCGGCCTCCCGCCAAAATGACGGCGTAACAGTTCGGTTTGGCCATTGGTTACTGGACCGGATAGCCGTGAATCAGATTGAAGGTCCTGCGCCAGCGTGTCTTGGTGAAGAAGTTCTGAGCCAGATCGAGGATGTGATCGAGTCCAATCGTCGGATTGGAAAGGCGCTCCGTCGGCGCGTCGTAGGACCAATAGATGATCAACGGTTTGCCAATGATATTTTCGCGAGGAACAAAACCCCAATAGCGGCTGTCGAGCGACGAGTCGCGATTATCGCCCATGGCGAAATAACGGCCGGCCGGGACGACAACCTCGCCATTCAAGACGTTCTTTTCGAGCATCTCCTGAGCCGGTTCGTAGAGCCGCACGTTTGGTTCGCCTGGGAAATTGTCGCGGTACGAATCGAAGTACTCCGTTTTGTGATACTTGTACGGCTCCGTAAGTTTTTTGCCATTCAATATCAGTTGCTTGCTTTCGACGCGGATCCGGTCGCCGGGGACACCGATGACACGCTTCACGAACGTCTGCCGGATGTCGACCGGATAACGAAAAACAATAATATCGCCACGCTTGACATCGCGATACGGTAACACGTACTTCGTCGCCGGTCCGAAGGGCGCGTAAGCCATTTTATCGACCAGGAGGTGATCTCCGATAAGCAGGGTGTCCTCCATGGAGCCGGTTGGAATCACGAAAGCCTGGACCAGTGTGGTGGTACCAAACAACAACAGGATGATTGTAACAGTCCACTCGGCAATGACCCCGCGCGGCGCTTCCGCTCCGGCGGCACTGGCCCCGCCGTGGGGGTGTTCGATAACCGGACTCTTAGTTTGGCTCACGATTCATTGTAACGAAAATTCCCGGCCGCTGGTTCATTTCCGCGGCGTCATGACCGCCGCGTTACCTCGGCGCAGGATGTCCGGTTCGAGCGGCCGCGCGGGCGCGTTTGCCATCCAGGCTAGGGTCTCATCGAACGTCAGGACACCTTCTGCTCCGCCGAGTTTCCCGACGTTGAGGGCTGCCACGGCGCAGGCGAACCGGCTGGCGTCGCGGTAGGACAGTCCTCGATGCAAGGCTCCGAGGAATCCTCCAGCGAAGCAATCGCCGGCGCCGGTTGTGTCGACAACTTCGACCTCGAAGGCCGGACACTGGAAGCAGTCTCCCTCGCCGAACACCGCGCAGCCATTTCCGCCAAGTTTTACCACCACGTCGTTCGCTCCGAGCTCACGAAGCCGGCAGGCTGCGGCGGTTGCCGTATCCGCTCCCGTAAGAGCCCTTGCCTCGTCCTCATTCACGAAGAGTATTCCGATGTGCGGCAGGCAGGCGGCCAAGTCTTCAAGCCACCGGCCGAGCGCGTCCCACATCGTGTCGAGGGAGGTGGCGAGACCGGCCGCCCTGGCCGCGCGCAGTACATCCGGCATGCGCTCACGTAGTCTCGGAAGACCGAATGGACTGGCCATGTGGTAGTGAGAGAATCCGTCGCAAAGGGCGCTCGAGAACTCGAACGCTTCCGCGAACACTTCCTCGCTTGAACCCAGACTGTGCAGGAACATGCGGTTACCCTGACTGTCGACCAAACCGACCGTTGTGGATGTCGGTCTCCTGGAACGTTGAATGAAGGAAGTCTCCGCACCCGCGGTTCGGAGCGTTTCGAGGATCGTATCGCCGAACGGGTCCCGCCCGACCATCCCCAGTGTCCTCACAGGCACGCCGAGCTTCGCAAGCGTGTAGGACGTATTTCCGCCGTTGCCGCCCAGGTGCTGGGAAATGGATTCGACTCGAGACGTCGATCCCCACACCGGCTGGTCGACGGGTCTCACCAGAATGTCAAGAACGAGATTGCCGGAGCAGAGGACCCCACGTTTCATGGTTCAGCGAGTGCTAGCGGACAAACAGGATCGACCGGATCGCCGGAAGTGCGCCGGGCAGACGGACCGAAACCTTCTCGCCGGTGATCTCAACTACCGCTCCTTCGAGGAGCGGCGCGAACCCACGCGAACCGAACTCGGTTTTCGATGCCGCGGCGCGGAAATCCGCTGCCGCGCCTTCAATCCTGGCCTTGAGCACTTGCGATTCCTGAACCGACCGGCACCTGACGGAAGCGACGAACTCCAGGTTGCCGTCCTTCAACGCGGCTTGGAGGCTTATCCTTTCGCCGTCGGGCACGGCCGCTGCAATGCCGCTTTGAACCGGCCCCAGAGGACCGGCATTTGCGAGCTTCTCTTTCGGGATCGACACCCAGACCGGACTGTCCGGAACGGCGCCGGGGAGGCGGTCCGCCGTCTTATCCTGCAATCGGGTCGCGGCCCAGGAATCCGGACCGACCGCCATCGCGAGAGCGTTCGGGCGCAACGCGAAGAAGGAAATCTGCCGGGCCGGCGTGCTGCCGGCCATCCGGCAGAAGAAATTTAAGCATTGGCCGCCCTCGGCCTTTGCGTACGCCGTGAGTTTTGCCCAGTTGAACCTTCCTCCCGCGAACGTAAACATCGCTTCAGAGTGAAAGGAGACAAAAAGATAATCCAGATCCTTCAAATAGTCGAAGCCCGTGCCCGCGATGAAGGCTCTGTACTCGGGGTCGAGCGCATTTTCGCCGGGAGAAAGAGCGTCGAGCAGTTTCGCGGAACGCAGAACGCGAAGATCGATAAAAACGACGGTGGACTCCCGCGTTGGAAGTCTATCGAGAAAATCCGCCGACGTGAAAATCCCACGCAGCCGTACCAAGGCAAGAATGCCTAGCGCGGCCGCGCAAAACACGCCGATCACCCCGAGCGCCAGCCATGATCTTCTGGTTACCGTCACAAAAATACTTCTATACGGGCACCGCCGTCTGTGCGGCGCGCGATTCCTTCCACAATTCAATGTAAGGCGCGAGCTGACGCATCATATCACGAAACTGGGGAATCGTAAGCGACTGTGCGCCGTCGCTGACAGCCTTCTCCGGACACGGGTGAACTTCGACAATCATGCCGTCCGCTCCGACCGCGACGGAGGCACGAGCAACCGCCGGTACGAGGCTGCGTTTGCCCGTCGCATGGCTTGGATCGAGGATGACGGGCAAGTGTGTGAGTTCGTTAAGCACGGGAACGGCCGCGACATCGAACGTGTTTCGAGTGGCCGTTTCGAAAGTGCGGATGCCGCGCTCACAAAGCAGGACGTTCGAATTACCGTGAGCGACAAGGTATTCGGCGGACATCAGAAGTTCTTTGATGGTCGAACTCATCCCGCGCTTTAGCAGCACGGGGCGTCCGCAGCGGCCGAGCGACTTCAAAAGCGCGAAGTTCTGCATGTTGCGCGCGCCGACCTGCATGATGTCGGCGTATTCCGCCACCATCTCGGCATCGCGATCGCTCATCACTTCCGTGATGATCTTGAGGCCGGTGCTTTCCCGCGCCTTGGCCAGGAGCTTTAGGCCTTCGAGTTCCATGCCCTGGAAATCGTAGGGAGAGGTACGTGGCTTGAACGCCCCGCCTCGCAGAATCTTAGCGCCCGCTGAGGCGACGGCAATGGCCGTCTCCATGATTTGGGCTTCTGACTCCACAGAGCACGGTCCAGCCATGACGATGAACTCGTCGCCGCCGATCTCAAGATTGTCGATCCGTAGCACCGAGCGTTCCTTCTTGAACTCCTTACTTACGAATTTGTACGGGGCGGAAATACGCACGGCGCGCTCGACGCCGGGAGTTGCCTCCAGCGATTCGACGCACGCGGTTACGTCTCCACCTGCCCCCACAACGCCAATGACAACCCGCTCCTCCCCCTCGATGGAGTGGACTTTATAGCCAAAATCGCGAATGCGTTCGCAAACGTGGTCGATTTCCGCCCTGCTGGCGTGCGGTCTCATGGATACGATCATCTTGATATTCCCCCAAAAATCAAAAGCCCACCCTCTCGGGTGGGCTGGTTTTACTTTCCGGTTTCTGCCGACGAACCAACGCCACCCTAGCGACTGGAGCTAAAATAGCCCCGGAATCGAGAATAAAACGAGTTGGCGTATCCTGTGGACATCGAAAAAAAAGTATAGCTTGTTTTGAGGGAGAGAAGCAAGCACTTCTTATTCAATACAAGACGAGCCTGAAGGGGGAAGCTGAGGCCGAGATCGCGCGGAATGCCCCGCCTCGATCGAACCTTGAGTGCCTGGCATTCGAAGGCCGGCACGGATGCCGGCGCGCCATTCGCCGAATGCCGTGCAACCGGGCCGTGCATCCACGCAGTTCGGGTCCGCGTTCAGCTCCGCGATGAGGCTCTTCATACCTGTCGCCGTGTGGCGCGGGCGGACATGGCCGTTCCCGCCTGTGCTTTATTCCCATGCTCAAGGCTCGGTCAATTCGGGATTGACCGCTATCACGCGGCACGCCATCGGGGATATACTAACCAACACCCGAGGATTTCCATGTTCAAGACAACGCTCAAGAAACTTTCTCCGTACGCCGTGATATGCGGCGCCGTTCTTCAGGTTGCCCCGCTGTGGGGTCAGGTTCGAAAGCTGCACACTCGCGACATGACGCGTCTTAGTCAGGTTCAGGTCGCGGACTACCTGAAGCAAAAGGACATCATCTTCATTCCCGTGGGCGCGGTCGAAACCAATGGCATCATGCCAAGCGATCGCGACTACGTGTCGCCGCTCGCGTACGCCATGGCGAGCGCGGAAGAGACCGGGGCGTTGTACATGCCGGGTCTCATCTGGTCGTTCCCGGGAACGACCGTGATCGCTCCGTCCACCATCTATCTTTCGCCGGGCGCGGGAACCGCCTACTTGAAAATCCTCGCGAAATCGCTCCTTCGTCAAGGATTCAGGCGGCAGGTATGGCTCTCGTCGGGACAGGGGCCGGCCCCCCTTACGGTGGGGACGCTGGTCCGCGAGTTCTTCGAGGAGACGCACGTCCCAATCCTCTATATCGACATGGATACGTATCTGCCGAAGCTGAAGCTTGCTCCGGATGCGAGGAGCAAAGCGTTGTATGGCGCGCATCACATCGCGGGCAGGATCGAGGACATCCCTCTAAAAGGTGACTACGGGGCAAAGGAATCTGAGGCGGCAGGAGCGATTCCGGAGAACGCCGGTCTCGCGGCGCTGGGCAAGCTTGGGATGTCGGGAAGCCTGGCTGTTGGATCGTGGATTCCCGACGTGATGGCGCACGGCGGGCGTGGCCCCATGTTGCCTGAAACGGAGGCGGAACGGACGGCGTGGGGGAAGCAGGGCGCGGATCAGATAAGGGCGATCGTCAAACAGATGCGGCTCAACGATGCCATGGAGGCGCTAAAGCAGCACGACCGGTTCACGCAGGAAGTGATCGTTCAGAAGTTCGGGAAGATGCTTCCGGGCGTGAACGATTCGCGGTAACCGGAACGAAGCTTAGCCCTTTTCGGTGTACCGGACTTACTACTCACAGCACGCCCGTCGCCTTCACGGTGGGCGGATTTTACTTCAACGCCAGCCTTTGCGGATTCCGCCAGAATCTGGAGTCGCGAAATATGCCGTCCTGCATCGACTCATTCGACCTGAACGCATCTTCGTCCTCGCGGCATGAACTCCAGGATGCGCTCCAGATGGAACAGATGACCGTTCACAGCGGCAAAGCTTTCTTGAGCACAAGGTAGGCGACCAGTTGCCGGCCAGTCATGCTTGACAGTTCAGAAGTACAACTTCAGCGCGAGTTGCATGCGGCGTGGCTCGTTGAGTTGCCCTAGCACGCGGCCAAAATTTGCGTCCTGAATATTGCTGCTGCCCGTTCCCGGCCGGAATCGGTTAAATGCGTTGAACATTTCCCATCGCAGGTCCGCCCGCATGCGCTCCGTGATGCTGAATCCCTTTGCAAGAGAAAAGTTTTCGTTCAGGTTCGCGGCTTGGCGGGCCTTGGGATTGTGGCGCGTCACGTTGCCTGCCCGATCGGTCGGCTGAGCCCCAAAAAACGCGGGCGGCTGGAAAAAGCGGTCCGATCCCTTCCAGTTCGGGTTGCGGTTCGGCGCGATCCAGCCGTCGTAGGTAGTAACCGTAGCCGCGCTGCGGCCGTTGAAGAGCACGCTCCCGAGCGCCGCGCTGTTGCTTAGCGACAGCGGGTATCCGCTCGAATAGAACTGGCTTCCGGCTACACGCCAGCCGCCAACCACCCATGACACCGGGCCGCTGTTCGCCCACTTCTTACCTTTGCCAAACGGTAATTCGTAGATATAGGTGATCTTCAGATTGTGAGTGAGATCGAACTCGCCGATGGACTTTTCCAGACGGCGGTTGTAATGGTCGAGCGTCGCGTTGTCAGGATTGTAGCCGTCCGAATCGGTGAACAGCTTGGAGAACACATAAGAACCTTGCAGCGTCACGCCCTGCGCGTAGCGTTTGTCCACCTTGACGATCATCGCGTGGTAACTGGAATGACCGCTCTTGTCGCCCGCGCCGGCGGCGGTATTGATGTCGCGGTACTGCGGGAACGGCCTCAGGGCTTGGGCGACGCTGACCGGGGCGCAGGTGGAACTGAACTGGCAGTTGATGTCCGCGTAAGGCAGCCGGATTCCGGCCGCGATGGCTGCAGGCGAGTTCACGGCGCTGCTCAACAGGTTCCGCCCATAACGCTCCATGGCGCTGAACGGAAGCTGATTGTAGCGCTTCAGACCTGAAACCAGGTGCGCGCCGATGGTCGCGTTATACGTGGCTTCGAGCACGAGCGAACTGCTCAGTTGCCGCTGAAGAGACAATGTCCACTGGTAGTTCTCGGGCAGTCGAACGGCCTCCCTGTCCCAAAAGGCTGGGCTTGCTCCGTTCGAAAAACTGGGGTCGATCACGGGAGGCTTCGTGTACGGAGGCAGGCCCTGGTCGATTCGGAAGATAGGCGTTACGCCGTTGTCGAGGCTCGAGGCGGAGAAGACCAGCGTCGAACCCTCGAAGTGAGCGCTGCCGGTAATCGTCTTGGCGACGCCGAACGTGCGGCCCGCGCTGGCGCGCAGAACGGTCTTGCCGTCGAGCGCGTACGCCAAGCCAAAGCGGGGGCTCACACCGCCGAACCAGCCGTCCGCGATGGCGCGCTTGTTCTCGCGGCCGGGTCCAAAGCCGGCGAAGCGTAGCGCGCCAGGGAGGTTGCTAGCCTTGGGGTTCGGAAGTTTCGGATCGAAATCGCTCCACTTGTCGGTTTGCTCCGTCGGCGGCAGCGTGAACTCGTAGCGCAGACCCAGGTTTACGGTCAGACGCGGAGTGACCTTCCAATCGTCCTGAAAATAGCCGGCATGGCTGCGCCACTGCTGGCCCACAAAGCGGTCGTTCTCCGTTCCGCCCGTGAAGCCTTCCCCAAGCAGAAAAGAGGCGAATCCGTTGCCGCCGCCCGTGCTGATGTTGTTGTCGTTCGGAACGCTGGTCGACCGCCGGTCGCCGCGAATCAGACCGCCGATGGTCTGCTGCCCGAACCCGTTGTAGTGAATGCGTTCCCACAGATAGCCACCCTTGAGTGTATGCTTGCCCTTGGAAATCGTAATGTCGTCCCCAACGGAGAACACGAAGTTCTCCGAACCGTCATAGGCGCGCGCAACCCATGTGTTGTAGTCCGAATTCTCCACGATGAGCAGATTGCGGTTGCAGTCCCACGCGCCCTTGACGCAGATACCCTTCTTCTCCCAACCGCCGTCGAGAGTGAGCGCGTCATGGCGTTCTTTCCAGAAGTTCACGCCACCGAACATGTGATTCACGACGGTGGGCGTGATCACCTTGTCATAGGTGCCGCGATAGACGTGGCTCTTCTGGTTGTCGATGCGGTTCTCGTTGAGGACACCGGGTAGGCCGGGGAAACCGTCGGGGCCCGGTGTGCGTTCATGCAATCCGTAGTTGTAGAGGAAGCTCACGCGGCTGTTCGCGCCGAAGCTGTGGTCCGCCTTGGCGCTGAACTTGGTCCAGGGGTCGAGCGCCGTACCTGCGTTGTTTATGTAATTGTTGCGAACGTAGTCGCTTGTGCCGGGGGCGGCGCCGTTGTTGGGTTTCAGGAAATCCTTGACGAGATTCGCGTAGTTGCGTGAGATGGTGGCGAAGCGGGCTGGCGGGATCTGATTTCCAGCGAACGGCTGCCGTGTGAAGGTATTGCCCGCCGCAACCGTCGTCGAGGGGTCGTAGATGGTGAGGGGCCGGTTGTTCCCGTCCACCCAATTGCGGAAGTCGCCGTTATACATTTCCGGTGTGGGAATGCTGAAGCGTCCGCTGCCCGCGCCGACGCGGTTCCGGAACCATTCCCCGGACGTGAAAAAAAATGTCTTGTTGCGGCCGTTATAGAGCTTCGGAATGAGCACGGGGCCGCCGGCGCTCCAGCCGTAATCGTGCTGCTTGTACTTGCCGCGGACGTCCTCGAAGAAGCGGCGGGCGTCCAACGCGTCGTTGCGAAGGAACTCGTAGGCCGTGCCGTGAAACTCGTTGGTTCCGGATTTCGAGGAGAACGTGATCATGCCGCCTTGGGCGCGCCCGTATTCCGCCTTGAACCCGTTGGTTTCAACGGCGAATTCGGTAATGGCGTCGATGGACGGTGTATTGACGTTGGCCCATTGCACGGAGTTGAAGCGGCCCGTGAGAACCGACACGCCGTCGAGCGTCGCCCCGTAAGCGCCGCCTTGGCCGCCGCCGACGTTGAAATTGTCGTCGTTCGGCTGCTGAGCCTCCGGTGTGATAAGCGCAAGATCGAACGCGCCGCGCATGGCTCCGCCGACGACGAGAGGCAACTCGTCCACCAAACGGTTCGACACAGCGGTCGAAACCTTCGCCGTGGAAGTTTGGAGCAGTTCAAGCGTTGCCGCGACCTGGACCGACTCGCTGACCGCGCCAACCTCGAGCGATGCGTTCACAGTCACAGATGAGCCCGCCGAAATAAGAACGCCCGAGCGTACAGCGGCCTTGAAACCCTGCCTCTCAATGCGCACGGTGTAGGTTCCGACCGGCAGCGCCGGGATGGTGAAATCTCCCGAACTGGTCGTCTGCGTGGATAACGCCACATTGGTGGCGGTGTTCGAAGCAGTAACCCGGACGTCGGGAACGGCTGCGCCCGTCGAATCGGTCACCGTTCCGTTGATAATGCCGCGATCTGTTTGAGCAAACGCAGCGGCTGAAAGCAGCAGGAGAGCTATGTGGTGTCTCATTTCGAATCCCCATTCCGAAAACATTCTTGAGGTTAGGCCGATCCCAAAAGGGACTAATGGGCATGCAACACTAAACTCTGTGACCGGACTTTATCACGGGCGACGCGGGAGCGCAATGGTCTGGATCGCACCGGTGTGCGCGGTGGTTGCGGTTGGCTTCCAACCGGACCCGGCCGCACTCGTTCCTTTGTACCGGCAAGCCCTCGCCGAGCGTGAACGCCAGTACGGGCCGCGGCATCCGAAGACGGCGCGGAGCGCGTCCGATCTCGGGCTCTTTCTGCGGGCTCAAGGCGATCTCGCGAACGCCGCGCCGCTCCTGAGGCGGGCGCTCGAAATCGACGAGCTCGCGCTCGGCCCGGAGCACGCGGTGACGGGAGCCGATGTCGAGAATCTAGCTTCGGTTCTGCCTCCATCGGAGGCGCTGCCGCTTTATCGCCGGGCAGCCGGGCATCCGGACGCCGCCATCGCCGCGCGAAACCTGACCCGGCTCGCGGCCGTCGAGAAGTCCCCCGCGCTTTACAGAAAGGCGCTCGCGAAAGAGGAGGAAGCGTCCGGTGCGAACCATCCGCGCGTTGCGGTTCGATTGAACGATCTTGCCCTTGCCCTCGACCTAAAGGAAGCTGAGCCGCTGTTGCGCCGCGCTCGCGCGATCCAGGAGAAAGCGCTGGGCGTCAAGCATCCCGAAACCGCGGTAACGTGGAGCAATCTCGCGAACGTTCTGCTCGCAACCGGCAGGCTCGCTGAAGCCGAAACGATGCAGCGCCGGGCGCTGGCCGCGCTCGAAAATGCACTTGATTCCGAGCATCCGAGAGTGGCCACCAGCGCGAGCAACCTGGCCGATGTTCTGCGCGCCAAGCGGGATTTCGCCGGCGCGCGCCGGTATTACCAGAAGGCCCTTACCATCGACGAAAAAGTCTACGGACCGAACCACCCCGAGGTCGCGGCCGACCGCGAGAACCTCGCGAGCCTGCTCGAAGAAATCAAGGCCGCGGGGAAGTAGTCTCGGAAGTAAGGTGGGCAGGCGATCGCAGTAAACTTTTCGAATTTCATTCCGGCGCGGCGAACGTTGGAGGCGACGGTTGGCGCTGTGGCAGCGATGTTCATGAGCGTGACTTCCTCAGCCGTAGGATACCGGGCGGAAAGGGGCGGTCCCGGATGTTGGTGTGTAAGTGACTTGGATTCAGCGCAAAATATAGTTGAACCTTTGGGACTCTCTCCGGCACCCTCAGACCTTGGGTATCGCCCGCAGGGCCGCCAGCACATCCGGATTATTCCAATACGCCGAATGCGCCGCCGGGAACGGTTGGCCGGAATCCACCATCACGTCGCGCACGCGTCCGGGAAACACCTCCCCGCCCTGGAAACTCAGAAAATCCGCCGGATCGTAGAAATTCACCCACTCCGGAAAATGACCCGGCAACGGCTCGCCCACGCGGAGACTGGTCAGCGCATCCAATTCGTAGAAGAACGGCGCTTGCGACCCCGCCGTGATCAAGGCCCTCACATTCGGGACGCGCCGCTCAATCAGAAGATCGACGCACGCCACCCCGCCCAGCGAATGCGCAAGGACAAATACGTCTTCGCCGGCCGCGGCGATGGACTTCAAGATGAAATCGCGGATCGGTTGTCCGCGCGCCTGGTAAACCAGGATGTCCGCCATTTTGCTCGAGTGTTCGTCGAACAAACCGCGACGGTGTTCTCGAAACTTCCCGGCCGCATAACGATGCACCATCGGGCCGCCGCGCCGGACCAGCGGATTCACGACGAACCGCTCCAGCATCGACTCTCCCCATTTCAAAATGCCCAGGGGCTTTCCCCCGAGCGCGATCTGAAGAAGTTCCACGAGTTCATCCCGCGTCTGGCCCGTGACGCCCGGCACGCCCGCTTCCTCCGCCAGAGCCAAGAGGCTCGCCACCAACGCGCGCGCGACCGGTTTGGTGGTATCCAGCAGATCCAGATTCGCCTGCTCGATGAATCCGGCGAACCGCTCGTCGCCCGCTACCTGCCGGTGCGCTTCGTCCCAAAACTCATCCATTCCTAACGATTGCAACCGCGCAAGAAACTCGGGCGGCGGCGTCAGATTCCTCGCCTTCTCCACCGCTTCCTCACCCGGCTGCATCCGGCTGGGGGGCAGGTTAAGCCTCTCTCCTTCACGTCCCTCCAGCAGCCGGATCTCAAACAGCGGGTCCTGGTAGAGAATCCACCACCGCGCGCGTTCCACATCCTCTTCCCGCGGAGCGGCGCCTTCCTTCGACGAATCGTACTCCGGGATGGACTTGCCGCCTAGATGCAACTTCGCGCCGCAGGCGTCTCCCCAGAGGCACGGGAGGATGTGGTGGGCAGGCAGATTGATATGGAGCGTGCGCAGGGCCGCCGCGTATTCCATTTCCCGGGTACCGACGCCATGCACAAACAGGATTTTCGCCATACATTCGCCTCCGGGCGCTGTGACGAGATTGGCCGCATTCTCGGCGGCTGGCGGAAACACGTGGCCAGCCGCCCATGAACATGAAGCGCACGGGCGGACCGTGGACGGCGCTCGCGAGTTTTCGCCATTTATTGGCGGCCGCTCTCGCCACCGCGATACAGACCATTCGTGAGCGGTAAATCCCTGTATGTTGTTGATTCTACCTTGAGACACATTTTCATTTCGACACACTCCTAGCAGGCTAACGACCTGGGCATCACTCGGGCGCTCAGGCCTGGCCCGCTTTTGGCCGTCGTCTGCGAGCGGATCATTTCACCCAAACCCACCTTTTGTCCTTAAGCCCGGGCGAAACGCTAGACTCGTACCAGATTTTGAGTTCGGTTTCACCCGACTTAGAAACATCGATTTCGGTATCAGACAGACTCGCCGGCCTGAACTCCTTGATCAGACGATCATTCTGGTAGTACTGAATGATCATGGGACACCCTGCTGGCCTCCACGAGATCTTGAAGCGCTTCTTGACTGGATAGTTAAGCGCGACAGAGCGGTCGCGAGTGCCATGGGGGCCTATTATCTCAACCTGAGCGCAGGTGTCAGTAGGACCGGGCTCAGGTCTGTCTGGCGGAGGTTCGGGCCCAGGCCCGTTGACCATGGCCCTGGGGGGCACCACATATAGGCCGATCCCGAAGACCAGGAGCACGATAGCGACAAGGGCCGCCCGCTTCTGCTGGCTACGATCCAGGTCGACGTAAGGACCGATGCGCCCGACTATCGAAAGAACCAAAAAGACGATGCCCGCCACCACCAAGACTGTTGGAAGATGGCTATCGCGAAGCTTTGTCAGAATGTCGAGAATTTGTCCACCTCAAGCAGATTGGATTCGAGAGAGACTTCAATCGGGTAGAATAGCACAACCCCACGTCCCTGCTAACTAACGATTCGGGCGCTCCGGGCGCTCCGGCGCGGCCCGCTTTTGGCCGTCGCCTGCAGGGCCTTGTCATGTTAGGCCCTGGCAGACTCAACTTTCCGCAAGTACTAAGTAAGCTCTCCTATCTTCTCTCGCATTTCATTCTCGAATGCGGTTAGTGCTTCCTTTGGTGGTCGGCCATCGCCACCGAGGAGCTTCGCTACGGAATTCCATGGTTTCGACAAAGCGGGGATTTCCAACACCAGTTCTCCAAGCAAAGGGACTACGGAACTTCCCGCACGCACCGGAACCCCAGATCATTGCCCCAGAACACTGGCAGGTACCCGACACGATTCGACGCCCGCGCGTTCACCGGATTACTGCCCCAGGAACCGCCGCGGACAACCCTGCTATCTCCCGAAGCCGGCCCCTTCGGATCCGTGGCCGGAGACGCGCGATAGTACTGTTCGCCGTACCGGTCGGCAGTCCACTCCCAGACGTTGCCGAGCATGTCGAAGAGACCGTAGATATTTGGACTCTTTGTTCCGACGGGATGGGTGGCGCCTCCGCTGTTGCCGAAATACCAGGCAACTTGCTCCAACGGCCCGTAGCGCGCCGTCGTAGTTTGCCCTCGCGCCGCATACTCCCATTCAGCCTCGGTCGGCAAGCGTCCTCCGGTAAAAGCGCAGTATGCGCGCGCGGCTTCCCAGGTAACACCGGTTATCGGGTGGTCGCCGGTCCTGTTCAAGCCGTCTCCCTCAGGAGCCGGACCACCGGCCTGCACGAACTTCCGGTAGTTCTCCACGGTGACCTCTGTCCGGACCATCAGGAAACCCTTTGTCAGCCGAACGGAGCGCCCAGGTTTCTCGTCGTCGAAGCACTGGCTGTCGCCCGGGGAACAGCCCATCGAAAACTCTCCCGGTAGAATGGCGACGTAGTCCTCGCGCAGCGTCTCGGAGAATTTTGAAGCAAACGAGCGAATCGAAGACTCCGCCCAGTACACCCCCGTTACTGCCAAGACTGCCGCCACGGTCACCAGCAGAAACCGCACGACAGTCTTCAAGCCGAAGAGCGAGACGCCTTTCTCGTGAAACATACGGCACACGAACTCCGGCAAGACGAGATCGAGCGGCGAACGCCGCAGCGAATCCAGGCTGCGCAGGACCACGACATCGCGCGCAATCTCCTCAGGACTCGTCTGCCGCCCCCACCGCCGAAGCCGCAGCCAACCCTTCCATTGATCCCGCTCCGGCAAAAGCCCGTTGTAACCTATGACCACGTGCCGCCGCGCGGCCGCCGCGCTGTCCTTGTCGGCGGGGCTGTCTTTGATTATCTGCCAGATTGTATCCCGGACCGCATTTTCCTGTTCGGGCCGTAACTGGCGTACCAGCAGCCAGCGCCACTCGTCGGGGATGCTCCCTTCCCGGAACCAATCGAGCGACACCAGCCGCAACCGGTTCGCTTCGGTGTGCAGTGGTTCGCGCAACCCCGCCGAAAGCTTCTGGACATCGGCCAGCAGCAGCGTAAGGTCCCAGTGCAACTCGTGATAAACGGCGCAAGCGCATAACCAGCGGAAGGCCGGCTCGCCCAGTTCCGCGCGCAGATCCGCCAGGTTCTCCGCGTCGGCTTCCCGCCACCGGTCCCCCGGCGTCCATCGCCTGCCGGCGGCCGGGCGGGCCGCGTCCCGCTCCCCGGTCCACGCTCGCGCCAAGCCGCGGACGCCGGCGAACGTCGCAGGCTACAGTCCAAACTTCGCGGAAAGTTCCCGTTCGCGATAGCCCCAATCAGAGGGGTCAAACCGGGGCGTCAGAATCGCGCGCATCTCCCAAACCGCGAAATCGTCCGCCCAGGAAACCAGCCGCCCGGTGAACGGGTGGCAAAGACCCTCGCCATCGCCCAGGAGGATAAGCCGGGCTTCGGCAAAACGGCTCTTCAAATCGGAAAACCGGATGGGTTTGCGGGCGCGGGCATCGCGGCAAAAACGTGGATCGCCTGAGAAGGTATAGGCGTGAATGGCCACGCCGCTTCCCGCAAGCGCTTTTACCAGTTCCTCGAAGAGGATCAGTTGGTGATCGCGCGAGCCGCGCTGGTCCATCAGGATCAGGTACTCCGGCTCGCGGCGCTCGGGCCGGAGCCTGAAGCTGGGATAGCCCCCGCTGGCCACGGTGGCGCGCACGGTCCCGGCAACGTCCAGCCGGAGTACCGCGCCCGCCTCGCGCTGCCGGAAGCGGCGGCGGGCCTCGCGAAGGTCCGGTTCCCCGCTCAAAAGGAGCGGCTTCGCATTCGTACGCAAGAGGATCTCGTAAGGCGGCTTCTTTCGCTGCTGCCGCGCGCGCTGCAAAATCATCCGGCGCTTCCGCCAGCGCCAGATTTCAAAGCAGAGCCACGCGCCCAGCAACCCAGCGGCCCCGGCCCAGATTCCTGGCCGGTTCTCCCGCCACAGTGGCATCCACCAAGGTTCCGGAACGGCGGGCACTATCCGCCTCAGCGTGATCTCCACTTGTCCGGTGACCGGCGATACGCGCGGGGGGTCGGCCACGATTTTCGGTTCCGCCGGCGGGGGCAGCACAATCCGCCTTTGCGCCCGCATGGCCGCCCACCCGAGGAGAACGCACAAAGCCAGAGCCGCGCCCGCAATGAGCGCCGCGCGCCACCACCGCGGCCCTTTCGTCTCCGGAGGCGGCGTCCCAGCCGGTGAAGCCCCTGGATCTGGCCGCGCCTCCGCAATCCCGGCTTGTTTCCGCCACTCTTCAAAGATCTTGTGAAAGGCCTCCTGCTGTTCCGCGGTGGTGGCGAATATAGGACAGAGGACGTCCCGCAACCGGTCCGGCCCGTCGCATTCCGGCGCCAGCAGACGGAGAACTCGGTTCATCCGGAGGTGGTGATCGGCGCCGATAGGAAACCCGCGGCGGCGCAATTCCTCCAGCAGACTGTCGAACGGCAGCCATTGGGCGGCGGAGATGGGTTCGCCGGCGGACACCGGATCTACGGCGTCCCCGCCGGCGAACCCTTCCCCAGCTTATCCAGATCTTCCGGTGTCTTGGCCAGCGCCGCGTAGCTCGCCAGGAGAATTTCCCGCTGTCCGGGCAGTAGCGCCTTCACGTCGATGTTCGCCCGATGAAGGATACGCGCCCAGTTGAGGCACTCGGCAGTCGAAGGCGGCCTGGTCAGGCCACCGGATTCCCGCGTTGCCAGGTACCACTCGATTGCATGATCGAGCTGCGCGGCAAACCCGGGATCTTTTCCCAGCCGGCCCTCTACGATCTCGATCAGCCGTTCTTTGCCGGGTGGAGTGATGTAGTGGAACACGCAGCGCCGCAGAAACGCTTCCGGAAGGTTCTTTTCGGAATTGCTGGTTAGAACGAGAATGGGACGGCATTCGGGCCGGGCAGTGAACAAATCCCCGGTCTCGTGGATGCGGAATTCCATCCGCTCCACTTCAAGCAGGACATCGTTGGGGAAATCGCGCGGGGCTTTGTCGATCTCGTCCACCAGCACCACGCTTTGGCGCGAAGGCCGCTCGCGCAAGTCTTCGGGCAGCAGGGCGTCGATGCGCGCCGCGGGCACGCCTTCCGGGCGCGTTAATAGGATCGCCTTGCCGAGTGCCTCCGCCTCGATGAATCCGAGGGCGTCGGCTTGCGCTTTCTCGTCGAAGCGCGAGGCGTGAAAGTGCCGCAAGGCGTCGTAGCGGTAGAACAGGTCGCGCGCCGTCGAAGTGGTTTTGGTCGAAAAGACGAAAAGATCCAAGCCCAATTCCCAGGCGAGACTATAGGCGAGGTCGGTCTTGCCGGTGCCGGGAAGTCCGGAAAGCAGGAGCGGCTGCCCCAGCGCCAGAGCGACATTGACCGCGGCGCGCAGTTCATCGCTCGCCAGATACTTCGAGGGATCGGCGGAACCTGGAGGCCTCTCCCACTGCCGCAGCGTTCCTCCCCGCCCGGCCAGCGTCTGACCTTGGCCAAGATAGTGTTTGAGCCATCCGTCAGTCATTCGACACCTGGTTCACCAGTTCAGGTATGATTTTCATGAGTTTTCTTTCCACCACGCTCATGGGGAGCGTGACTTCCCTTTTCCGCCACCAGTTGAAAGCGGTTGGGCGGGCGAATATCAATTCGACGATCTCGTCCGCGGACGAGCCGGGCGACAGGAGCCGAAGTTCCAGGAATTCGCGAACGTCGTCGGATGTGATGGGCTTCAAGTCGGCGGGCCTGACATGGAAACAGGAGACGGCCGCCAAGGCGGAGTCGAGGTCCTTTTCCATCGCCCGGCGCGCGCGGGCCGCCCACGGTATCCAATACCTCCAACCCAGTGGCGGGTGCTTCATTGAAAAAAACACAAGCACCGGCGGCAAACCCTCTTCTTCGTTCAGTTCGCGCCAAAATTGAAGATATTTTTCAAATACCCGCTTTCTCCCCTGGGTCAAGGCGCCGATTCGATGCTGAATCTGAACTACCGGTTCGGCCGCTTCGCGCAGAACTTGCGCGAACTGCTTCGCGTCAATGGGCGAGAACTCCCGATGAAAACTATGGGCGAGCTTACAGCGGACATTCAGCTCTTCTTCTTCGTCCCACTCTATTTGCTTTGGCTCGGAGTTGCTGGACCAAAGGCCGTTCGCTTCGGCCATCATCCGCAAGACCAGACTCTCCGGCTTTTGCTCATCGTCGCCATGAACCAGGCACAAGAGAGGCCCACGTACCTTCCCGTTGATCCTCTCCTGAGCGGAACGCATGAAATTATTGACCGGCGTGTTGCGGTCGCAAAAAAGATGGAGTAATTTGCCTCTGTTGCTTTCGGCGGCGCGCGGAGAATAGGTACGGTGCTTTCCTGGCGCCTTGAAACGAACCGTGGCCGCTTGTTGACGCGTCTTTCCGCATTGAGCTTCAACCTCGTCAAGAACCGAATCGAAGTCGGGAGGCCAGTTTTGCCGTTCGAGGACCGGAAAGAAGACAGAACCGAAGAATCCAGCGTTCCCTTTCATGCCGGGCCGGGTGGAGCAGATGGCACGGAGGGGACTCGTCCCTTTTCGCGGATCCGGCAGGTCGATGGGCGTGCGCAACCCATCGCTCGCGGCCGAACAGGCATCCACGAACAGGACGGATTCCCTCAACTTCGGGAAAGCGCCGCTCTCGAGCAGGTCTTCCAGTGCGCGCAGGGAGAGGTTGTCCCAGCGGTCCGGCGCCATCGAGGAAACCATCACCCGGCGGTCTCTCGTGTGGCCGTCGAATGCGCCGTGGCCGCTCCAGTAGATCAGGAGCAAATCGCCTTCGACCTTTTGGTAGCTCCAGAGTCGATCTCGGATGTTCTGAGAATCCGCACGGGCCCAAGGCACGCCCCCCAGATCCGAGACCCATTCCGGCTTTTTCCGCTCGCCGGAAAACAGCGAGATATTCCCGGCGGGTATCTGCTTGTCCCGAAGCCAGGTGACGAATCGCAGGGCGTCGAGTCGGGATTCCGGCAGATCCCACGCATTTCCGGCATCGCATTGGTTGACCGCGACCACCATGGCGAACGTTCGTTGTGGGTCGGCCATCAAAATGCCTCGTCCGTAAGTTTGGATCGTGCAGCCATTGAGCGGATGAGCGCGCGGCAAGATGTGTAGACACAATAGTCTATCGCAGTGGGGTCCGTCACGAAATAACTGTTCCAAAGGGCTGGCCGCGCTTCGCACGGCACGCAGGCGGAAGCGCCTGCCCCACCTCTCGAAGAAATCAAGGCCGCGGGGAAGTAGGACGCCGTGAAGTGGAAGACGCCGGCTTCAACGAATTGCCCGAGTAGATTCCAATCCAGTGGTTCGCGAAGCGAAGTGCCGGACGTCCGTCGATGGCGAGCGGCACAACGGACGGCATGTGACAGCCCACACACGATTGCTCCGCGACTGCCGCACGGTGCTTCGGCTTCACGTGACAACCGGCGCAGCGGCGGTTGTAAGACGCGGAGTCGCGGCTGAGTTCCGTGTGCGCGGCGTGGCAGGTCAGGCACGAGAGTGCGCCTTTGCTATTGCGGAAGCAAGCACTCTGGCTCAAGTAGAGCGGCTGGTGGCGGGCGTTCCATGGGTTCGACCAATCTGTGTCCGCTCCAGCCGCGGCGGGCTTACGATGACACTGTCCACAGGCGTCGTTCAACTCGGCGGCCGACAGCCGTTTTGGATTCTTGATAGGCCGCTGCGACGTCGCGTGTTCGGCTCCCGGCCCATGGCAGGATTCGCACTGCACTCCCAGTTCGGAAGGCTCGATTCGCGATCCGGCGGCAAGTTTTAGGGGTCCCGTGGCGTGGCATTGAAAACAGCGGAAGATCGCCGCGCCGGGGTCAAACGTGCGATAGCGTTCCCCCTCCGGCGAACGGTGCCCAGGAGTGAGCGCCATGGATTTCGTGGCTTTGTAATAGCTCAACCCGTGCTCGATATAGCTGTCCTCATCCGCCTGACTCACGAACGTGATCGCCTGCACGCCCGCGCCAAATGCCCATTCACCGGGTTTGCGGTCCGAACGGGAGAGAGCCTTCGCATGGCCCGTTTTCGCGTGGGCCGCGAACTGCGCTTCGTGGCAGCCCCGGCACGCTTCGCTTCCGGCGTACTGGCCCCAGGCACAGGGGACCAGTAGCGCGAGCGCGAAAGGAAGATAGCTGCGCTTTGCGCGGCAGGCAGGCGGAAACGCCTGCCCCGCCAGCGCGGAGCAGGCTCTTTCGCCCGGGAAGGGATACTGCTCCACTTGAAATGAGTCTACGTTACCAAATCAGACGGCCGCTGAACTGGATCTGACGGCCGTAGATACCGGCGCGCTGCGTTACGATCTTGCCGAAATTCGGCGACGTGACACCCAGATCCGGATTGTTGCCGGTGAAAGCGTTGAGCAGATTGTACGCCTCTCCGCGAAGCTCAAACTTGAGCCGGTTTTCGGGCAGGATCGCGAAATCCTTGGAAAGCGTCGTGTCGAAGTTGACGAAACGCGGCCCTTTCAGGCCGTCGTATTGTACAGGGTTCGTGCGGCGCGTAAACGGCGTCAACTGTTTGATTTTCGAAGTGTCGAACCAGCGGCCGCTTGTGGGATTGCTCAGAGTCGGGTCGCCATCCACAATCACACCGCCCAGACGCAGGAAAACGCCCGTGTTATAGGTGAAAAGGCCGCTTGTAGACCAGCCGCCGAAGGCTGCGTCAAGCAGCCTGCTGCCGCCTTGGAGAAACTTGCGTCCCTTTCCGAAAGGCAATTCATAGATAGCTGCTCCGGTAATCCGTTGCCGGGCGTTGGTGGCCGGCTGCCAGGTGAAGGCTTTCGTAAAATTGTCCACGTTGTCGTAGAATTCCTGGTTCTGTTCGCGGTTGTAGTTGTAACCGACCACGAAGTTAAACCCGTTCACAAACGGCCGCTGGAACTGCATCTGGAGCGACCGGTAGCGGTTCCCCACATCTCCGCGCAGGGTCTCGGAGAGAGCGCCATATTGCGGATAGGGGCGCAGCAGCTCGCTCACTGAGATGTTCGCCTGCGTCCGCAACTGCCCGGGGAATTTTTCCCTAGGCAGGATATTCAGGAACGGATTCGGAACCGCTTGCGTCACCCCGTTACCTACCGCAAAACCGATGCGGGGATCGACCTGATTCAGATCGTAGTTGTACGGCGAATTGTGGCCCTGGTTCATGAAAAACGTGATGTCGGCCAGGATTCGCCCCGGTAACTGGCGCTGCAGGCTCACGTTGATGCGGTCGTTGACGCCCGGTCTGAAATCCTGCTGGTACCACGTGGTGGGCGCGCCGAGGTTCGTGTAGCGGCCGTAAGTCTTGCCGGTTACGGGGACCAGTCCGCCCGGGAACGGATCTGAGAGACGCTGTTGGGGCACTCCCTGCAAAGGATCGAGCGCGGTGCTTGTCGCGTCGAAACCCGGGTACGGCACGCTGCCGAGGATATTGAGACCGTCCGTAAGAGTGGCCGGCACAATATAACGCGCGTACCCGATGCGCAGCGCCGTACTGTTGTTGATTCGCCATGCCAGGCCCACACGAGGCATGAGCAAACTTTTAGGAGCGTTCCACGAACCGCGATTTTTGCTATCCGCGAACACCCAGGCGCCGTTGTAAATGGGGGCCGAAGTTCTAAGCGCTGTAGCTGCCGCCGGCAACACGGGAACCCGGCTCTGGAATTCCGGGATCGCGTTCGTTAAATCGAGGTAACGCGAAAGTCTGTCCTCGGTATCTTTCATCGGCGAGAAGAATTCGTAGCGGAGGCCGAGATTCAACGTCACGTTCGGTGTCAGCTTGAAGTCGTCGTGAACGAACAGTCCCACGAAATCCACGCGGGGACGCTGGATCGGTATCGAACTGATGGATGACGAGCCGTCAATCGCTCCCAGCAGGAACGTAGCCCACGCATCTCCTCGCAAGGCGGTGTTTGGTGTGTTGTAAGTATCGGCGGTCAAATTGGGCCGGAAGTCGAAACTCATCGGCCGAGGCCGGGCCGCATTCACGTTTTCGCGGCGATATTCACCGCCCACTTTTACGTAATGCTTGCCGATGTTCTTCGACATCTTAGATTCGAGGTTCCACGAATTCGGCTCCTGGAACCAATATCCGGTCTTTCCGAGTGTTGTCGTCGATCCGGAACGAACTGTGATGCCGGGATAGTAAATGTCCGGAAGGTCCGCAAGATAGGGCTTGTACCAACCGTTTCCCGGCCAGAATTTTTCGAGATCCGCTTCCTTTAGGGTCGAGGAAGGCTCGCCGAACGAATCGACAATTGCGTTGTACGCGCCGCGCACGTTGACCACTGTAGTGGCGTTAAGCGTATAGACGGCGTCGCCCGAATAGCTGATGGAGTGGCGCTTCGACCCGTCGACTGGCTGCGACGCTGCTCCGCCCGTGAAGTCGTCCCATTTTGTGAAAGTCTTGAACTGGTTATACCGGCCGAATACTTTCAACCTGTCGCTGATATTCCAATCCACGCGATCGGAAAAGTTCCAATACCTGAACCGGTTGGCGAAGCCTGTTACGAAGTTGTTCACCTGAGTAGGACCGGTGCCGAGGGTATTCGGCTTCCACAGGTCGCCGATGATCTTTCGTGAGGTAGGGTCGATCCGGTTATTCGGAATTACGTTCCCTGCAAAGGGCTGCCGCGTCACCGCACTGCCGTTTGTGACGGTCGTGGTCGGATCGAAGATCGTTCGCTGCGCGCCCTGTGTGTTGAGGGACTTCGAGAAATCACCCACGCGCTCCAGGTCCGTCGGGAGGGTGTTCAGCACAGCTAGCGGCTGGATGGTGCGCCAACCTTCGTACGCGAAGAAGTTGAACAACTTGTTTTTCTTGATCGGACTGCCGCTCGTCACGCCCCAGGTGCTCTGGCGCGTGAGGTTCTTCGCGAAAGTCGTGCGATCCGCGAGCGCGTTGAGAACCGGATTCCGTCCGAGATAATAGGCCGTTCCGTGGAAGGCGTTTGTGCCGGACTTCATCTGCAAGCTGATGACTCCGCCGGCGCTATGCCCGAACTCGGCATCCACCGCGTTTTGTTGCAGGTTAACTTCCTGCACTGCATCCATCGGAGGCGTGTAGCTCGACTTCTGGGTGGTCATTCCGGGCGAACCGTCCAGAATGATGTCGTTCTTCGTGTTCGTGTTTCCGCCGACGTCGAACTGCGACGCCGCCCAGTGATGGAAGGGGCTCTGTTCGGCAGCTGACCGCACCACAACCGCTGGATTCATGGCGATCAGCAGGTATGGGTTCCGCGAGATCACGGGCAGGGAGTTCGCCATCTTCATGTCGAGCGTCAGCGCCATGGTGGTCGTGTTGAAGTTGACCGAGACGGGCGCCGCCTCCACCGTGACCGATTCCCCGATGCTCCCAAGTTCCAGGACTGCGTTCACCGTGATGTCGCCGCGACTTTGTACAAGCACGTTATTCTGAACGAACCGGCGGAAGCCGGTCATTTCTACCGTTACGGAGTAGGTGCCGGGCAGCACAAAATCGAACAGGTATTGGCCGGCTTGGCCGGTTGGCTGGGCGACTACGACGCCGGTCTGCGTGTTGCTTAGCGTCACTTGCGCGCCGGCTACCATTGCCTGTGTGGAATCGGTGACGGCGCCCTGAACCCTGGCTCTTGCATCTTGCGCATATGCGGAGACCGCCAGAGCGGCGAACACCAACAAGGCTCGGATAGCTGACAGACTGCGAAGTTTCATTACAACCCCCCTTTGGAGTGATTTACTAGACG
>SHUI01000043.1 GCA_009697455.1 Bryobacterales bacterium
TTCTGGGCGATGGTCCGTGGCTGGTAATCCAGAGCGAAACAAATCTTGACCGCCTACGCAACTCCTCTCGTAAACGCGGGCTGACCAGTGACTCACTTAACCGAGGAGTTCACCAATTTTCGCAGCTTCCCTTATTTTAACGCCTATGCGGGTGAGGGGGCCGGGCATGTCTTGTAATTGTTATTATACAAGACAGGAGGAGGAAAGCAAGAGGAAAATGCAATGCGAAAATGCTCGTTGGAGCCGAAATCGCTAAAATGACAATGGAATCAGTGCGGTGAGGCGGCTAAGAATTGTTGGTTGCGGAATCGCTGGTAGGACGGCGGTACGCGAGCCGCCGCTCCACTCCGCGGCGCCGGTAACCACTTCGGGTGGCGTCAAGCCCGGCTCCGCGTTTGTGATCTTCAATACGATCGGATTGGGCCACCGGCGATCCGTGTATAGCCGTTGCGCGCGGTACGCGGTGACGTGCAGGCCTGTTTCATCCTGTTTCCACGTTGTTTTCGGGGTGATCTCGGGCCTGTATTCCACGAGTTCGTCGTTCTGCCCGAGCACCGTGAGCTTCGTTTTCGTCGTCGACCGCACCGAGCGCAGCGTGACCGTCTTCGCCTCGCCGAGCTTCCATGGACTCATCCTCGTGAGGAGCGCGTAAACGGTCTTTTCGCTCTTGTGCTTTGTAAACCAGATATTGTTCTCGTTCGTGATCACCCACGGCCGGACATTTTTTAACGACTCAACGTTCACGAAATTCCACAGCGCGATCTCGCGAAGGCGGGATTCCTGCTCGATCGCGATCTCGCCATCCGGCTTCGGTCCGATGTTCAGAAGCAGATTGCCTCCCTTGGCGCGCGTCTCGATCATGATCTCGATCAGCTCCGTTCCGGATTTGTAAACCTCGTTCGTTGGCTTCCACGGCCATTCGGTACCCATCGTGAGGTTACCTTCCCATGCCCCTTTCAGCGGAACACCGGGGATATATTGTTCGGGCGTTTCCATGATGCCGCGCGTGATCACAAGGTTCGGCTGAAGCTGCCAGGCGAAATCGGTTAGCTGCTCCGCGGGGCCGTCGAAGAAGAAGTAGTCGATGGTTCCATATTTGGTAAAGATTTCGCGAAGCTGGCGGCGTGTGTAATCCATGAATTCCGGGATCTCCTGAGGGTAGACTCCCTTTACGTGGCGGTTGAGCGGGATTCCCTTCTGGTGAAGCCACCAGAAATCGTCGGGCGAAAAGTAGAGACCGATCGCGATGCCCTGTTTGCGAAATGCGTCGATTAACTCACGCATCAGGTCTTTGCCATAGGGCGTGTGGACGACGCTGAAGGGCGTGGTTGCGGTGTCCCACATGCAGAAGCCGGCGTGGTGTTTCGAGGTGAACATGACATACTCGAAGCCCGCGAGCTTCGCGAGTGTGGCCATTTTATCCGGCTCGAAACGGTTTGGATTGAACTGGCCGGGAAGGAGGCGGAAGAAGCGATCCACGTAGTCCGGCGACGCCCCAACGAGCGAGTGCGAGATCACGCCGCCGAGTGGCGCATCGACAGACCAATGGATGAAAAGGCCCAGGCCCCGGTCGCGAAACAGTTCGACCGCCGCCGGATCGTTGGCCCGGCGCGGCGGGACCTGCTGTCCGAGTGCATTAAGGGCAAGAAACAGAGAAAGTGCGGCGTAGTGGACTCGCATGGCTGATCTGCATGATAGCGGGAATTCGGGACCGCGGCCAACTTCAGAGGAAGAATTCCATGAGGATCTCGTCGTCCTCCATGCCGTCGATTCTCACCTGCCGCGTCAGACGGCCGCACGCTCGAAATCCGAGACGGTGGTAAAACGCCTGGGCGGGCCCATTCGAAGCGCGAACCTGAGCCACGATCTTGCCGTAATGCACGTCTCGCGCGAATGCCCGGGTGGCCTCGAAGAGCGCGCTCCCCACGCCGCACCGGCGCCATTCGGGCAACAGGAAGGTACCGATTTGCGCAACGTGCATCATGGAGCGGATGGAAGCCGCCCAAAGATCAAGGCTCTGGAATCCGGCGATTGTCCCCGAGCCGGCGACGGCGATGTGAACGGCCTCACGCGGCGAGAGCGCCTTCAGATAGGCGCGTTCCTGCTCGACGGTCCACGGCTCATCGACCGCCGAGTAGATGCGCTCTTCGGCGATTGTCCGCCAGACCGCCACGATCCCTGCCGAATCGCTGTCATCTGCTCGGCGAACACGAAAAGTCACTTCCCATTGACCCAATAATTTCCTGCCGTCGTTCCGGTTTGGAAACGGTCGACGACCGAACGTTCACGCAGGCGCGGCTGCACTTGGCGTGCTAGCCGACTCGACATAGCTACTGCATGCGACGACGACGCACAGCCAGGAGTACCATACCGAGCCCGAACAGGGCCACGGTTCCGGGTTCCGGAGCAGTGGAGATTCCGCCACCCCCGATAGTCCCGTTCTCGATAAACACGGTTATCGGTTGGTCTGTCAGGGAGAGGGCGCCACCTTCCGCTGTGCCTGTGTATGTCTCCGCAACCTTCCAGTCCGCATCCATGGCGCCGACACCCGGAAACTCGAAGAAGTTATGGGTGAAATCGTCGTTGTTAGCCAGAATGCCGATGCCGGCCCCGGCCGCCGTCCCGGTGAAGCAACCGACAGAGCAATCCACCAGCCCCGGCACTGCGGCGCTCGCCGGAATAAAATCGTAATAGGCGGTGCCCAGGGATGCGCTGGCAAACGCAAGAATCCCACCTCCGCCATTGAAAAACGAGGTAAACGAAGGCGCTGCCAGCGCCAGATTGGCCATTCCGGCGGTACTGTTGTCGCAGCCCCCGCAACTGACATGAGAAGCCACCGCGATCGCGCTGTACAAGCTGGGATTGAACAAGGCAGCATCGGGAACTCCGGCTTCCGGGTCCACCTGGGTGTAAGGAATGCTCCAATAGTCCAGGGTCGCGGCCAGATAGGGTCCCGTCGCCAATGCCAGGACCGGCAAGATCGAGCCATTCCGCGCGAAGATGGCCATGGCCAGGAATTGGTCGCATCCCCCCGCTGGCCCGGTGGAAGCGTAGAGGCTGCAATGGATGTCGTTGTCGTGCCCAGACAGGATGATGTTTCCTCCGGACATCAGACCGCAACTTAGGACCGCGAGAAGGACGAGCAATCCAACCTGTTTTACTGTGAGCATAGGCAATCAATCTCCTTAGGTCCTGCAAATCGCTAGCAGTACTAACGTTATCACGGAGCTAACCTTCGGCGAACATCTTTTCTTCGGTTTGCGCCACCAAGAGTTCGATTTGGTACTAAAGCAAGTGGTACTAGAGGCCTATATGTCTTCCCAGCCTTGATGGCCAACTCGAGTTCGGCCCGTTGCGGCAACCAAGCCGCGGCACCACCGCGGACCAACCGTGCGGGACTGTGCGGGACTCTTCCTGACCTGAAGCCGCAATGTGATCGCAACTGTCACGCCGAACAAGCGCAGACTCGTGGCAACGCCGATCGTAGCGAGAGCGACCAGGAAGAAGGATTTCCGGAATATCATGTTTTCGCGCGCACAGGCATGCATCGCGAGCGTTCACGCGCGTCGAATGCGGTGTCTCCGATTATCCGCCAGGTCGCCACGATCCCTTCCGCATCTTCCTCGCTCGCGCGGCGAATCGGAATTAGCTTCGCCCAATCTCATTGCTGCTTCGACCAGCAGTCTCCAGCAGCATGACGTTCCGCGCCCTTCAGCAGCTTCCGGATCGCATTTCCGTCGAACCAGCGACCCTGAAGCATTACGCCGCGGATCTTCCGGGTGTTGCCGACGTTCACGAGTGGATCGGCGTCGAGCAACACCAGGTCGGCGGACTGGCCCACCGCGATAGCGCCGTATTGACTGTGCTCTCCGTAAAACAAGGCAGGGTTGTAGGTCGCGACGCGAAGCGCTTCCATCGGCTGAAATCCGACCTTGTTCACCAGGTTCTCAAGTTCGTCGTGCAAGGTGAATCCCGGATACATGAGCGCGACCGCGGCATCCGTGCCGGCGAGGAACGGCACCGAGGCTTCGCGCATTCCACGCAAGTCGCGAAACAGGCCGGGCAGCATTTTTTCCAGTTCGGCGTATGGCGCGTCCTTCTTTTCCTCCACCTGTTCGCGCCAATCTTCCACCAGATACCCGCAAACGTACTTCCGGCGGGGATCGACCCTCCCGTGTGCATCGTCGAGCCTTCGCTTTGCTTCCGCGTAAGGCACAAAGATGGAGCCATCGAGGTTCGCGAGCGTGGTCGACATGAATACATTCGCCTTCGCCATGCCCGCGAAGAGCAAGCGGCGCTCGCTGTCAGTCAAGCCGCCGATCGGAGAAAAAGCTCCGAAGTGCTCCACGCTCCGTTGCCTCATCCGGATCAAATCGGCAAGCTGCGCCAATGGATGAGCGGTGAAGGGGATTTTGAGTCTCGTGCATTCAAGAGCGACGGCTTCGAGGACGGATGCATCAGGCGTCGTTCGCATCTTGATATGGTCCGCGCCGCGAGAGATCAGATTCGCCACGGCGGCACGCCCCTCTTCGGCGCTGGCAATGCCGATACGAATCCGCTCGAAGGGCTCGACCCCGCGCTCGCGCTTCATGCGGTCCACATTCGCGCGGGACTCGAGGATCTGCCCGGAAGTCTTGATGCGGGGCCCAATCAGTGTGCCGGCTAGTATTCGCCTGCGCCATTCCGCGACTTCACCGAGATCGCTGCCCATGTCGCGGACCGACGTAACGCCGTTGGCGATGAAGAGCGGCAAAGACCCGATGCCCAGCTTCGTAAGGTGAACGTGCGAGTCCCACAGGCCCGGAATCAGGTACTTCCCTTCGCCCCGAATGCGGCGCGCGTTTCCCGGCAACGCGGTTGCCGCGGGCTGGATTGACTTGATCCGGCCATCCTCCACTACAACGGTCGATCCCGCCCGGACTCGTCCTGAACCTGGATCGATTACCGTCGTTCCCGTAATCGCGAAAGTCTCGCCGGACACGTGCTGGCCGGCGACGCCAATCGCGGTGATGAGAAGGACGAGCTTTCCGAATGTCATGCTTTCACGCGCACCGGCATCGAGCGCGACCGTTCGCCCGTTGCATCGAACGCTGCGTTTGCGATTGCCGGAGCCACGGCGATGATGGGCGTCTCTCCCGCGCCCGCGGGCGGCAGATCGGGCCGGTTGACCAGGACCACCTCGAAAGGCGGCACGTCCCGGAAACGCGGCACGCGATACTTCGCGAAGCTGCCGTTCTTCAGTTGCCCGTTCTCAAATTCGATCGCTTCCGTGAGCGCCCCGCCGAGACCCTGAATAATGCTCCCTTCCACCTGCATACGAAGGTTCGCGGGATTGAGAATCGCCCCGCATTCGAAGGCCATCACGAAATCGCGCACGTGCGGTTGCCCGCTATTGACGTCCACTTCGACCTCCGCGCAGGCCGCTACGTACGAGCCCTTCTCCGTGCCGCACGCGATCCCCCGGCCCACGCGTGGCGTCCGTTTCGCGCCGCGCTCCCGCCAGTTGAATTGCTTCGACGCGGCGAGCAGGACGTCGCGCATCCGCGTATCGTCGAGGTTCGCCAGCCGGAATTCGAGCGGGTCCGCCGAGGCGGCCAGGGCCAGCTCATCAATAAAGCATTCGCGTGCGAAATTGTTCGCCGTCGCGGCGATCCCCCGGTACGATCCCTCGCGCAGCGGCGAATCGCAATAGAGGAAACGCGTTCGCGCATTCGCACTCCGGTAAGGGCTTTCGATCGCGGCCGTTCCGGCGTTGTAGTTCGAGAAATCCCAGGCGTGGATGAGGCCGTTCGCATCGACGCCGGCCTCGATCTCGAAAAGACCAGCCGGACGAAAGTAGGCCCACATGAATTCTTCGGCCCGCGTCCAGCGAAGCGATACGGGGCGTCCCGCTTCTTTGGCCAGCCGCGCCGCTTCGATGGCGGTCTCGCCCGTGTGCTTGCCGCCGAAACCGCCGCCGGAATCGGGCACGATCACGCGCACCTTCTCCGGTGTCAAATGAAACGCCTGCACCAGTTGATCGCGCACGCCGAACGGATTCTGCGTACCGGTCCAGACGGTGAGGCGGCCATCCGCCCATTCGGCCACGGCGGCGCGCGGTTCCATCGGAGCGTGCTGAATGAACGGCACGCGGTATTCGGCGCGCAGCCGGTGTTTCGATTCACCGAGTCCGTCTTCGATGGATCCCTTGCTCTGGATTCGAGGCGCGCGCGACGCCCCTCCGGGCTTCGAAGCCGTCTCCTTCAAATGCGCAAACAGCTTGGCGCTTGATGGGTGCTCCTTCGTCTCCCACCGAGCCGTCGCCGCGATCGCTTCAAGACCTTTGCGCGACGCGTACGAAGTGGGCGCGACGCAGCCCACGAAATTGCCCTCGCGAACCGCCACCGCATCAGCCGCTTTCGCGGCCGCGCCGGGATCGACGGCGGCGAGTGTCGCGCCGTAGGACGGGGCGCGTAGTACGCTGCCATATAGCATTCCTTGACGCTGAATGTCCGACGGGAATTGGTGTGCTCCGGTGACAATCTCGCGGCCGTCGATTCTGTAGCGCGGCCTGCCCAACACCTGCCAATCCTTTACCGGTGTTACGGCCGCGCCGCCGGGTGTCTGCTTGTAGGCCGCCGCGAGTTCGCTCGATCGTGCGAGGTCCGTGTAGGTTGCGGCACTCTTCGCGGTTCGCCGGAGATTTTCGAGTAATTCCCGCGCCGTGGCAGCAGCGGCCCGCACGGCGGGAACGGTGGATGGCGTCGTGCGGCTACCCGCGGTCAGTCCGTCATTGGGGACCAGATCCGTGTCCGCCATAACGACGCGCACGCGCTCGGGTGCGATTCGCATCTCTTCGGCGGCCGCCATTGCAAGCTCCGTTCGCGATCCCTGGCCCACCTCGACTTTTCCGGTCAGGATGGTGACTGTGCCGTCTTCCCCGATGTGCAATCGCGACTCGAGCGTTCCGCCGCTTCGACCTGCGGCCCCCGGCTGCGCGCGGGCGACGGATCCCGTGACGGTAATCAGCAGGCCGGCTCCCGCGACCTCGACAAATTCGCGCCGGCTCAGCGTGAACTCGTATGTCGGCGCCTCTCGCAGTTCGTAGCGTTCGGGCTCAAGCGGTTCGAGAAGATCAATCTTGTCCGGCATCGGCTGCTCCTCTCATTTCCACGGCACGCCGCACAGCCACCAGTATTCGCGGATAGCCGGAGCAGCGGCATAGATTTCCATTCAGAGCGTCGACGATTTGCCGGTCCGTGGGCCGCGCATTTTTTTCGAGGAGCGCGGCAGTGGTGAGAATCATTCCCGGGACGCAATAGCCGCACTGAATTGCGCCCTCCGCGGCGAACGCCTCCTGGACCGGGTGTAGTTTTCCATCCGTGGCGAGGCCTTCGATGGTGACGACTTTCTTTCCGGCGGCGGCGCTCACCGGCGTCAGACAGGATGTTACGGCCTTGCCGTCGAGAAGCACCGTGCAGGCGCGGCACTGGCCCTCGCCACACCCGTATTTCGTGCCCGTCAGACCAAGATCTTCGCGCAGCACCTCAAGCAGGGGACGATCCCCTTCCGTCTTGATGATGCGTGCTCTTCCGTTGACCGCGAACCGGAATGTCGTTTTCAGAGCCGCGCTCAAAGCCGCCTCCCGGCGTCGTGCGTCCGCGAACGAATCCGCACGTCCGACTGACGATTATAGCTCTATGAGGGGCAGTCGGCTGCCTGCCGAACGGCCCACGGATTTGAGTCCCTTGAGGGGGGGCGGTACCGCACTGGGCTGCGGCTGCATGGAGAGCATTGAGCGCGCCGAGACTGTGCTTACGGGCTTCGTGTTACGCGAGAGCTTCCATCCGCCCCCAATCCTGGACGCCAGTCGACGCCTGAGGCGCCGAAGAAGCATTCGTTAGAACGGCAATTCCCCCGCTCAAGCCGCGTAGTGTGTCTTCGTGATAGTCCCAGTCCTCAAAACAGTTGCGCGGTATTTTTCCCTTGCGGATCATTGAAGTATTCGAGAGCGCCCTTTTTTGCGCGCCCCGGCCGTGCTGTCCGAGCCGGATCGATCGGAACCCGCTATCGGGAAATGACCCGCAGCATCTAACAGCCGTCTTCTTCGCCGCCCAAAGAGGTCTGTCCGCTTTCACGCCGCGACCGCGGCGGGCAGGCGGATCGAGAATCGCGCGCCCTTGCCCGGTTCCGACTCAACCCAAATCTCGCCGCTGTGATCGATCACGGTCTGCCGTGAGAGAGCGAGGCCGAGGCCGAGGCCGCTCTTCTTCCCGTGAGTGACAAACGGTTGAAAGAGGCGCTCGCGAATCTCGGGAGAAATGCCTGGTCCATCGTCGGCGACATCGATTCGCACGGAACCTTCTTCAAGACGCGCGGAAACACAAATCTTTCCCCCGCCCGGCATCGCTTCGAGGGCGTTACCCATCAGATTCACCAACACCCTTTCGACGCGCGCGCGCTCCATCGGCACTTCGATGTCAAGCGGCGTGTCCTGAAGAATGATCTGCACTCCTTGTGTTCCGGCCGTGTGAGAAACCGCTTCCACGGCCGCGGAAATCACATCGCGGATACGGCACAACTCCGCTCCAGCAGTTTTGCCGCGGGACACGTCCACCAGATCCTGCAAAAGTTCCTGGATGCGGCGCGACGCGCGATAGATGTTGCCCGCGAGACGCTTCACCTGCGGCGGCGTAAGTTCGCTGTCCACCATCATTTCCGCGCCTCCATAGATGGCGGCGAGCGGATTGCGAAGATCGTGCACGATTGAACTCGAAAGCCGTCCGATGGTCGAAATACGCTCCCGCCGGATCAACTCGTCGCGGGCGCTGCGTATCGAGGCGCACATGGCGTTGAAGGTCGCGCCGAGACGCCCCAGTTCGTCGTCGCTTGATACGCGAACCCGGAAATCGTAATTCTGCCGGCCCACTTCCTCGGCGGCCCGGTCGAGTTCGTTCACCGGTCCGATGATTCTCCGCGCGAGAAAAGTCGTCAGCGCAAGCCCCGCGCACATCGCAAAGAATCCCGCCACCAGCATCTTGACGCGTAACGCGGCGAGACGCTGTTTGACACCGTCGAAGGACCGCAGTATCCAGAGTTCACCTAACGGTTCGCCCTGGATGCCGATCAGCGGGGCGCGCAGTGGAGCGTACTCCCGCATGGTTCCACTCGCGAGCTGGCCCGCCGTTTCGGCGGCGGCGGTGGCGGAAAGACTGGCCGCCATCACTTTGCCGCCCGAGAGAAACAGAAACTCACTACCGCCAGTAGCTTCCTTTAGCCGCTCCGCAACACGACGGTCCACTTTGTATCCCGCCATCAGCACGTTGATCAGCGCGGGACCTCCGGGAGACTCGACGTACACCGGCGTGAGCACGATCTCGTACAATTGATCCTGTTGCGCGAGGAAGCCGGAGACCTGTTTTGGGAACTGCGCAGCCACCGACGCGACTACCGGCACGCGTTCCCGAAGCGTCGCGAGCGGCAGGCCGCCAAGGGACGCGATGACCTCACCGCGCGGATCCGTCACCAGGAAGACGGCGTTCTCGTCGGACACCTTCGCCCACAGCTCGCCCGCTGTGTCGCGAATCGTGGCCTGATCGCCCGTGCTGAAAGCCGCGCGAACGTCCGACATGCTGCTGAGAATCAGGCTCACGGATTTCAGGAGCTCGGCCCGCGAGCGCCAGAGCGAATCGTAGGCCTGGAAGCTGGCATTCACTTCCTCGTTGAGGCTGCTGGTGGTCGTGCTGACGACGCTGCTCTGAACGAACAGCCCCGTCAGCGCGAACAGAACGGTCAACGACACGGACGTCGACAGCAGGATCTTCTGAAGTAGGGAGAGGCGCGGGAACCTGCCAAACTTCACCTTCTCGCTCCTGGGTATAGGGCTTGGTCGTCAGCCGCGGGAGGATAGTCGAACCCGTGCTTGTTCTTGTGTGCGCCTTCGATATAGCCGCTTTCAGAAATTGAAATTTCAGGCAGACTCAGAGGACCGTCCGTCAAGGCGACCTTTCTTTCCAGGGCGTTCAATGTTTCCGGCGTGGCCCGCTCGTGAAAGACACGCAGTTGGTATTCGCCGGGTTGCACACCCGTAATCTTGAACTCGCCGGCCACGTTGGTGCTAGTAAAGTACGGACTCTTCAACACGACGATAACCGCGGACATGGTCGGGTGAATGTTGCAGAATACGCGGACCACGCCATCGCGGCGGAATCGAATCTTGTGTGTAGCGCCCGGCGGGTAGAGGCCGGTGTCGAAAGGTTGTCCGGCGAAGTTTGAGAAGGCGTTATGAAAGATCGGATCGAAGTTTGGGAAATCCACGGTGCTTCCAACAGGGATGGCGAGCACGTGAGGAGTGAACTTCTTGGTCTTCTGGACCATCTGAATGGTGCGCGAAGCGGGCGGCAGCGGCTCGGCGGGTTGGCCTTCGAGCCAGATCACGACACCCGATAGATCCTGCTTTCGGGCGGTGGTTTGACGCGAGCCTGTCAGGGAGATCTTGCCCTCGACCGTAGCGGCGATCGAGGGAGCGGCGAACAATACCGCGATTCCCAAGCTCAACGTGGGACGGGCAACCCGCCTGCGCAAGACAGGCCAGGAGACCTGTCCTACGTGGCTAGAAAAGATACGCAAGAGCGAGATCATAATGGTTGTTCAGTCGATTCCCCACCCCGAGGTAGGTTGTCCGGGTCTGCGCCGCCTCGAATACGACCAGCACGTTCGGCGCGATCCGGAAAAACATGTTCGCCGCGCCGGTTTGGTTCCGCGCGACGCCGGTGGCCGTCAAATCCCGGTTGCGATCGTCGTGAATGCCTCCGAAAACGTTGAACGTCAGCCGGCTGTGAGCGTGGAACGTCACTTGCGACCAGCCTCCTTTCGATTGCACCGGAATCACGCGCCTGGCGCCAAGGATCGTGAAGCCCTGCCTGATTCCGCCTACGCCGAACATCGCCAGGTTCTGTCCGGTGAAAAAAAAGCCCGTAGTCTCCAGCCGCTTCCATGGATTGGCGAAGAAATCGACCGAGAAAAGATGAGAAGGAACGGAGGTCGCGGCCACGTGGGTCGCGCTGGTGTGAAAGCTGGGCGCGAACTCGAAGCGCCGTTCGCCATCTAACCGGTGGGAGATCTCGAAACGTCCCTGGAGCGCCGGACGCGCGCGTTCAAGTGAAGCCGCGAACTGGGTGGGAACGGCGGCCGACGGCTCGCTGGTTTGAGAAAGCGCGGTCTGCGCGCGGAACGTCGTGCTGTCTCCCAGGCGGACCCGCTGTTCGAAGCGTACCTGCGGTTGCCACAGCCACAAGTTTCCAGATCCGGTGAGCGGCGACAGGACCACTTGCGCAAGCGAGTTTGGCTCGCGCGGGGAAAACAGCGGCTTGTCTTGCCCAGCCATGATGGCGCGGTTTTTCCAATCAATCTCGATCGTTGCCGTCCGCAGGCGCAGCAAATGACTTACCGACTGAGTGGTTCCTCCCGTGAAGTCGAAGAATGCCGAGCCGCTCACCTTGCCTCCCCACAGTGCCTGAGGCCCCTGATAAGTAAGGCCGACGACGGTCTGGCGGAGAGTCGCGCCGCCAAGAGCGGGGCCCCTGGCAAGCGATGCCACCGGCGGATTCTCCGCGGCAGTGCCGCTTTGTTTGGAATTCAGAAACGCGTTGAACAGCGCCATACCGGTAACGCGGATGGGGAAGTGTTGAGATGCTTCCACCTTCGTCTGCGCCTGCTCGGCGATGCGGTGCTCCTAGATATCCATCTTTTCTTCGAGGGCGGAAAGGCCCGCGATTTCGGATCTCAATTTGCGGAGCTCGTCCGCCAATGCGCGGTTCTCGCGCTCCAGCCGCTCAAGCCGGTCAAGAACCTGCTTCATGGCAGGCTCGCCCTGGGCCGCAAGCGGCGGGGCTGGCAGGAATAGCAGCAGCGCGCTAAGGACGGTGATCGATATTCGTTTTCGCATCGAGCAATTGCTCCAATCTTGCCCGCACAATGGCAGGAGAAAATGGCTTTGGAAAATAAGCGCTCACCCCCAACTGCGTAAGACGCCGGGGAGTTTCAATGTCTGTGTCGCCGCTGATGACGACAATCGGCAAGCGTTCGTGGCGGCTGCCCGCGCGCAGATTCTGGATCAACTCGAAGCCATCCATACGCGGCATGTTGAGGTCCGTGACCAGCGCCGCGAATTCGCGCGTATCGAGCAGGCGCAAGGCTTCCGCGGCGGACGTAGCGACAACGACTTGGATTCCAGGGATGGCTTCAAGAGCGATTTGAAGGGCGGCGGTCCAAGCGTCGGAATCTTCGACGATAAGAATGGTTCTCCGCATCGTCTTCTCTCACGGTAGAAATCTGTACCCTACGCCATGCACGGTCAAAAAGTGACGCGGCGCATTCGGATCAGGCTCCAGCTTCTGCCTGAGCTTCACCACATGTGCATCCACCGTGCGCGTGTTCGGAAACGATTCATAGCCCCAGACCGAATTCAGAATCATGTCGCGCGTTAGAGCCCGGTCGGGGTTGTTCAGGAAATACGTGAGTAGATTGTATTCGGCCGGAGTTACCTTAATTTCCGTACCGCGCCTGCACACGATCCGCCTCTCAAGATCCACTTCCGTTTCCGCGAAGTGAACCACCTTGCGCGCGTCGGGCGACACGCGGCGGAGCAATGCCCGGATGCGCGCGAGCAGTTCGCGGACGCCGAATGGCTTCACCACGTAGTCGTCCGCGCCGATCTCAAGCAGCAGCACCTTGTCCACTTCATCCCCGATAGCGCTGAGCACAATGATGGGCGTGGACGCGCCGGTTGCGCGAAGTCTACGGCAAATCTCCGTGCCTGTCATGCCTGGAAGGCGCAGATCGACCAGCGCCAGATCGGGCTTGAGGAGTAAGGCCCTCTCGTAGCCTTCCTTGCCATCAGCAACCAGAACGGCGCGGAAGCCCTCCCGCTCGAGCATCACGCCGATTGTGTCGCGCAAGCTATCGTCGTCGTCAATAACCAGAATCGTTTGCATCTACCCGGCGCACCTCCGTGCATTCTATAATAGTTATTTAAGGAGTTTATGTACAAACCTCTGACGATTCTCCTAGTCGCCGCAGCGAGCGCGCTGGCTCAGTACAAGATCGAGCCTGCGGGAACTCCTCCAGGCGAACTGGCCCCCGCGATAGCGGCCCTCATGCAGAAGGAAGGCACGCGAGTGGTTGCCGCGAATGGCACGGCTGTTTGTGAACTCTGGTTCCGTACGTCGCTTCCCTCCGGTCCGAAATCCACGGAAGAAGGACAGACTTTCACGGCTTTGCCGCATGGCTCGATTATCGGCGCGATCCGGTTTCCTCCAAAGAGTTCGGACCGCCGGGGCCAGAGTATCGCCGCCGGTGTTTACACGTTACGCTACGGCTTGCACCCGGTTAACGGCGATCATCTCGGCGTTTCCCCGCAACGCGATTTCGCAGTCCTTGTGCCCGCGGCCGACGATAAGGATGCTGCTTCGACCCCTAACTTCGACGAACTAATGCCGATGAGCCGAAAAGCGTCCGGTACTCCTCACCCGGCGGTTCTGAGCATCTCCTCATCCTCCTCCGGAAAATTTCCTGATGTGGCCAAAGAAGGCGATCACGACTGGGTCCTGCATGTGAAAATCGGGGATTCCCCCGTGGCCGTGACGGTGGTAGGGAAAGCGGAAGGCTAACAGGCGATTTTCCAATCTGTTACAGATTTCCATACCCTCTTCCTGAGCCCGTTAAGCCGCCTTCCCTTCCATCGGGGATGTTGTAAGTTTATGAATCGAAAGACTCTAAATTTTTAATGCCGCTCGCCTCAGATGTGTTAGACTGAACACTGCTTTGGATTCGTCGTAACGCAAATCCTTCAAAGCTGCGGATAGTCCCCCCGTTGGCAACGGTCAGATCCTAAGTCAGCTTAGGTCCATTTTCCACAGCAGTGGAAAACTTGTGGAATTTGTGCTTGTGACGTGTGTGTTTTCGAGACTTTAATGAACGCATGGGACGAGATTAAGATACGGCTTGAATCGGAGCTGAGCGCTGAAAGCTTTCAGAACTGGGTCCAGCATACTCGTTTTATCCGCATCGAACGAAGAATTCTCTGGGTGTCAGTTCCGGACGAAGAAACACGAAACTGGCTTGAATCCGAATACGCCGGCGCCATCAGCCCGAAGGTTAGGGCGGCGGGTCTCACTGCAGTCGCCTACGAGTTGTCGGGTAACGCGAACGGCTGGTCTCCGTCAACATCAGGCATGGAGGTTGCGCCGCGGGATCCGGAATTCACGTCTCCGGTCACTCAGCTGAATCCAAAGTTCAGCTTCGACACGTTTGTAGTGGGCGCATGCAACCAGTTCGCGCACGCCGCTGCGAAATCAGTTGCCACCACTCCCTCGCGCAGCTACAATCCCCTGTTTCTGTACGGCGGTGTCGGCATCGGGAAGACCCATCTGATGCACGCGATCGGGCGGTCGCTGATCGAAAACTACAGCGGCATGCGGATTGTCTACACATCGAGCGAGCGCTTCATGAACGAGATGATCGCCTGCATCCGCTCGGAGCGTATGGCGCAGTTCCATCAGCACTATCGCTCCGCGGACGTCCTACTTGTGGACGACATCCAGGTTCTAGGCAACAAAGAGCGCACTCAGGAAGAGTTCTTCCACACTTTTAACGATCTGTTCGATCATCAAAAGCAAATCGTGATTTCAAGTGATTCGTCGCCCAAGGAAATTCCGGGTCTGGTGGAACGCCTCCGTTCCCGCTTCGAATGGGGTCTGATGGTGGACATGCAACCGCCGGATCTCGAAACCAAGATGGCCATTCTAGACAAGAAGGCCGGAATCGAAGGCGTTCAATTACCGGAAGAGGTCCGTGCGTTTATCGCTACCCGGACGAAGGGCAACGTAAGGGAGTTGGAAGGGGCGCTGATTAAGCTGATCGCTTTCTCGTCGCTGACGGATGCGCCAATCACGCTTCAGATGGCTCATCAGATGCTTAAGCACCTTTCCCAGGCGCCGGAACGGAGGGTCACGATAGACGCGATCCAGAAAGCCGTTGCGGACCACTACAGCATCAAGCAGTCCCAACTCAAGGAAAAGAGCAACCGAAAGACGATTGTGGAACCACGACAGGTTGCAATGTACCTCGTAAAGGAACTGACAGCGGCGTCACTCCCCGAAATCGGGCGGGCTTTCGGAGGGAAGCATCACACAACGGTGATTCACTCCATCCAGCGGGTGATGGAAATGAAACAGACAAACGCTGAAATCAACAGGCTCATACACAGGCTATTAGACTCACTACAATAATGTTAACGATATTTTCCACATCAACGTTCGAAGCTGGCGTTGCGGCTTGGGGCAAGCTGAAGTTAGAACGTGCCAAGACCGACTCAAACCGTCGCTCTATGGTAGAATAGAGTGTTCTTCAAGCTTCACATTTGAACAGGAAATACCACAGCGCAACTCTCTCATGGAGAACGCTTTAAGATGTTTATGCACAAACGGTCCGGAAAACTGCTGTGCAACGTGTCGAACAAGTCTGGGTGGCTCCGGTTTCGCACACTGAAACAGGTGTTCTTCCACAAGAAATTCCGGCGGGAAGTGGTATGTTTTTAAGTAATTTAGGCGCTTTTCAACATTTCAACAGGCCCTATGAAGACGGTTCTCTCTATGTATTGGTATTGATCTCATCGGTAGAAACAGGAGCCTAACCTATGGAATTCACGGTAAGCAAAGCGGACCTGGTTCGGGAACTCGGCCTCTCGCAGGGGGTGGTGGAAAAGAAAACCACGATTCCCATCCTCTCGAACGTGCTCTTGGAGGCGAGAGGGGATCGTCTCATCATCACGGCGACCGATCTGGAGTTAGGCATCTGTTCTTCCTGCCCCGCGCAGGTCAAGCGCGAAGGCGCTGGTACCATTCCGGCAAAGAGACTCCTCGATTACGTGAGGTTACTGCCCGATTCCGATGTGACGATCAAGTTTCTAGATAACCAGTGGGCGAATCTCACCTGTGGCCGTTCGCGTACTCGAATCGCCGGTATTTCACGTGAGAGCTTTCCGGAACTACCCTCGATGCCGGAGGCAACCGGCGAATTGCCCGTGAGTCTGTTTTCGTCGATGATAACCAAGACGATATTTGCGATCTCGGCGGAGGAATCGCGCTTTACGCTTAACGGAGCGCTGCTTCTTCTGCGTCCCGACGGCATGACTATGGTCTCGACCGACGGACATCGTCTCGCCTATGTTGAGACGACCGCGCCGATCAACGGGATTGGCCACCCTTTTCGCGCGTTGATTCCCCGGAAGGCAATGAGCGAGATCGTCAAGCTCTCGGCTGAATGCGGCGCCGATTCGAAGGTAGCGGTAGCAGGCGACGAAAATCACCTTTTCTTCCGCTTCAACACACGCCTCCTGATTACGCGGCGTCTGACCGGTAACTTTCCAGACTATGATCGTGTTCTGCCAAAAGACTCCCAGCATACGGTGGTTTTACGTACGGCGGAGATCAAGTCAGCCATCGACCGCGTTGCTCAGTTCGCCGACGAACGCTCTGGAGCGATCCGCGTGAACTTCGGTCCGGGAGACGTGAAGGTCTTCTCATCCTCGTCCGACACAGGAGAAAGCGAAGAGAGCGTCTCCACCGATTACGACGGTCCGAACATCGAGATCGGATTCAACGCGCACTATCTGCTCGATTTTCTGCGCGTGGTTTCTGAAGAGACGGTGAAGTTTGAACTGAAAGATCAGAAGAACGCTGGTGAAATGCGTCCAGGCGGTGAGGGAACGACCTATCTCTACCGCTACGTCGTCATGCCAATGAGGATTTGAAGCGTACTATGGCGAATGAACAGAATGCCGGAACCGGCGACGTTTACGATTCCAGTAGCATCAAAGTCCTGGAAGGTTTGGAAGCGGTCCGGCTGCGTCCGGCGATGTATATCGGCTCAACCGGGGAGATGGGTCTGCACCACTTGGTTTACGAGGTTGTGGACAACTCCGTCGACGAAGCGCTGGCGGGGCACTGCAACGAAGTCAACGTCATAATCCATATCGATAACTCGGTCACCGTTACAGACAACGGCCGCGGGATCCCGGTGGACATTCACGAGGAAGAAGGCGTTTCAGCGGCGCAGGTAGTGATGACCATGCTGCACGCCGGCGGCAAGTTTGATTCAAAAAGCTATAAGGTTTCTGGCGGTCTGCACGGCGTGGGCGTCAGTTGCGTGAACGCTCTTTCCGAGCGGTTGGAACTTGAGATCTGGCGCGAAGGATTCACCTGGCAACAGGAGTACGCTTGCGGTGTGCCAAAAGCGCCGCTCCAGAGAATGGGCAAAGCCGGCAAGAAGACGGGCACGCGTGTCACGTTCAAGGCTGACCCCACGATCATGATGGCGACCGAGTATAACTTCGACACGCTCGCCCAGCGGCTGCGCGAACTCGCGTTCCTCAACAAAGGCCTAACCATCACGCTTTCCGACGAGCGCGTGGACCCGGTCAAGAATCACGAATTTCACTACAGCGGCGGCATCGCCGAATTCATCAAGCACCTTAACCGGGGCAAGAGCGTCCTTCACGAGAAACCTATCAATTTTGAAGGGGTGAAGGAATTGCCAAACGGCGATCTGGCGATGGAGGTGGCTCTCCAGTACAACGACGGCTACTCCGAAAACGTGTTCAGCTTCGCGAACAACATCAATACCGTGGACGGAGGCACTCACCTGAGCGGCTTCCGCAGCGCTCTCACGCGAACCATCAACGCGGCCGGGCAGGCGGGCGGTTTGTTTAAGGACGTGAAGGAAAATCTGACGGGTGACGACGTGAGGGAAGGCCTCACCGCCGTCATCAGCGTCAAGATTTCACAACCGCAGTTCGAAGGGCAGACCAAGGGCAAGCTGAATAGCGATATCCAGGGCCACGTCGTGCAGTTCGTCAACGACAAGCTGGGCGAGTTCTTCGACAAGAATCCGGCGGTGATGAAGAAGATCGTGTCGAAGGCGATTGACGCCTCTCGCGCGCGAGAGGCCGCAAGAAAAGCGCGCGACCTGACGAGGCGCAAGGGGGCGCTCGACTCAGGCGGATTGCCAGGGAAGCTCGCCGACTGCCAGGAGAAGGATCCGGCGCGGTGCGAGCTGTTTCTGGTGGAGGGAGAATCGGCCGGTGGAACAGCAAAGCAGGGCCGCGATCGCCGTACGCAGGCGATCCTTCCACTGAAGGGCAAAATCCTGAACGTGGAGAAAGCGCGCTACGACAAGATGCTTGGCCATGAGGAAATCAGGGCCATGATCACGGCATTCGGCGCCGGGATCGGCAAGGACGACTTCGACATCGCCAAGCTTCGATACGGCAAGATCATCATCATGACCGATGCCGACGTGGACGGCTCGCATATCCGCACGCTTCTGCTTACGTTCTTTTTCCGGCACATGCAGGATCTGATTCTGCGGGGCCACGTCTACATCGCGCAACCGCCGCTCTACCGGATCAAGAAGGGCAAGAGCGAGAAATACATCAAGGACGAGAAGGAATTCACGCGGGAGATCATGCGGCGGGCCACGGAGAACCTTTCGCTTGAAACCGGCTTCAACGGTTCGGGTCCCAAAGCCCGCATCGATGGCGGCGAACTGCGCAGCTTTCTGATGACGCTCGACGAATTCGAGCAGATCTCGCACAAAGTGGAACGGCGCCTCCGCGACGCGCGCGTGGTGGAGATGCTCGGCAATGTGAATTTCCGCCTCGACACGAAAGCGGATTTCGCGGAGCAGGCGAATCTGGCACCGGCCTTGGAGGCTCTGAAGGCAGCGAAGATCGAGTGCGAGCTAAAGCAGGACGAGGAGCACTCGGCCTGGATGATCGCTTACGCCGATTCCACAAACGCCGAGCGGCTCATTGGGATTTCGCTCGCCTCGCAGCCGGACTACAAGCGATACCGGGTGCTGGCGCGGCAGGCCGCGAAGTTCAACGATCCGCCGTTCGTGGTGTCGAAAAACGAGCACCGCGACAAGCTGGCGAACTGGCGGGAGCTGCTGGCGCACGTGAAGAGCGAGGGGAAGAAGGACGCTTCTGTTCAACGCTACAAGGGACTGGGAGAAATGAACGCGGAGCAACTCGCCGAAACAACGATGAACCCCGAGAAGCGCACGCTGCTGCAGGTGCGTTTGGAAGACGCCGTCGAGAGCGAAGAGATTTTCTCCACGCTGATGGGAGAAAATGTGGAAAGCCGGCGCAAGTTTATTGAAGATAACGCGCTGGATGTGAAGAATCTGGACGTGTAGGTAACTTGGCCGCTGGCACCCAGTTTGCCACTCCGCTAGCGTGAAACCGGCGCCAAGGCGTCTGTCGTCACGGCAATCCGGTCCAGTTGTACAGAGAGCGGACGGGTGTCGCTCCCGATCCCTAGGTCGCTCGCGACATACGTCGAAGCGGGGAGAATTTCAAAGGTCTGAGCGGCCCGGCCCGTAGGTCTCAGGGAGAATCGAATCTTGAAAGGCCCCGGCTGCGCGATCTGTTGCTCGCCGATGGCATCTCCATCCGCCAATAGTCGAACGGAATACGGAAAAGAAAAGCTCTTCACGGCGGGTATGGTTCCGCTAACTTCCAGCGTCTTCGCTCCCGTGGGAATCGCCAATTCTACACTGGCTTTGGATCCGGCCCACCGATCCGGGTAAATGCCGTTTATCAGCGTCTTGCCGAATTGCTCCGTCGACCGGAACTCGATTCGAGAGGAGGTTGGCAGAGCACCCGGCCCGTCTGGTTCGAGAGCGATGTCAGCGACGGCGAGGTTCAACGATCGAGCGTCGCGAGGGACCCAGGCGCTCCAGAAAGGGTAACGGCGCGGCAGCGGCTTCGCATCCTCTTCGACCATGAACTCGATGCGAGACCACGGTCCAGCACCCGTAAAGGGCTTCGTCGTCACTCGAGCGTATCCGCGTATCTGGATTTCGTCAAAGAGCTCTCCATCCGCATATAGCCGGACGGTCCTGTACGGAGAAGGGTTGCCATATCCGGATGTTGCCGTGAACCGCAGACGCTGAGGTTGGCGGGAGGGGTTCAAAATCAACAAGACGCCTCTTTTCCGCAGCCATCGGAACTGGCGCTGCCAGTAATCCGGACTCTTTGGGTTCCGCTCCATGCGGTACCAGCCCGGACCCATTGCCACCACATTCTGGCATCGCGCCACATCGATCAAGGTAAAGACACGGTTGGACCAAAGCGACTGGCACGCGCCGCGGCCGTCGTTTGCAATAACGTCGCCGCCCACCATCACATACGACGTTTCAAAACGATCGCGTGCTTTCTTCATGTCGGAGATAACCTGCCGCGAATCGCTATTCTCAACCTCCAGGCCCAGGATTGGCAGGAATTGCAGCTTGGGAGCTGTCAGAAATGGAACAGCCCAGCGCTGCGCCACGGGATCTGGAAGCGCGATGTTGAAGCCTTTTGGTCCCCATTTGGCGTCTAGCTGCTCGAGTGTCCGGAAATCGCTGAGCTCGAACCGGCCGGCGTTGTGAGGTATCGCCTTCTCGCCTGGCCTCGCGGATATCAGGCCGAGCTCTGCCGTATGAGTCAAGCTCAAGCCAATATAGACGGCCAACAAAACCAAGGGCGCGGCGGCAAGGAGCCTCTTCTGTTTCCTTTCCAGGAGATCGGCGATGCCCACAGTTATGGCGGCAAGGCCAATGAGAATAAATGACTGCGTCCAGCCGACCAGCTTAAAGACCGCGTATCCATTACGGCTGTACATGTAGGCCGCCAGCGACAGGATGATCGCCACAGAGGTTAACTTATACTCCCGTCGAAGGCCGGATAACCGTTCTGCCGTGGAGAGCAGGAGAAGGCAAATGTACAAAGCGCCAAGTCCGAACAAAACCAGAAATGTTACGTCGGACGAGAGACTGCCGAGCGCGACGGGCATCGCGGGGAACTTCAGTCCCCATAGGAACGGTACGAATTCCTCGGTGAGGCAGAGGCCAAAAAACATTGTCGTCTCGTTTGCGAGCCCTGCCTGGAGCCTACCGCTAAACGTCTCAATAAATAGCTGTTGCGCGAGCAAGTAGAACTGCGAAGAAAACGTGCCGGCGATCAGGACCGCGAGCGAAAGCGCGACGAATCGCAATTGTTTGAAGGAGATCCTTCCCTGGATCAACGCGCTCCCCACAATGGCGGTGTAGAGGATCGCCATCATGCCGAAACCGGGGTAGTAACAATAGAACATCGCGGCGGTAACGGTCGCGAGCAGGATTGCCGCTACTCTCGACGGTTCCGCCAAGTACTGGATGCAGAACGCGACGCCAACAGGAACCAGAATCCCGAGGCAGAGCGAGCCGAGGGCGCTAATGTAATAAGAGTTAGCCAGCAGCGGACTGCAACCAATCATGATTGCGGCGATTAAAGCGACGCGGCGCGAGATCTTGAATCCAAAAGTTGCCAGGAAGTACAGGGATAGCGGTGTTAGTCCGGTTACAACAGCGCATAGAATGTTGAAAAAATACTTGGGCGCAATGCCCGATAACGCAGACAGTATCGAAGGAAAGTAGGAAACGCCCAGCACAGCATGCGTCCTGGAGATGCTCGAGCCATACCCGTACGCCTCATCAATCCCCGGAACGCTAAAACTTTGGGTGTAGAGGCGCTCGACGATCTTCATGTAGAAGGCCGCATCAGGGTTGGCGAACCCCCAATAGTCACCATGGCCGTACAACATCAGCGGCCACGAGATCAGCACCGTCGTCGCAACGGCGATAACCATAGGTACCGCGCCCCGCTTTATCTCCTCTCTTGACAGATCGGCGACTGGATCGAAAAAAAACCTTCGCGCCGGCGACGCTTCGAACTGAAACTCCGGCGATACGAACCGCTGCGCCAGACCCCGCCGAAACGGAAAGCCAACCGCCAGAGCCACAAATAGTGTGAGAGAGATTACCGCTATTGAAAATCCCGTCAACCGGAAGACGGCGAGGAAGTTCGTAACCAGGATCTCCATGCAGAGGCCAAGAATGGGAGTTAGCAGGATTCGATTCCCGGACGAGGAGTCCCGGACGAGCAGAATCGTTGGAAGGAATCCGAACAACACCAGCAGGAGAAACGCGAGAACTACAAGGAGAGCTGTCACGATTGTTACCCGGGTAACTGCTGGCCACGCAGCAGGCTGTCGAGAATTGCCTTGCCGGCTTGTCCCGTGCCATAGCTTTCGGTCCAGTGCCCCGCATTGCCGGCATCACCAACCGCTCGGAGAATTGCCTGCGTATCGGTCCCGGCAAGCACATTGCATCCTCGCTCCAGAGTTTCGACCCATTCGGTTTCGTTCCGCATCGTGATACAGGGGACGCGCACGAAATAGGCCTCCTTCTGGACGCCACCGGAGTCCGTTAGAATGAACCTGGCGCGGCTCTCGATCAACAACATTTCAAGATAGGAAACTGGGGGGATCAGAGTGACCTTCTTCACTTCGATGGAGGCCTCCGATAAGCGCTTCCTGGTTCGTGGATGTAGCGGCAGCAAAACGGGGCAGCACTCGGCGGATATTTGTTCCAAAGCGGCGAAAATTGCCCGCAGCTTATCCGGATCGTCAGTGCTCTCCGCGCGATGGACCGTTGCAAGGGCGAAGCTCTTCGATGTCCATCGGTCGGAAAGCGGTCCACCGCGGCTCTCGGCGAGGGCGCGATAGTATAGGGCGGCGTCGTACATGACATCGCCACTCAGAACGGCCCGGTTCGAAAGGCCCTCGCTCGCAAGATTCCGCATCGCGGTTGCGGTCGGGCAGAAGAGGATGTTGCTGAGATGGTCCGCGACAATCCGGTTTATTTCCTCGGGCATCCGGCGGTTGTAGCTTCGCAATCCGGCCTCCACGTGAGCCACGGGAACCCCGAGTTTCGCGCCGACAAGAGCGCCTGCGAGAGTCGAATTGGTATCGCCGTACAGCAGCAACCAGTCAGGACGTTGGGCGGCAACGATTGGCTCAAGCCGCTTCATCATTTCGCCGGTTTGTTCACCGTGGGCTCCGGAGCCCACCTCGAGATGAAAGCTCGGTCTGGGAATCTCCAGTTCCCGAAAAAAAACGTCGCTCATCTCCGGGTCATAATGCTGCCCGGTATGAACGATGGAGTGGTCAACCTCATCGTCAAGGCCGCCTTCAGCCACGGCACGGCAGAT
>SHUI01000044.1 GCA_009697455.1 Bryobacterales bacterium
GGCGGATGTGACGGGCCTTACCCCCGGAGCGCAGTACTTCTACCGCGTCCTGGTCGACGGCGAGAACCTCCTTCCCGAGGCTTCGCCGGATGAATTTCGCTTTCAGACTGCGGCCCCTGGACCCTTCACGTTCATTGTGATGGGTGACAACGGGCAGGCGACGCAGGGCGCGCGCGACATTGCGGCAGCGCTCCAGAACGAACGTGGTGCGTTTCTGATCGCCCTGGGGGACTTGGCTTACTCCAACGGTACGTACGCTGAATTTGAGAGGTACTATTTTGAAACCCTTCGCGGGGTGATGTCGAAGCTTCCGTTTTTCCCCGTGATGGGCAACCATGAATACTACACGGCGAAAGGGGCGCCCGCGCTGGCGGTGCATTCCGTTCCCGCCGGCACGGTGCCGGTAGCGGACCGCGGCCGTTACTACTCCTTCGATTGGGGCGACGTTCACTTCGTGGTGTTGGATACGAATGATCCCCTGGAGGCGGCCGTAAAGGGCACCGGCCGTATGCTGGACTGGCTCGATAACGATCTCGAATCCACGCGCAAGTTCTGGCGCGTGGCTTGTTTCCACCATCCAGCCTACCCGAATGAGCATCATAAGGACGATCCCATCTGTGCCGTGGTCCGGGACCGCGTTATTCCGATCCTTGAAAAGTACGATGTCCAACTGGTACTCAACGGACACGAGCATAATTACGAGAGGACCAGACCAATTCGAAATGGGGTCTTCGTCGACGCCAATGTAGGCGCCATCCATCTGACAACCGGCGGCGGAGGCGCTGACCTGTTCCCCGTCAGTTCCCGGCCTTGGCTCGCCGCGTCGGATGCCACCTCCCACTATGTGAGGTTCGAGGTGCGCGGCACGAGAATGACGGCAACAGCGGTACGCGCCGACGGCACGCAGATCGAATCCTTCACTCTGGCGCCATTCCCGCTGCTGTCGTCCGACAGCGCGGTTGTCAACGCGGCTTCATTCACGCCGGCCGTGGGGCCTGGAGGGCTGATCAGTATCTTTGGACGCTTCCTTGCTCCCGAGGACCGGGCTGCATCGGTGACGCCGTTGCCCACGGAACTCGGTGGATCGGAAGTCACGCTGAACGGCATCAAGCTTCCTCTACTGTTCGTGTCGCGCGGGCAAATCAACGCGCAGCTTCCGTTTGATGTTCAAGGCGCGGCCACCCTTCGCGTTTCCACGCCGAACGGAGGGTCGCAGACGGCGCTCACCGTGCTCGACACCGCGCCCGCGATCCTGACGCTGACTTACCCGAACGGAACGTTTCCGGCCGTGCTTCACCAGGACGGAACCCTTGTGACGGACTTTTCTCCCGCGCGGATCGGCGAGGCGCTTTCTGTTTACCTGACGGGCCTGGGTGCGGTGGAAGGCAACATCGCAGCCGGAGTTCCCGCTCCCACTACGTCGCTCCTCCGCGCCAAAGGGCCGGTGGAGGTGCAACTGGGGACGGCCAGGTTCGAACCGCTCTTCGCGGGCCTCGCGCCCGACTTTGTGGGACTCTATCAGGTGAACCTGGTAGTTCCCAGGCTGAACCCGACGGCCTATTCGCTACGCATCGTGGTCAGAGGCGCGGCGAGCAACCCCGTAATCGTTACCGTTCGCGGTTAGTTGAAAACACGATCTCGAACGTGTGGTCGAAGGGCGTGAAGCCGCAAAGATACACCGCCGGACCTGGGATCTTCGCCTCCGCCCCCCGAACTTGCGTGTAACGGTGTTCGCCGAGACCCGGCCCGATGCGCACGGTGTCCGCGCCCATCGTGTATTGAGCATGTCCGCTTCCGAGCAGCCAACCATCGGGCGTGTTTGGAGCAGCAACGCAGTTTTCGAGTTTGCCGCCCGCGCGTAGACTTACCTCAATGGCGGCCGGAACGTTGCTGGTGCCCTGCGAACGAACCCGCACGCGAAGCCCGTTCGGGATTTCCGTCACCTCAGCGGATTGAACCAGCCGGCAAACTTCCGTGGCTTTGCGCTCTTTGCGGATTCGATACCACTCGTCCTCGTCCGCGGGAACGGAGCGCGCCTTCTCAAGCGGCTGGTAATACGCGGCCACAAGCTCGGGTTGTTCGAAAACGTATGCGCCGGCCTTCTTCTCCGCGCCCGCCGGAACGAACTGGCCCTTGCCGAAGAAGGCGCTTGCGAATCGAACCGCGCTTACCACGGCGTCGCCGTCGCGCACGTTCAGGAAGCGGCTATTGTGGCTGAGAAACAGGGTCGCGCTGAGCGAACGGCGGCGGATGCGCGTGATGCCCAACTTCCGGAACTCGCGTTCATAATCGTCCGGAAGAGGCGCTGTGGCCGGCAGCGGCGCCGAGAGTTCCGGATACTCCATCAGGATCGCGAGACTCGCCGCCCGCTCCTGAAAGATTCGTGCCAGTGTGGCGAACTGGCCGTTGCCATCATGCGTTGCAAGGTAACGAAGCGCAAACCAGTAGCTCACCATGGAGCCCGGCTGATTGCGGTCCTGCCGCCGCGAGATTTCCGTGACGGGTTCGAGATCGCCATGCATCAGATAAAGCATGGAGTCGAGATTGCGCCGCGCGGCATCAAGCAACTCCGGCCGCTTCAGTTTCGCCGCCATCACTACCAGCGCGCTGTCGACGATGGGATTGTACTGCGACGTGCTCCTCTCGGCAAACTGGCCGTCCTCGTCGATGTCGATCCCCTCCGCAAGCCACCTGTCGATGCGTTGCGTATAGGTGCGCGAAGGGAACAACTCGTTCAACTGCGCAAGGGCCGCGCACACGACCCATCGATGGTTCGCCGTGTGTACCCCGCCCGCGGCAAGCGCTCCGCCCGCCTTGCGCAGAAACGGCTCCATGATCGCCGTCAGTTCTCGATCGCCCGCGCGAGCCGCGAGCACCGCCGCCGTGGCCGCGCCGCGCACCGCGAAAGACAAATCCGCGGGCGAGTTGAAATTCGTGACCGGATTGTCGATGTTTCCCTCGGCGTTCTGCATCCTTGCCAGATGCTGAGCCGAGAGCCGAAGCCGGTCGATCATCAGTGCGTTCTTATGAAACTTCGACCCCGGGTGCAGGAACGCGGGTACGAAGATCGTCCAGCTTCCGGCGGCCGTGCCCGCGTAACATAGACCGTACTCGTCGAGAAAGCCGCCATGCCAGCGGCTCGAAGGATCGGTGATCTGGAGCTTAAGGTAGGTTTCGACGGCGCTGTCATGGCGCGCCACGACGGCTGGATCGATTGCCGGAGTCTGCGCAGGCAAAACCGGCGTCACCGCGGCCGCCGCCAGCAGGTCCCTTCGCCTCATAGGCGCCGGTCGCGCAGCCACAGCCGGTATATGACTGCTCCCGCGGCAATGTTCGCCAGCGCAATGAAGCTGGCTTTGGGCTGCCAGATGATACCGTAGATTGTCATGCACCCGCCAACGAGAATGTACGCTGCGGGAATGGCCGGAAAACAGAAGCTCACCGGTTTCAGCCTCTGCCATCCTTCGCGGCGGCGGAAGACAAACAGCGACGCCACCGAAAGCACTGTGAAGAAGGTCAGGCTCATGCCGATGAAGAACACCAGTTGCGGGAACGGCGTAAGCGTCATGAGCGAGGCGCAGGCGCCCTGCGACAGAATCGCGATGGTTGGCGTGCGCCACTTCGGATGCACCACCGCGGCTTTCCGGAAAAACGCGCCGTTCTGCGCCATGGCGTAATAGACGCGCGGCCCGATGGTCACCATCGCACTGACCGTCGAGAGGATGGAAAGGGCCATCGCGCCGGCGAACACCCCCGCGACTTGGGGGCCAAACAAATTCGACGCGGCGAGCGAGCCCACCGCGATGTGGTCCTTCATTTGTTCGAGTGGCGTGGCGTAAAAAAAGACCAGATTGAGTCCCAGATAGAGCGCGGTCACAAGTGCGGTGCCCACGGCGAGCGCCGCCGGAAGAGTACGCTCCGGCCGCTTCAACTCTTCAGCTACGTACGTGGCGGCGTTCCATCCGCTGTAAGACACCATGACCCACAACAGGGTTACGACAAACTGCGCGGGCAGCGCGGTAGATGAGGTCCGAACAGCCGCCTCCGACAAATGGTTCCAGCTACCGTTGCCATAGAGGAAACCGCCGAAGACGAACAGAACGATGACGACGATTTTCCCGCCGGTCAGCACGTTTTGGATCTTGGCAACCCGCCCCACGCCGAAGCAGTTCAGCGCGGTGAAAATCAGAATCAGCGAGGACGCCACCCACTGCGCTCCGCCGAACTTCAAAGTCAATGCGCCGGAACCGACGGTGAGACCGCTCTCCTCTCGCAGGGCCGGGAAGAAATGGCCCAGATAGTTGGAGAAGGTAAGGGCGGCCGCGGCGATAGGCGCGGAGAAGCCGGCGAAAAACGAGGTCCAGCCGGTCATGAAGCCCCAGGTCGGCCCGAAGGCCCGCGTGAGGTAAACGTACTCGCCGCCGGAACTGGGAAAGTTGATGCCAAGTTCCGAATAGCTGAATGCGCCGGCGAGCGCGAACAGCGAGCCGACGGCCCACGCCGCGAGGATGATCTTCGCGTCGCCAAGCTGCCCCACCATGAAGCCGGTGGTGCCGAAAATGCCGGTTCCCACCATGTTCGAGACGACGAGCGCCGTTGCCGTGACAAATCCGAGCTGTCTGAGAAGGGTGGCGGTCTTGCCGGGATGCAGTTGGGTTGCCAATCGACCATTCTACGGCATGGGGCGTCGGCACGCGTTCTTGATGGCGGGAGCCGGACCGGGTGACCGTGAATCCGCGCGGTCCTGGCGGACAGAGCAGCCCTGACCGGAAGCGGCCGGATTTCGCCGTTGGCCCGCGACTGATCCCGCTGTATTGCTGGCGGCCGAGTTGTTCGCGCAGAAGTGCGAGGACCTCAAGGATCAAGTTGCGCTTTGGAGTGGCAAGATCGAATTCCGGAGAATTTGTCTGTTCGGAGTGGAAAGCCCTGTATCAAGGGAACCCGCATCGCGGTTTACGACGTCCTGGAGTACCTCCGGCTGTACCCACGTCAAACAGATCGGCTTGCGCGCCGCGAAGGATCGTATGATCTGGGACCACGTCCGCGCGCACGCGCATCGGGCCCCAACGGGATCGACACTGCCCGCCGTTGTACCCTGAGAAGTGACTATGTCCCAAAATGCTGCCGGAACGGCAGCCGCTCGCGTGAACCTCAAGTGCTGACCCGTCTCATTCTCGCGTCCGTCACAGTAGCCGCGCTCCGCGCGCAGCAGCCGCCCCAAGGAAAACCCATGCATACGAATCGACTGTCTCTGGAAAAGAGCCCCTACCTTCTGCAACACGCGCACAATCCGGTTGATTGGTTCCCCTGGGGTCCTGAGGCGTTCGAGAAAGCCCGCAAAGAAGACAAGCCCATCTTCCTTTCCATCGGCTACTCGACCTGCCACTGGTGTCACGTGATGGAACGCGAGTCCTTTGAGAATGAAGAGATCGCGGCCATCATGAACAAGTACTTCGTCTCAATCAAGGTCGATCGCGAAGAACGGCCCGACGTGGACCGTATCTACATGGCATACGTGCAGGCCACCACGGGCGGCGGCGGCTGGCCCATGTCCGTATGGCTAACGCCCGATTTGAAACCGTTCGTCGGCGGGACCTATTTCCCGCCGGAGAATCGCTATGGGCGCGCCGGCTTCCCCTCGCTGCTGGAACGCATCGCCGAAGCGTGGCGCTCCGAGCGCCCGAAGATCCTCGAATCGAGCGAAGACGTGCTCGCTCAGTTGCGCAAGCAGGCGGAAGTGGCGCCGGCCAAGGCCGGGTCCGGACTCGCGCTCGACAAGGCAGCGCTCGAAAGCGGCTTCCTGATCTTTCGCCGCAGCTTCGATTCGAAACTTGGCGGATTCGGCGGCGAACCGAAATTTCCCCGTCCCGTCACGCACAATTTCCTGCTTCGATACCACGCGCGCACGAAGAACCGCGAAGCGCTCGACATGGTGTTGCTTACGCTCCGCGAGATGGCCAAAGGCGGCATGAACGATCAGTTGGGCGGCGGGTTTCACCGCTATTCGGTGGACAACCGTTGGTTCGTTCCTCACTTCGAGAAGATGCTTTACGATCAGGCGCAACTTGCCATTTCTTACCTCGAGGCTTTCCAGATCACTCACGACGCCACCTACTCCACCGTCGCGCGGCGCATCCTCGACTACGTACTGCGCGACATGCTCGACCGCGATGGCGGGTTTTACTCGGCCGAAGACGCCGATAGCGTTATCGACCCGGCAAAACCAAAGGAAAAAGGCGAAGGCGCTTTCTACGTTTTCACGCAGGCGGAAATCGGGGATCCGGTCTTCGAGTACCGCTACGGAGTGGAGAAAGACGGCAACGTCGCGAACGATCCGCACCATGAATTCACGGGCAAGAACATCCTTTTCGAGGCGCGCTCGCTCGAAGAGACCGCGTGGAAATTTGAGAAGACCGAGGCCGAAGTACGGGCTGCTATCGCCGTCACATCCGCGCGTTTGATGACGATGCGATCGAAACGCGTGCGGCCGCACCTTGACGACAAGGTGTTGACTGCGTGGAACGGTCTGATGATTTCCGCTTTCGCGAAGGGCGGCGCGATTCTCGACGAACCGCGCTACGCCGCGGCGGCCCGGCGCGCGGCCGATTTCATCCTGAGCAAGATGTACGACCCAAAGACCGGAATTCTCCTCCGCCGTTACCGCCAGGGAGAGGCCGCCATTCCAGGCTTCCTCGACGATTACGCGTTCTTTTCGCAGGGGCTCCTCGACCTGTACGAAGCACAGTTCGACACGCGGAATCTAGATGCCGCGCTGGGCCTCACGGAAAAGCAGATCGAGCTTTTCGAGGACAAGGCCAGCGGCGCATTCTTCAGTTCCGGGGCGGGCGATAGTTCACTTGTCATGCGATTGAAAGAGGATTACGACGGCGCCGAACCTTCCGGAAACTCCGTTGCACTGCTGAACCTCCTGCGACTCGCCCAGATTACGGATCGGAAGGATTTGCGGGAAACGGCCGATCGCGCGCTTGCGGCTTTTGCGCCACGAATCATGTCGGCGCCCGTCGGCGTGCCGCAGATGCTCGTGGCCTGGGAATACAGTCTCTCGAAGCCCAAACAGATCATTCTCGTGGGCGAAAAGTCCGCCGAAAGAACCGGGGAGATGTTGAGCTTGCTGAACGAAAGGTTCGTGCCCAACAGAATCGTGCTGCTGATCGAGAACGCGGAGACGCGGGCAAAGCTTGCGAACTGGCTCCCTGTGATAGAAACAATGAGCCAGATTGGCGGGACGACGACCGCCTACGTTTGCGAAAACTATAGCTGCAAACTGCCAACAAGCGATCCGCGAAAGTTCGCCGAATTGCTACAATAGTCGGTTAATATTGCAAGAAAGCGATTTTCAGGAAAGCGAGAGGATAAACGGATATGGAAAGACCAGGAGCGACCACAATGAAGGGAAACCCCCTGACCTTGATTGGTCCAGAGTTGAAAGCCGGCGATGCGGCTCCGGATTTTTCGGTTGTCGACGGCGGGCTGAAACCCGTCAATTTGGCAGGCACGGGAAACGCGGTACGGATTATCAGCGTCGTGCCTTCACTCGACACTCCCGTCTGCGACATGCAGACGAAGAAGTTCAACGAAGAAGCAGCCGCGCTGCCGGGGGTGGATATCCTCACCGTGAGCATGGACCTTCCGTTCGCGCAGACGCGCTGGTGCGGGGCCTTCGCCGTCGATAAGATCAAGATGCTATCCGATCACCGCGAGGGCTCGTTCGGCTCAAACTACGGAACGCTGATCAAGGACCTTCGCATTGAGAGCCGGGCAATTTTCGTGCTCGACAAGAACAACGTGATTCGCCACGCCGAGTACGTGAAGGAAGTCACGGAGCATCCCAACTACGAAGCGGCACTAGCGGCCGCGCGAGGCGCAACGGCCGCCTGAGCTTGAGAACACTAGAACAGCATCCGCCGGCCGCGACGGTCGACCGCGCCATTACCCGCGCGGTTGAAAGCCCTTTGGTGAGGGGCGGTCTCACGATCGTCGCGGGCCTTTTGACGGGTAATGTTCTGGGATTTCTGCGGGTCGCGATTACCGCCTACCTGCTTGGCACCCACAGCGCCGCGGACGCGCTCGCCGTGGCCATCGGCCCGCTCGACACTTTGAATTCGGTGCTTACGAACACAATGGTGTTCGCGTTTGTGCCGATGCTCACGGAGCGCAGGGGGGCCGACCGGACCGCTCTGTTCCTCAAGCTCAACCGCGTCTTCGCCTGGGTTTTCGCTGTTCTTACCGCGGCAGTTGTGATCGGCGCTCCCTGGATCATGCGTGTACTCGCGCCTGGTTTGGACGCCGCCTATGTGCCAACCGCGGTAGCGATACTGCGAATCGGGGCGTTCTCCTCCATGGCCGCTGGCGCCGCCGCCATCCACTCCGCGCTGCTGTTCACGGACCGGCGGTTCGCGCCGTCGGCCTTCTATCAGGCCTCCCTGAATCTGTTTACGATTGCCGGGGCCCTGTCGATGTGGAAGTTCCTGGGGGTCTACGGATTCGCCGTGGGCTATACGTTTGGCGCTTGGGTTCAGTTCGCCGTAGTCTACTTCTGCGCGCGCCGCGGACTCGATCGCGATTCCGCCGTCAGGTGCGATACCAAATGGCGCGAGTTGATTTCGAAACCCGGAGCGATACTGATCTACGCCGTCGCGATCGCTTCGAATATAACGGTAACGCGCGCCTACGCCACGCATGGCGGGCCGGGAATGGCAGCCGCGCTCGATTACTGCATGAAGTGCATTGGCGTCCCGCTCGCGTTTTTGATCATGCCGGTCTCAAATTCGCTGCTGCCGGAGATTGCCCGGCTGAGAAGCCAATTGCGCCTGAGGGAAGCTTTCCGCCTCATCGACAAGACTACGCTGATCGCGGCGGTTGCCGCCGCCGTTGCCTGCGGGGTCGGTCTCGCCGTAAGAGGTCCGGTGATCGCTCAACTGTTTCAGCGGGGGAGTTTCACGGCTCAATCCACGCGGCTTGTGGCGGACGTGTTTCTGGGACTCGCGCCGTGCCTGGTGGGGTGGACGTTGCTTGAGATCACTTCGCGCTCGCTGTTTTCGCTCGACAAGGCGAAGTTACCTCTTTGCGCCGCGGCAATTCCAGTACTCGTAAACGTTGCTGTTTCCGTCTCGATGCGATCCTCCGAGCCTCGCTTTATCGGACTTGGAGCTTCGTTAGGAATGCTGAGCGCATTTCTCTTCCTCTTCCTGGCCGCGCGGAGCAGGCGGCGCACGTGGCTCCTCGAAGACTGACGGTGTTCGTTACCGGCGGAACCGGCTACATGGGTTCGCGCCTAATCGCGAGGCTCTGCGCGCGCGGTCATGCGGTGCGGGCTCTGGTCAGGGCCGGTTCCGAATCGAAGCTTCCGCCCGGTCCCACTCTTGTTCGCGGGGACGCGCTCGACGCCGGCACCTACGCCGGGCACGTCCGCGGTTCGGATGTGTTCGTGCATCTGATAGGCGTAGCGCACCCTTCGCCGTCCAAGGCGAAACAATTCCTCGCGATCGATCTTCCTTCCGTGGAAGCTGCCGTGGACGCGGCGAAAACAGCGGGCGTAGACCGCTTCGTCTATCTCAGCGTGGCGCAACCCGCGCCCGTGATGAAGGATTTCGTTTCCGTGCGGGCTCGCGGAGAAGCTTTGATTTGTGAAGCGGGGCTGAACGCGGTCTTTCTGCGCCCTTGGTACGTGCTGGGCCCAGGCCACTGGTGGCCGGTTGCACTCATCCCCCTCTACTGGACGTCCGAAAGAATCCCGTCTTCGCGCGACACCGCCCGCCGGCTAGGCTTGGTAACGATACGGCAGATGACAACTGCTCTGGTTAAAGCCGTGGAGTCGCGAGATGAGGGAGTCCAGATCATCGATGTGCCGGCAATTCGGGCCTGTGCGGATATACCCGTTCCAAGTCCGGGATGCCATCCGCGCTGAAGAAGGCAGGCGGCGGAAAGCGATCGCCTGCCCCGCCGGCAGCCAGTTGTCACAGTTGTTTCATGACCGGGCACGCTTCGACAGGATACCGTCTACTGCTTCGGGGCCGTCGCCGGCGCTCCGAAGAAGGATTCGTTCACGACGACAGTCGACCCCTTCCGCAGATCTTCCATTGCCTTGCGCGCCAAGTCCGGCCGCATCTTCTTTTCCAGCTCAGGACGCAATTCGTCGAACGTCTTCGAATCTCGCTGTTCCACCTTGATGATGTGGTAGCCGAACTGCGTCTTGATGGGTTCGCCTACCACTCCGATGGGCTGCGTAAACGCCGCCTCGTCAAATGCCGGAACCATTGCTCCGCGCTTAAACGACCCGAGATCGCCGCCGCTCAGCCCCGACCCCTTATCGTCCGACTCGGCTTTGGCGATGGTGGCGAAATCCTCACCGGCGAGTATTCGCTTCCGGATCTCCGTGACCTTCGCCAGGGCCTCTTCTTCCGTCAGTTCCTTCTTGTCCGGCGCCGACGGGACGGGAGACCCCTTCATCTTGATCAAAATATGCCTTGCGCGAACCTGTTCGGATTCGCCCTTGTGATCTTCAAAATACTTGCGGGATTCCGCCTCGCCTATCTTCAGTTTGGCGGCAATGTCCGAGTAGAGCGACTGCGCGAGCAGGTTATCCCGCTGAAAGGCCAACTGCGCCATGAAGCCAGGCGTCTGGTCGATCTTCCGCTTCCGGGCCTCCTGCGACAGCACCTTGATCTGTATCAATTGTTCGACGAACTGCCGTTTGCCCGTGCCTCGAATCTGCGTGCGGAACTGTTCCGGCAGGGAATCGATCAGCTTTTCGAAATCCGCCACTGTAACCTTCTCTTCGCCGATCGTAAGCACTACTTTCTCGGTGGGGTCCGCTGGCTTCGCCGGGGGCGTCTTAGCGGCAGCAGGCTTCGGAATCGCCGGCTTCGCCGCCGGGGGCTTTGCGACTGCCGGTTTGGCCGCGGCCGGCCTGGCCACGGCTGGTTTGGCCACGGCTGGTTTTGGAGCCGCAGGCGTTGCTGCCGGCGGGGTCTGTGCCGGCGCCAACGCGAGCGTCAGAAGCGGCAGAAACTTGGTGAGCTTACTCATCTATTTATCCTATCAAAGGCTTGTGATCACCAGAGCAATTGGCCGTAAGCGGCGTGAGCCGTCAGCCAGTCCGCCAAACACACGGTCGAAGCCAAAAGCCGGCCGTTGTTTGCCCCCGGCTTGCGGTGGCGGTCACTTCTTCGATACGATCTCGATCAATGAACCCCTTACTAACTCGGCGATCGGTCCTTCTCACTCCAGCGGTCTCAGCTATCCCCGCGGCTGCGCCAGCCGCGCCCCTGGTAAATGCCGCGGAACACGCCTGGCTCGCAAACCCCGGCGATCCGCGCTTCCGTATCGACCCTGATCTGGCCACCTGCCCCAAGGGCCTTCCCCGGCACGATTACTCGGCGGAGTACCTTCTCTCCGAAATGAAAACCTACGGCGTAGGCCATGTAGTGATTTCGCATGTCTGCTATTACGGGCGAAACAACGCTTACACAAGCCACTGCGTAAAGACTTACCCGGGAAAGTTCGCGGGCGTCGGACTCCTGGTTGGCTATCGGCTTTTCCCGCCCGCCGACGCCCAGAACGCTTCGCGCCTCGAACGGCTGATTAAAGACGACGGGCTTGTGGGCCTCCGCCTCAGCCCGATCTATGACCGCGACGTGAAGTGGCTCAACGATCCTGCCAGTTATCCGCTGTGGAAGATGGCGGAAAAGCTAGGCGCGGTGTTCAACATCTTCCTCGCCCCGGAACAGGTGGGCCAGGTGGCGGACATGGCAGCGCGTTTTCCAGGCGTGAATGTGGTGATCGATCACATCGCCATGATCGACATCACAGCGCCCGATAGCGCGGGCTTCGGGCCGCTGCTCGATATGGCGCGGCTGCCGAACGTCTACGTCCGCACGTCGCTGCACAATCCGTCGAAGACGAACCAGACGCCCTATCGGGACGTTTGGCCGTTTCTGCGAAGGCTTTACGACCGCTACGGTCCGAAGCGGCTGATCTACGGAAACTTTTTCGAATTCCTGATCATGAAGGAGATGATTCCGTTCTTCACGCCGGAGGACAAGGAGTGGATCATGGGCCGCACCGCGCACCGGATATACAAATTTTCGTGAAGGCACACGGGCTTACGAAATGGTAAGCTCACGATTCGGGCAAAGCGGCCGCGACACGGGCTGCGATCACTGACAGTACAAGGCGAAGAGACGGCATGATTTCAAGACGAAGGTTCCTCGGCGGCGCTGCAGGCGCCGTTGGCTCAATTGTTGCGCAGACCGCGCGCCCCAACATCCTCTTCGCCATCGCGGACGATCAATCGTGGACCAGTACAGGTGCAACAGGCGATCGAGTGGTAAAAACACCGGCTTTCGACCGGGTAGCCCGCATGGGCGCGCTATTCTCGAACGCCTTTTGCGCTTCTCCAGGATGCGCCCCTTCCCGCGCCGCGATCCTTACCGGCCGTTATCCGTGGCAGCTTGAAGAGGCTGGCACTCACGCCAGTTTCTTCCCGAAGAAATTTACTGTCTACACGGATCTGTTAGCCTCGGCGGGATATTTCGTGGGCCTCACCGGCAAGGGCGCCGGGCCGTGCAACTTCAAGGGAGCCGGGTGGAAGCACAATCCAGCCGGCCCGGCGTTCGACGAAAAGACGACACCGGCGAAGGACGGCGCGGTCAGCAATAACGACTACGCCGCTAATTTCGCGGAATTTCTGCGTCAGCGGCCAAAGAGTAAACCGTTCTGCTTCTGGTACGGTGGGCACGAGCCGCATCGCACCTATAAGGTTGGCTCGGGCGCGGCGTCGGGCAAGAGACTGTCGGAAGTTGCGGTACCTCCCTTCTTGCCCGATTCGCCCGAGGTGCGGTCTGATCTGCTCGATTATTACCAGGAAATCGAGCACTTCGACCGCCACCTTGGCCGCATGTTAAAGGCCCTGGAGGACGCGGGTGAGCTGTCGAATACGCTCGTTGTTGTAACCGCCGATAATGGCATGTCGTTCCCGCATTCAAAGGCACAGGTGACCGAGTACGGCATTCACATGCCGCTTGCGGTGTGCTGGCCGGACAGGTTCAAGGGCGGGCGCACAATCGGCGATCTCACTTCGTTCATCGATTTCGCCCCCACATTTCTTGAGGCCGCGGGCATTACTGTCCCGGCGGCGGTTACCGGGCAAAGTTTCCTCCCGACGCTGCTTTCGAGTGGACCGGTTGCGGCGCGCCGGACGTACGTACAAGCCGGCCGCGAGCGGCATTCACACGCAAGGCCTGACAATCTCGGTTACCCCTCGCGTGGCCTGCGCTCCCAGGACTACCTGTACGTTCGCAACTTCAAACCGGAGCGATGGCCGACGGGCGACCCCGAAAAGTTTTATGACATCGATAATAGTCCTACGAAGACTTTCATGATGGCGCATCGCGACGAGCCTGCGGTGCGGCCTCTGTTCGAGGCAGGTTTCGGCAAACATCCGGAAGAAGAACTATACGATATCCGGCGCGACCCAGGGTGCCTGAAAAATCTGGCCGCGGAGCGGGAGCACGGGGCCAAAAAAAGCAAGATGCGCGCGGACCTTGAAGCGGCGCTCATCGCACAGAAAGATCCCCGTATGCTGGGGACGGGCGATGTCTTCGACAGCTACCCGCGTCATTCACCGATGCACGAGGACTTGGGCGGGTTCGCTACTTCCGGGGCGTACAATCCGGCGTTCCAGCGAAAATAGAGATCGCTTTCATGGACAGATTCGCGCGCCGTCTGGGAATCGTCGCCGGCATTTTCTGTTTCACGCTCCTGGCTGGGACAGCGGGCTTCATCGTCGTTGAACATTATTCTCCGTTCGATGCGTTCTACATGACGCTGATCACCCTGACCACCGTGGGTTATGGGGAGTTGAAGGAACTGAGCCGGGCGGGCCGGATCTTCAATTCTTTCCTAATGCTCTTAGGCGTCGTAACGATGCTCCTGGTGGGCGGCGCCGTTACGCAGACGATCGTCGAGCTCGAACTGGGAGAGTTTTACGGGAAGCGGCGGATCAAACGCATGATCGACAAACTTGAGAATCACTACATCGTGTGCGGCTTCGGCCGCGTGGGACGCAGCGCGTGTGCGGAGTTGCAGCGCGCGGGCGCGCCATTCCTGGTTGTTGACAGCAACCCGGACAAAGTAGAGCGCGCAATCCGGAGCGGGTACATGGCCGTCGCCGCGGACTCTACGCACGACGCGACGCTGCGGGAAGTGGGCGTTGCCCGCGCCAAGGGTCTGGTCGCGGCGCTCTCCTCGGACGCCGACAACCTGTTCCTGATCCTCTCCGCCAAGACGCTCAACGCCGACTTGCATCTTGCCGCGCGTGTCGCCGAAGAGGAAGCGGAGCAGAAACTGCGCCGCGCTGGAGCGGATACCGTTTTCGCGCCGTACGCCATCGCGGGACACCGGCTGGCGCAGGCTCTGCTTCAGCCCCACGTCGCCCGCTTTCTCGACTTCACGACTGGCGCGGGCATGGGCTTGAACGTTTCGATAGAACAGGTAATGGTGGACGAAAAGAGCCCTTTCGCGGGAAAGTCCCTGCGCGACATGCAAATCCGGCGCGACTTGGGCGTAATCGTGTTGGCAATCCGCAAAGCGGACGGTCAAATGGCCTTCAATCCACCTGCGGAGGCCGAAGTCGCCGCAGGAGACCATCTGATCGTCATGGGCGGCAGCGACGACCTGACCGCTCTCGAGAGACTTCTGTCCCGTGGTATTTGAGTTCTACCGTTTCCGCTTTTATTCGCAGCCCGAAGCTCGATCCATTTTCCACCGGGGCAAGCCGGGAAAATTGTTCGCGGGGCGTTCGGCAGCGCCTTCCGTAAGATCGCGTGCGTCGCGGGCTGCACGGATGCCGCGGCATGCGACGTCCGCGCACCGGTGCGCGAGGGTCGAAGCGGACTTCCGGGACGGCCCCGCCCCTTCGTCTTCCGCGCGGGCCACCTCGATGGCTTGACGATTGGTGGCGGGCGCTGGATTCCATTTCGATATACATTTATTCGACGTGAGAAATTTCCATACCCTACTCCGCCGCTGCGTTCGCCGTGTTGGCGAAGTAGAGTATGAGACCGGGGATTGGTGGAGCTGACCTCGTTGGAACTCAGCGCGGACGATTCCGCGCCGTCAGGCCCGATACACGTCGCGTTTGTCACGCCGATTGAACTGAAAGGGGGCGCGGCAGTTGGTGTCTCATCCTGACTCTGGCGCCTATTCGGGCGCGCGCGGGACCGCCTAAAGGGAATGCGCGGCTCGGGTCCGTTTGGCCGGATGGGACTGACGGCGCAAGCGGAACGCACGGGCGGCCGGACCAACAGACACACCCGATCGGCGGATTTGTGGGGAAACGGAGTACAAGAGCGATCTCACGAAATTCGTGCCTTACCTTGAAGCGGCAAGATGGACGGGCACGTTGCGTCAGACCGTGTAGGGCAAGTGGGAAGCGCGGGTGAAGCGGTTCGATATGTGATGTGCAGCGGTAAAGAAAGGCCGCCGGCCGCGTTGTTGCGCGGCCGGCGGAACGGCCGTTCGCTACCCGATGGACCACCCCTTACGGAACGTGGGCTTCAGGAACTTGTTCGCCTGCGGATTGTTTGTGAACTTCATCTTCGCGGAATCCCACTCGAGCTTGCCTTCGACTCGGAGCGCGGCGACGCCGAGAAGCATCCACTCGACGAAAGGTGACGCTACGTTGAAGTTCGAGCACGCCGGCTCGCCGCCCTTGCAGGCGCGAATCCAATCGGAATAGTGCCCCGGCGAACGCGTGAGAAGCTGTGACGGGAATTTGTATTCGGCCATCCTTTCGACCGGGAGCAGGCGCGTCTGTTCGCCGTAGGTTCCCGTCGTGATCATGCCCTTTTCGCCGATAAAAAGGCTGCCGTCCGGGGTAGGATGACGAGCCTCGGGGTCCGCCTTCACGGCCTGGAACTCTTCCCAATCGAACATGCGCCCGATGTATCCGTTCGATTGCCGCCGCGATCCTTGCTGCCGGTTGCGCGGCCTGAACGGCAGGTCGCCGAGCAGTTCACCCTTCGGCACTCCCTCGATTTCCGGCGTCGCTTTCATGCCGTCGTACCAGAACAACTTCAGCGCCGGCATCGAACCGCGGGCCGGGAAGTCGAAGCGCGTGATCGATTTCTCCGGGAACATGAAATCGCTGGTTCCTTCCTTCTTGATGCACTCGACGCTCGTAGGCGCGCCGAGCTTTAAGGCGAGGTTTGGCGCGCCCAGGATATGGCAGGCCATGTCGCCCAGAGCGCCGCAGCCGAAGTCGTAAAAACCGCGCCAGCTGAAGGGCTGGTAGAAAGAACCCCAACTCGTCGGGTAGCCTTTTCCCCCGGAGGTGAAGGGGCGCGACTCGGCGATGCCAAGCCAAAGGTCCCAGTCCAGTGTGTCGGGAACCGCGTCCGGCGCCGGAATTTCCTTGAGACCTTGGGGCCAGATGGGACGGTCCGTCCACGCATGAACTTCAGTCACGTTCCCGATCTCGCCCGCCCAGATCATTTCGGCGGCAAGTCGCGTACCTTCGTTCGAGTAACCCTGGTTACCCATCTGGGTCGCGACCTTGTATTTGTTGGCGGTGTCCATCAGATGGCGCGCTTCCCAAACGGTCCGCGTGAGCGGCTTCTGTACGAAGACGTGTTTACCGCGCTCCATGCACCAGGTGGCGGCGGTGCCGTGCATGAAATCCGGGATGGTTACGATGACCGCGTCGATGCCCTTGGCTTCCTTGTCGAGCATCTTGCGGAAGTCCTTGTACTTGGGAACCGATTCGTATTGCTTGAACTTGGGCGCGGCTTGTTTGGCGTCCACGTCGCAAAGCGCGACGATGTTCTCGCTTGCGCATCCGTCAATGTCGCTCGTGGCCTTACCGCCCGCGCCGATCGAGGCGATGTTGAGTTTCTCGTTGGGGGATTTGTAGCCCAACCTTGGCAGGGAAAGCGCGCTGCCGAATCCTCCCGCGGGAACGGCGCCGGAGAGCAAACTGCCGAAAAAGAAATGTCGTCTGGTGGTATTGTGTGCCAAGGCAGACATCCACTGGTATTATATTCCACTGCCCCGGAAGGTTGCGACTTCGACCGATCTCGTGTCGATCCACCGTTTCACCGCGGTTCGTGAAGTAGAATGTCCAATTCCGTCGATAAGGAGCCAAAATAAGATGAAGCGTCTGTCTCTCGCAATAGGGGTCTTATCCATCGCGGCGGCTCTCGTGGTGTCGATTGCAAAGCTCACCGCGCAGCAACCCTTGCCTAACGCGCAAAAGAAGGGCGGCGGGTTTCAGGGGCCCCCTCCGATCCAGCCAAAGCCTGAGGAATTGCGCCAGATCGCCGCCAAAGCCGACGAACTCGACGCTATCATTCGGGACATAAAAACATTCAGGGTGGATGAGAAACTCGTCGCCGACGTCGAGATCTATTCCAAGGCGGGTCGCTTCCTTCTCGAATTCCCTCAGACTTTCTTCGTCCAGGAAGGCATCGATCAGGCGCTCAAGGTGTTGGAGCAGGGGATTGAAAGGGCGCGACTGCTGCGGAAAGGCGAGTCGCCTTGGGTTGCGCAAAAGGGCCGCAAGATCCACGGCTATTACTCACCGCTCGATGGTTCCGTGCAGCCCTACGGGCTAACGGTGCCCGACTCCTACGATGGTTCAAAACCCGTCCGCCTCTATGTCTGGTTACATGGGCGGGATCAGCGCCTCTCCGAGGCCAACTTCATCTCACGGTTCCCGGCCCCCAATAACGGCGTCACGTACCGCACGGCGGACGTTGGGCAAATCACTCTCGACGCCTACGGCCGCTGGAACAACGCGAATCACTGGGCCGGCGAGGTGGATGTGTTTGAGGCCATCGATGAGGTTCGGAGCCGCTACAAGATCGACCCCGACCGCATCATTCTCCGCGGCTTCTCGCTCGGCGGCGCCGGAGCGTGGCACATCGCGCTTCAGTCTCCGGACCGGTTCGCGGCGGCGGACATAGGAGCCGGAACGTATCCACGCCGCTGGCAGATGCCGGGCTTTCCTCCGTATCAGCAGGCGACCTTGCGCATTTGGGAAAACATTCTCGAATGGTCGTTGAACGCGTTCAATATTCCGATCGCCGCGCATGACGGGGACAACGACACCGGCGTTTCCGGACTGCCGCCCGTGCCGGGCGAGAAGTCAAGGGGGCAGTTGGAATCCTCTCTGCGCGTGCGCGCCCAGCTTGAAAAAGAGGGATTTCCATCGGAGGGCGAACCGAACTTCCTGAGGACCAAAGGGACGCCTTCAATCTTCCTGATCTCGGAGAACACGGGCCACAGCGTGAGTCCTAAGGTGCGAGAGCAGGTGGACGGTTTCCTGAAAACATGGGGCGACCGCGGGCGCGTTTCGCCTGACCGCATTCGCTTCGTTACCTTCACGACTCGCTACAATCGATGCTATTGGGTCACCGCGAGCGGACTTGAGAAACATTACGAGCGTTCAGAGGTGAACGCCGAACGCGACGAGGATCGTAGGAAGTATCGGATCACGACGAAGAACCTGAGCGGGCTGACTCTTAGGGAGACGGATCGTGCGGCCGCGATCATGATCGACGGCCAGAACCTGCGCGTCAAGGCGGGGCCGGGAGTGCATCTCGAAAAACAAGGCGCGGAGTGGAGACTGGCGCGGAAGCATGCGGGGCTGCGAAAGACGCACGCGTTGCAAGGGCCGATCGACGACGCATTCCTCGACCCGTTTCTTCTTGTTCGTCCGACGGGGGTGCCTTGGAACGAGGCGGCGAACAGGCAGGCATTACGGATTCTCGCGCGGTTCGACCGGGTCTACGCGCGGTGGTATCGCGCGCATCCACGCATCAAGGACGACAAGGATGTCACTGAGGCGGATTTCGCGAAATACAACGTCGCGCTCTTTGGAGATCCGGGGAGCAATCGCTGGATCGCGAAGGTGCAGGGTAAGCTTCCTGTCGCGTGGTCGAGAGAGGCAGTGAAGGTGGGGAGCGATCGCTTTCCGGCCGCGGAACATTTGCCGGCGCTGGTCTATCCGAATCCGTTGCAGCCGTCGCGGTACGTGGTGCTAAACTCCGGGCTCACCATCGAGGAGCGGGAATATCAGTCCGATTACAGCATGCCGCGGCTTGGAGATTTCGCGGTGCTGAAGGTGCAAGAGGGAGTGGATGTGCCGGAGGTGGCAGTGGCGGGATTGTTCGACGAGTCTTGGCGGCTGCCGGTGAAGTAGCGGAGCATCGCGGCGTATCGCCGGGACGCGGCGACCTGCTCTCCGCGGAGTAGCCCGGCAACGGTGGGATGAGTGCCAGCACCAGGATGGAAACAAGGACGTCTCGACGGGGCGGACAGGGTGACCATTGCGCCTGCGGGTGCGGAGCAGGGAGGTTTCCCGGCTTTCGGATCTGAATTGCGCCTGATGCCGGACCTGCTCGACTTCACTACGTCAACGCGACAACCGGATTTCCGCGCATCGAAGGCGTAACGCCAATTCCCGCGGGATGCCTCCTGCGGGGGCGAAGAGCGAGTCTTCGTAGTTCCCTGAGGCGGCGAGGAAATCCTTCGCCGTGTTTCGCAAAAGAGCGGCTTGTGATCTCCATGGAACTTCAGGCGCGTTACACGCCATTGATCACTAGGTTGAAGCGGCGGCGCGACGTTCCGCCCAGTATTTTTTCATCCTTTCGCTCACCTGCTTGCGTGCGAGGGCGTTCATGGGCTTGCGCCCGCGGCGGTTCTCCTTTGCCTCCGCTCTGTCGGCACGCTGCAACTCTTCGAGAAAAATAATGGCGTGGTCGAGCTTTTGCTTCTCGACGTGAAGTTCGTTGACGATCCGGTAAAGATCCATTTGGGTCCAACCCTTTAGCGGATGGTAGCAACGAATCGCGAAAACCGCAAAACTACTTCGTTACGAACGGCCACAAGTACGTTAGCTTGTACCCGTACTTCGTGACCGCGACGTACACCAAAGCGGCGAGCGCGGCCAGGACTGTGCCAATAATAGCCAGAACCGTCTTCCACGGGAACCGGCGGTTCTCCCTCTGCAGAACCAGCAGGTAGCTCGCGAAAATTCCCACGTAGAAAAGCAGCACCATGGGAGTGGCGAACAGGACCAGATTGAATACGTCCGGCGTGGGAGTGACAATTGCGGCCAAGATCACGATGGCGAGAATCGCGTACCGGCTGTTGTCCACCAGAAACTTGGGCGTCACGACCCGCAGCAGCGTGAGGAAGAAAACCAGAATCGGCAGTTCGAACACGAGTCCGACGCCGATTACCACGTTGAAGAACAGATCGAAGTACTCGTTCACCGACACCATGGGCGTGATATTCACGTCACGGCCGATCCCCAGCAGGAACGTCAAGCCATAGCGGAACGCTACGAAATAGGCGAAAAGGCCGCCCGCGATGAACAGCCCGGCTGAACAGATAATGAACGGCGCGGCCCAACGGCGCTCGCGTTTGTACAACCCCGGCGAAATGAATCCCCATATCTGGTAGAGAATCCAGGGCGAGGCCAGAAAAATGGAGACGAGAATCGGCAGCTTTACCCAAATAATGTTGAAGCTCTCCATGGGAGAGATAATGACGAGCTTCGGCGGAACGACTCCGAGCGCGCGAAGCGCTTCCTCGGCGGGCTTTTGCACGATCAGCCACAACTGATTGGCTAAGGTCAGACTCAGTACGAAGGCGATGCCGACTCCCGCGAGCATGGAGAAAATCCGGACGCGGAGTTCCTGCAAGTGCTCGAGAAACGACATGCGGAGCATGCTGTCGTCTTCTTCGGGCTCGGGTTCTGCCGGGGGCGTTCCGGAGCCGTTGCCGTTACCGCCCGTCCCCGCCGGCGGTGGAAGTGGAGATCCCGCCTGCCCGGCAGCTACCGGATTGTCGATGACGGAAACAGCCTGAGGTCCCTCCTGATAGGAATAGGGGTCCTCGTATCCGTAGGAGTTATCGACCGTAGGCGCGTAGCTAATGGACGGCTCGGAGGCCGGCGGCTGTTCGGCCTGGGCAGGCTCTTCGGGCTGTGTTCCGGGAGCCGTACCAACGTCGGGAGGGGCTTCCGAAGAAGGCGCCTCCGGCGAATGCCCGTTGCCTGGTACAGTCTCCCCCGAGGGGGCCGAAGCCCCCTTCAGTTCTTCGGGTGAGGACATCTTAACTCGTAACGGTTTGGGAAGCGGCCACGATTTCAGCCTCAATCTGATGAGGCCCGTCCGGGGGAGCCACCGGTGCCGCCGATACCGCGGATGCCGTACTTATTGTGGCTGCCTGAACAGACCCGTTGGCGACTGTGCCTTCCGGGTTCACGGCTGCTGTCAACTGGGCGCCCTCAGGTGCGGATGCGCTTGCTGTAGACGTAATTGTTGCGGTGGAATCGTGCGATTCGGAACCATAGGCTCCGCCATCGTAAGAAGAGGAATCGTAGTTGTAGCTATCGTAATTGTAGCTACTCGTAACCTCTTTTAAGGATTCGTTTTCCCGCTCCAGGGATTTCATCTCGTGATCGAAAGTGGATTTCAATTCGTTTGATGCACGGCGGAATTCAGTCATTGCCTTCCCGATCGTCTTGCCTAATTCCGGGAGCTTCTTCGGCCCGAAAATCAGTAAGGCGAGCATGAAGATGAAGATCGTTTCCTGCCAACCCAGCGGACCCATCTTTTGCCCTCCTAAGGGAAATTCCTCTTCATCATAGCCGTGATGAGAGGTCCAGTCAACACAACAATCACGACAGTCCCAGCAGATCGCGGAAAAAGCTGTTCAAGAACCGGTTCGCGGGGTCGAGCTCGGCGCGCTTGACGGCCATCGCATCCAACCGTTCGCCAAGCGCGCGCACGGCCTGCGCGCGTGTGACGCCAAAGGTCTGATTGGGGAGCGGGATTCCGCCCTGATCACTGGACCAGTCGTTGTAAGCCGCGAGGAACTCCCACCAGCCCTGGTTGCCGGTCGAGACCGGGTCGATCGTCATGGCGTTGCCCTGGAACGAATAGGACAGCAGGGAGTTTCGATCCTGGGCGATCCGGTAGCCGACGTGGAGCATGTTGGTGCGATAGCCCTTGGTCTTATAGTAATTCTTGACCCATTTCGTGTACTTGGGCAGGACCGTTGCAAACGTGTCCTCGGGAAAAGCCCACAGGCTGAAGGTGTAACGGCCTTCGCCCGCGACTTCCGGATAGCGGATGATCTGGTCCGGGGCGAACGTGTTCTTGCTTCGGATGAGGGTCTCAAGATTCACCCGCCACAATGCGCCATAGGCGTCGACGACCTTGTAGCGTATCACCTTGTTTGCGATGTCGCGTTCGGCCCGCGCGCAGGTAACCGGGCCGGCCTACGACCAAAGATAATTTCGCAGTGCCCACACATGCTCGTCGGGCTGACTCTTCGTCTTGGGGTTGTACCTGCGGAATTCCACAGTGACACGCTCGTCGAACAGGAACATGTAGTACATCATGGAGTAGCCGCGAGCCCAGAGCTCGGGCAGCCTCGCGGCGAACTCCTTCACCGCGAAGGTTTCGTGGAAGACTTCCATCGGCTGAATGGGCCGGATAAGGAAGGTGGCTTCGGTGACAACGCCGAAGGTGCCATAACTGCAGCGGAGCAAACGCATCAGATCGGGATCGTTTGACTCTGTGGCTTCAAGCGTTTTGCCTGACGCCAGCACCATCTTGATCCCGATGCAGTAGGAACTCACCTGCCCGAACTCACCGGGCATCGAAGCGTCCTTCGTGCCGGCGCAGGCCGCCGAGCCGATGGTCAATCCGCCAATCTCAGTGTTCACGAAGAACTGCAGGCCGCGCCGCTTAAGTTCCTCAGCGACGTCGATGAGGATCGCGCCAGCCTCGACTCTGACCGTGCCGCCGGCAATTTCCAGGATGCGATTCATGCCTCGCATCTTGATCACCGTCCCGCCGTCGGCCGCTCCACAGGCGGTTTCGGAATGATTAGATCCCACGGCGCGGACGGGCGAAGGGAAGTTGACCGGGTCTCGCAATACGCGAACGATATCCTTCGTTGATCCGGCCTCAACGACAACCTTCGGATTGGAAACGACATCTCCAAACCAGTTCGTGATCTTGGGCATTTTGGACGCCCTCCTGTATCTGAGATTCTATATCAGCTTTTCGAGC
>SHUI01000045.1 GCA_009697455.1 Bryobacterales bacterium
CCCTCCTTGAAACATAAATAATAGTTATTGTTTCAATTAGTTTTTCAAGAGGCTCCTAATTCAAACGAGCGGCTATCGCATTTTTTATAACCCAATGTCGCAAAGGCATCGACAAAGCAGTCAACTGTATCATCTAGCCTAACTTTATCTGGCCAGTGGCATTCTGGAGGGTTATCAATGGGCCACCACTTACGATGCGTTTCACACGCGGCCCATGCGATACATTGATACGTCGTATCGAATGGACTCTTGGGAGTCCATTCGGAATTCGCAAGATTTGGGAAGATAGCCTCTAGTTCGGCACGGACTACCGCTTCAGGCCGATATACGGGCCGTTGCACCCTACAGTAAACCCCTGCTCTTTCCCCATTTAACCCAGGAGTTGATCATCTTGTCCATCTCTCCCGCATCGGCACGATTAATCGGATTTTCCTTTGTGATGTAACTGAGTGCTCCAAACCATGGGCGGCCGCGCTGCTGCATATCGCGGATCAATAGGACCACAATTTCATGTTCATTGTCTATACCCATACCAAGAATCGCTTGGTAACTTGGATGCATCATCCTTTGCGTCGGAGAAGAAAGATGTCCGGTTTCTCGCTGCCACTTATCAGCCTGTTGAAAGAATCGCTTTTCAAGGCTTTCAGAGGCTGGTGCGTGTGGGGTGACTACTGCAACTGCTGCGCGCCCTTTAACTGCAATGGCGGCCCATCGGGGGCTTACCCATTTCAGTTCAATTCCGGGACGAAGCAACATTTGGCTGGCAATGGCAGACCTCAACAGTGAGTCAACACGGTCATCTGCGATGTGGGGCGGACTATATAGATTGCTCTTATCGCATGCGGGTTCCCAATCACTGTATCTGATAGCAATGGCATCCATTTATTTATATGCTCGTAACTTATTCTATTTGATTCAGTCCCTTGTCTGACAAAAGACGTTTTAGACTTGAGGCTTTAGTTTGTGCTCGCTCCAGCACTGTTTTAAGCTTTTCAATATCGTCTGCATCCAATGCAAAATACAGATCCTCACGGTGATTTCCTTTATGGAACACTAGGTGAAGCGTGTATGCAACGACTAGACCTACAGGCGGGTCCGATGGTGAATCGAAGATGGGCCGGAGGTCTGCGAGAATCTTAGCGTCGTGAAAGAGATGCGGATGCTCGCGCTGGAGTGAGTAGGCTTTTACGGAGATCGATAGAGCCTTGACTCCCAGAAGCCGGGCGAGAATCTTTGCGAACTGGTCACGATTCGTCTCGGTTAGCGATTCGCCATGTTTGGCTAGCGCAGCCAGAACGTCATTTAGGAACTCTTCCGCTGGAGCGTCGTAATAGGCGCGCACCGTATGGAGGGAGAACAGGGTTTCCAAGTAGCCCCTCATCTCCTTTGGGTCAATTGCCTCGATCGCCGCTACGCCCGCGTTGGCATAATCTTTTAATCGTCCCGGGGGAATGCTCTCCACAACGGATACAAGCTCATTTGCTTGCAGATCCGTCAGGAGGGCAAGTTTTGCCAGGATCTTGCAATGCTCCTCGGGAATCCTGAGTTCTGGCATGGCTATTGTGATGTTGTCCTTAGTTGAGGCAGGATCGCTCCGAGCATCGAGACGGCATCAAATCGGTTCCACTTACCATAGGCGTTTAGGGCACACACCTCTCTATTCAATGACAGTCACCACGCGTCGAAAGCAGGCTGAGTAGCCACAATACATAGCGGTTTGGCATTTCCAGAATATCAACCGCACGCGTTGATTGCAAGCACCATCTTGTATTTGTAGGGGTTACGGACAGACGTAGCCATCCCAAGAAAAGATCCCTATTTTCATAGACATACGGTCGAGGATATGCCAAGCTGTTGAGCAGATGAGGCCACTACCCGCCCCGCACGTTCCGCGCAACACCGAATCCGAGCGGCATCGCGACCGGCTGTGTTCGGCACTGGATACCACGCTCCCGGCCCTCCTGGACGACGGCCAAGCACGCGGGCCGCTTAAATCGACCGTTTTGCCCGCAATGGGTAAGTTCCGCCGGACGCCATTCTTGGATTCCGATCTCGGCCGCGATCGCTGTCACACGTATTGCCCGCTCGCGCTTGGCTGGGGCGGAATTGAGGGTTGCAACACGGGACAACCCATGGCGGGCCTGTTGTGACGCCAACCGGGGATGGAGAGCGCCACCGCGGCCAGCCGGACCAGAAGTGGGTCCTGATCGCCTTCCTGTGGTTCGCCTATGTCCTGAATCACGCTGACCGGCAGGTGGTCTATACGCTGTTTCCCGCCTTGCAGCGGGAGTTCGGCTTTAGCAATACCGTGCTTGGATTGACCGGCGCCCTATTTCTGTGGGTTTACGGCCTCTGTTCGCCGCTCGCGGGAATAGCCGGCGACCGTTGGCCGCAGACCAAGCTGGTGGCCTGGAGCCTCGGATTGTGGAGCGCGTTCACCGTGCTGTCGGGTTTCGCGGTGAACGGAACCATGTTGTTGACGTGCCGCGCACTGCTCGGGATCTCGGAATCGTTCTTCATGCCGGCGGCGTTCGGGCTGATGGCGAACGCGCATGGTCCATCGACACGCTCGCGAGCGGTGGCGATCTTTACCACCAGCCAGATAGTTGGCGTGGCCGTGGGCGGATCGTTGAGCGGGTTCATTGCCGAACGGCATAACTGGCGGGTTTCGTTCTGGATCTTGGGAGGATGTGGACTGCTCTTCGCGATCCCTCTGTACCGGTTCCTATGCAGTGTGCCACCGCACTTTCGTGGCGCCGGTGCGGGGAACGCGGCGACGCTGAAGAGCCTTGCGTCGTTGTTCCGTATCCCGTCTTTCCGCATCGTGGCAATCTACATCTCGGTGGCCACGTTCGGTCTCTACCTCGTTTATTCCTGGCTGCCGGCATTCCTGTTTGACAAGTTCGGAATCGGCTTGGCGCGCGCCGCTTTCGAGGCGAGCTTCTATCCGCAGGTTGGCACTGCCGCGGGCCTGCTGGTAGGTGGCTGGGCGGCCGATCGGTTTTATGCGCGCGCCCATTCGGCGCGGTTCTGGATCGTCCTGATCGCGTTTCTCGCGGGCGGTCCCTGCATCTATCTGGTCGGCGCGGGTTCCACCTTGCAGGCGACGCGGCTGGCGGCGATCGCCTTCGGGTTCTTTGCAGGATTCATCTCCGGCAACCAGGCGCCCTCGGCTTTCGATGTAGTGCCGGCATCGCAGCGCGCGTCGGCCGTGGGCGCTTACAACGTGACCGGCGCCAGCATTTCGGGTCTCGCACCGTTTCTCGGAGGAATGGCGCGGAGCACGATCGGGATCGGAAAGCTGATGGCGTACACGAGTCTGCTCTATCTCGTAACGGCGGGAATCGTGCTGTACGCCATCCTGTGCCACTTCGAGCGGGATCACCGAACGGCGGCCGAGCGGTCCGATCGGGAGTTGCAGTAGGCGATCAAAGCCTGGGTGACCGCCTTGATGATAGCGTGTTGCGATTGACATCTGGCGGGGCGGGCGATCGTTTCTTGTCGCCTGCCGTCTTCCGTGGAACATGACAAGCCACTCGATTCAGCAGTCGCATCTTCGTCTCATCAGGATCGGCGAACGTGTCAGCGTCCTGATGTTGGCGAGGTCCTCGGTGTGGAGGGTCTTGCTACATGAAAGGCGGCACGGCCGCGCCCCTACAGCGGCGGACGAAGGCGCGCGAGTGCGGCTTCCGCCGCTTTTGCCACCTCGGCATCCGGGTGGCTTCGAAGTCTTGCGAGCGGGCCGAGCGCGTTTCGGTCCTTGCGAACGCCAATTGAGTTGGTCACGCCTACGAGCAAAGGTCCGCTTGTTTTCGACAGTGCCGCTTCGAGTACCGCGGCGGCCTGCGCACCGGGAATCGCCTCAAGTCCGAATCGCGCGTAGTGTGACAACTGGGCATCGGTCAGGAGACTCGCGAGCGGCTCAACCGCCGCCCCGTCGCCTATCACTGCCAGTCGCTGGCAAGCCTTCGCCTTAGCGAACATCGAAGCGGCCCTGTCGTGGAGAATTTCGATGAGCTTCGTTTGCGGCAGGGCTACAATCTCCGGAGCACCGCCGTATTTCAGGTCAGTAGTCAACGTAGCCATTGTCTGCCTCCTCACGTCCGCCACGGCTCCCGCATGGCGCGCGAGCGCATGCGGTTGGCTTCCTCGTCGCCCACGAACAAATCTGCCGCGGGATCAAACGTCAGTTTCCTGCCAAGTTGAAAAGCGATGTGAGCGGCATGACAGGCTATGTGAGCCTGCGCCGCCGCGAGTGCATTGGAACTGGCCTGCTTGCGTGATTTCACGCTATCCACGAAGTTGCGAACGTGATTTGCCGTGGATTTCCGCGCATCTTCCTGCGCGACGTCCGCCACTTGGCCGCGCAGGTTCCCGGAAACCGCGATCCTGCCGCTGTCGGCGGTCTCGACCCATCCAGCGTCGCCTTCCCATCGAATGTGGCAGCTCCCGAGACCCAGAAAACCCTTATCCCGCATCACCAACCGGAGGCCGTTCGCATACCGGCAAGCGATTGAGTAGGGCGTGAGGCCTCCCATTCCCTGCGGATCGAACTCGACAGGCGCCGTTTCGTCGAGGCCGGCCACCCACTGGCAGAGATCCACCGTGTGCGGTCCCCATTCGAGAATGCCGCCGCCGTGAAAATCGAAATACCCGCGCCAGCGTCCCTGGATGTAATCCGGATGGTAAGGCCGCCAAGGGGCGGGGCCGAGCCAACGGTTCCAATCCACCACTTGTTTGGAGGGCTCCTTCTCGGCCGCTAGCCAGGCGTGGCTGGTCAGCGGCGCCCATCGTTCTCCTGGACCCAACTCCGCGTGCAAAGTAGTCAATTTTCCCAGCTTGCCGCTGCGAACCAAATCAAAGGCCCGCATGAAGTTCGGACCGTTCCGCCGCTGCGTGCCCGCCTGATAGACGCGGCCGAGGCGCTGGAACGTGTCGGCCAAGGCCCGGCTTTCCGCGATCGTCATCGAGCACGGTTTTTCACAGTAGACGTCTTTGCCTGCCTTGGCGGTCATGATGGCGAGCGGCGTGTGCCAGCGATCGCCTGTGGCAATAAGCACCGCATCTATGTCTTTACGCGCCCAGAGTTCCTCCTGCTCGCTGTACATCGCGCAACCGCGATTACCGTATTTCTGGCCGGCCATGCTCTTGATGGCCTCGCGGCGCTCGTCGCGGACATCGCAGATCGCCAGAAACTGCACATCCGGCTGATTGAGAAACGCCTGTAAAACCGTGGCCCCGCGGTTCCCGATCCCAAGCCCGCCGAGCGTCACGCGATCGCTGGGCGCGACGGTTCCACCCAACCCCAGCGCCGATGCGGGAATGAAGAGCGGCGCCGCCGTCAAGGCGGTTCCGCGCAGCGAGGATTTCAGGATTTGTCTCCGTGTGACCCGTGATTTCGTATCCGGCATGAACGTGCCCCTCGCTCGCGGTCGGAGCAACTTTATGACCGTTATTCGAGCGGGAGGGCCGCGGCGGAGATCGCCCATCGCTCCAGCGTGGCTGCCAGCGTACGAGTGTCAACAGGCTTCGCGATGTAGTCGTCCATTCCCGCAGCCAGGCATTTCTCCGCGTCCCCTTCCATTGCGCTTGCGGTCATCGCAATGATGGGGATGTGCCGCGCGCCATTCTCAAGCCGCCGGATTTCCTTCGTCGCCTCATAGCCATCCATTTCAGGCATCTGGCAGTCCATCAGGATCATGTCGTAGGCCGACCGCTCCATGATGTCGAGCGCATCCTTGCCGTTCGAGACGGCTTCCCCTGTATACCCCAACTTCCGCAGCAGAAGCAGCGCCAGTTTCTGATTCACCATGTTGTCTTCCACTACAAGAACCCGCGGGACGCGCCCAAGTCCGATTCGTGCCCTCGCCTCTAAATGCCGCGATACGGCATCTCCGTGTTCCGGGACCATTTCCTCGACGCCGAGCAGGCGCAACAGGCATTCCAGTAGTTGGCGTTTACGGACGGGCTTGTTCAGAAACTGGGAGATGCCGGCTTCGTTCAGGTCGGCGAGAGTAGCTCTCGACGAGATGGCACTCAACATCACGAGCCGCACCTCGGCGAGCGACTCGGACGAGCGGATTTTCCGAGCCAACGTGAATCCATCCACGCGCGGCATTTGCGCGTCCAGAATAGCCAGGTCGAAAGGCGTAGCCAGAAGCGCGGCTTCGTGCAGGAATGCCAGGGCTTCCACGCCGTCCGAGGCCTCGGTGCTGCGCATCCCCCACGATTCCACGTAATGCCGGATGATTTGCCGGTTCGTCGTGTTATCGTCGACAATCAACACGCTCAACCCGTCCAGCGTCGCCGCGGGCGGAGCCGTGGCCGGCACGGATGAGACAGGCGGGGCCTCCGCCTTGTGCAGCCAAACGGTGAACGCAAACGTCGATCCCACCCCAGGTTCGCTTTCGATCGTCAACTTTCCACCCATCATCTCGACAAGTTGCTTCGAGATCGCAAGACCCAGGCCGGTGCCGCCGTACTTTCTTGTGACACTGCCGTCGGCTTGGGTAAACGGGACGAAAAGATGTTTGCGCGCTTCGGGCGTGATCCCGATTCCCGTGTCGCGTACGGCAAACCGCAGTCCCACGTGTGAAGTGGACTCGCCTTCCTTCACCACGGAAACCACCACCTCCCCGGATTCCGTGAATTTCACAGCGTTACCTACAATGTTTACCAGCACCTGGCGGATGCGTCCGGCGTCGCCGCGAAGGGCGGGCGGAACCTCATCTCCAATGAGGACGGCAATCTCCAGGCCCTTAGCCTGCGCCCGGTCGGCGAGCAATTCCACCGCGCCTTCGAGTACCGGGATAACGTCGAAGTCCACGCTATCGAAGGCCAGTTTGCCGGCTTCGATCTTCGAGAAATCGAGGATGTCGTTGATGATGCTGAGCAGGGATTCGGCGCTATAGCGCACGGTTTCGGCGAAATCCCGCTGCTCTTCGGATAGTTTCGTGTCGAGCAGCAGCCCGGTCATGCCCAGAACGCCATTCATCGGCGTGCGGATTTCGTGGCTCATATTGGCCAGAAACTCGCTCTTCATCCGCGACGCTGCGAGCGCGTTCGCCGTACTCTCCTCCATCTTTTCGAGCAACTGCTGCTTGACCGTGGCCACGCCTTCGAGTTCGACCACCATGCGATTGAACTGTCCGGCCAAGTCGCCTATTTCGTCGCTGCTCGTGACCAGCAGCGGCGCCGGGAAACTCCCGGCGGCCAACTCCTGGGAAGCGGTTCGCAAGTGGGCCAGAGGCCGGGATATCGTGAACTCAAGAAGCCACCACAGAAAGAGCAGCCCAGCCGCGCCAAGCGCCAGGATCGCGACAAGCGCGAACAGCTGTAAATCGCGAAGGTCCCGCTGCATGCGCGCCAGCGACAGACCCAGGTGGAAATAGCCCCAGGTCTTTCCGTTGTCGATGACTGGCGTCGCGATGTGCATGGTTCCGCCCGCGAAGTCGACACCCGTTTGCTGAGTGCACACGTGGGGCGGGATCAGATTCGCGTTGATCGCTTCAAGCGTGACGTGATCCTGATCCGTAATGCTGGCATAAGCGAAGTCTGGATTCGCCCTCACAAGATCGAGAGTCTTCTTCAACTCGTTCCTGCTTTCAAATGCGATCAGGGGAGCGGCCTGAAGAGCGATGTTCCGTGCCAGGCCGCCCGCGATCGCCTCCATGTTCGCGAACGACTGGCTCTTCACCGCGCGCGCGACCAGCACGTAGCTGATCGCGCCCGAACCAAGAAGAGCCACGGACGAACCGATGAGGAACTTCGCGCGGATCGAACTGAGGCGGGGGCGGCTCATATCATTCAACAGCCAGGACCTTGACGGTGCCATCCACCATATCGGCGGGAATGAAACCCACGGCGCCCGGCTTCGCCGCCACCATGTGCTTGACCGCGGCCCAGTCCGCCACGCGCATGGGCGGGTCTGCGTTGCGTGTCATTTTCTGGTCAATCCAATAGGCGTTCAGATCCTCGACTGTCGTTTTGAGAATCGATTTGACGAAAACCGCGCGGGCCGGCGGGTTACCGCGAACGTCCACCGGGACCACTTCCGCGCCCCAGGGCCATCGCGAGATCTTCCCCAGGAAAATGTAGCCTAGCTTCGCGCGGTTGAGCGAATCGTACCTATTGACCTTGTTTACGATGATGGCAAACGGCGCGCCGCTCTGCTGCCCGCCGGCCGACGCTAAGAGGAGGCCGCCCTGAATACATATCGCCAGGATACGCCGGTTCATCGATATAGGAAATAGTACACGACGCCGGCCGAAGCCCCATTGTAGGTACGATCTCCATCCTTCCCGAAGGAAAACCGGTTGTAGGCGGCCTTTAGAGAAAGGTTGGCGATGGGGCGAAAAGTTATTCCGAACGTTTACCGGCGGAATGAGCCTTCCTCCATGCGGCTGTCCGCGTTTAGGACGTCATAGCGGTAGACGGCGAAGAGTTTGGGATGGAGCCGATACGAGGGCTGAACGTAGAGTCCTTCCTTGAAATAGAGACTCCGGCCGCTTTCGAGATTTACCGAAGCATGGGCGAACTCCGCGAGAAGGCTGACCCGCCCGCTTTCGATGCGCGATTCCAATCCATAAATATTCTGGCGTTTGCCGTCGGAGTAGCTCTGGCGCAGATACTGCACGCCGAAATCCATGGTCTTGAAAGTGTGCGCGGTGGGGACGTGGACCAGGAAAGTGCCGCCCTGAGAAGTGGGCCTGCCCTTCTCGTACTCCCTTTCGTCGCCATGCTCCGCTTCTTCCCTAACGCCACCTTCTCCGAGCTGCATCTCCTCCGCGGGTGCGGGGCGCCGTGGGACGACGCCTCCAAAAACGGTGTAACTGATGCCTCCGGCGGCGGAAAACCAGGAGCCGTGCGCCATTCCTCCGCTGATACCCGTGGGGAAAATCCGGCGGTCAATGAGGGGATCCTCAACCGTGAGCGTTAAAGACTGGTAGCGGTGAGTGCGCCAATACGTGGGCACGAAGAGGAAGCCTGCGCGAGCCTGGAAAGAATCCCGGAAGGCGTAATTAACCCAGCCCGTATGCAGGTGAGACTTCAGCTTCTTGGGCCCGAAAAGTAACCCATCTTCGTCGAAGTGCGGCGCTTTCTCGACATTCAGTTCGGAATGGAAGCCCCATTTCCTGATTGATTTGCTGAAGAAAACGCTGGCGGCATATTCGCGGAAAGAACTGCGCGAACCAGGTTCTTCGTCCTGCTGTTGGCGCAAGCTCAAGTAGCCGGAAATATCGAATGGCAAGCGGGACTGTTTTTGCGTGTCGGTGACGGTGCCGGCAGACTGTCCTGCGGCGGTCTGGCCTCGAAGCGACGTGAAATCGCTCGCGCAGACAAGGACGCAAATGAGGCGGCGGATTGGCGTTGAGGATCTCATTCACGCGCTGGCAAAGACCTACAGCTTCTCTTATAGCATGCAGATGCGCGGGATCGGGGAACCGTGAGGGCCGTGAGGGTACGCGACTTGACCCGGCCAATTGTTCCTCATGTTGCCGGAATGGCGCCGCGACCGTCCCAATCGATGGGACCTGAATTGGGACAAGAGCTTTCCCCCTCCATCACTCCTCTCCCAACCTGAGTACCCTGATGCTCAGGGCACCCCGGCACCCCGGCGGCGAGTTTCGCCCCCGCGCGGTTATGGTACAAGTGTGTGTTCGCCCGGAGGTAACAATGCGTTGGTTCGTCGTGACGGTATGCTCGGCGTCCGGTTTGTTCGCTCAATCGCAGATCGACAGCTACCTTTCCGGGATCGCGCGCGAGCACTGGGAAAAACGCGCGGTCGCGATCGAAGCAATCCGGACACCCGCGCAAGTACTCGAACGTCAAGCCTACATCCGGGAGAAGATGACGGCTTCGATCGGAGGCTTCCCAAGCCAAAGAACGCCGCTCAAGGCACGGGTGACGGGCGTCCTCGAGCGCGACGGTTACCGGATCGAGAAGTTGGTATACGAAAGCCTTCCAAACTTCTACGTCACGGCGAACGTGTACGTGCCCGCCGGTGCCGGACCGTTTCCGGCGGCGCTCGGCGTCGCCGGCCACAGCGCCAACGGCAAGGCCTCTTCCACCTATCAGCATGGATGGATCGCGATGGCGAAGCGTGGCATCCTCGTCCTCGCCTTCGATCCGCCTGGGCAGGGCGAGCGTTCCGAGTATTTTGACGCCGATCTTGGGCGCTCGCGCGTGGGCATCGGAACGAGCGAACACATGATGACCGGCGTTCAGTGCTTGCTCACCGGGTCGAACTACGCGCGGTACGAAACGTGGGATGGTATCAGGGGATTCGACTATCTGCTGACGCGGAGCGATGTGGACGCGAAGCGGATCGCCGTGGCGGGAAATTCAGGCGGCGGCACCCAATCGGCCTACCTCGCGGTGTTCGAACCGCGGCTCGCGCTGGCCGCGCCTTCCTGCTACATCACCTCCTGGGAAAACCTCTGGTTCAAGCCGGGGCCGCAGGACGCCGAGCAGAACTTTCCGGGCTTCATTGCCGACGGCTTCGATTTTGGCGATTTCCTGATTTCCTTCGCCCCGCGTCCATTGAAGATGATGACGGCGATCCAGGACTTCTTCCCTATCGACGGCGCTCGCAAGACGTACGCTGAGGTTCGGCGCATTTACGACATCATGGGTGCGGCCGATCGCGTGGGCTTCTTCGAGTACGACGACACTCACGGCTGGTCAAAACCGCGCCGCGAAGCCACCTACCAGTGGATGGATAAGTGGCTGATGGAGAAAGAGGAATACGCCGGAGAGCCGGAATTCGAAACCATATTGGACAAGACTCTGGAAGTGACTCCCACCGGGCAGGTGGCCACGTCTTTCGGCGGAGAGACGGTGCAGTCGCTCAACCGGGCGGAGGCGGAACGCTTGTTTGCGCGGCGGCCGGCGATTGGAGCGACCGGGGCGAGGCTGCGGCAGTTGGTTGCGGCGCGGGTTGGGCTCGACCCCGGCTCGCTGGGTAACGCCCGCGGCGGGCCAAGGGTCGTCAAGCAGGGTGAGTCCGATGGAGAAGGCTACCGCATCGAGCGGCTCGGTATTGAGACGGAAAAAGGCGTCGAGATACCCGCGGTCGTGCTGAGCCCCGTATTGAGTGAGGGACGGAAGCCGGCTGTCGTCTATCTGAACCCCGCGGGCAGGCTTGTCGACGCGAAGTCCGAGGGGGACATGGTCGCGTTAGCGAGGGCCGGGTACGTCGTGCTGTCCCCCGACGCCCGCGGCTTTGGCGAGACGGCGGCGCGTGGCTCCAGCGGCTACAACGCCAGTTGGCAGACCTCGATGCGGGCGATGCTTGTACGGAAGACCGTGATCGGGATTCAACTTACCGACGTGCTGCGGTGTTTCGACTACCTCACCCGTCGCGGCGATGTGGATGCTGCCAGGATCGCGGTTTTCGGTAAGAGCCACGGAGGCGTCCTGGCGCTCTACGCGGCGGCGATGGAGCCGCGCTTTCACAAGGCGGCGTCCGAGGGAGCGGTGCTGTCTTACATGGATATCGTCCGCGCCCGCGTGCTTGAGGGCATGGCCCACGCGATAGTGCCCGGCGTGGTGAAGGACTTCGACCTGCCCGACCTGGTTCGCGCCGTCCGGCCGCGAACGCTATGGATCATCGAGCCAAGAACTCCCACGGGAGCGCGAGCCGCGTTGCCGGAAGCGTTGCCAGGGCAATCCGGCGTCGCGCACGCGGGATACCGTCCCGAAGGCTGGAGCTTTGAGAAGGTTTACGCCGAGTGGATGAAACGCTGACGCGCTCGTGACCGCTTCTCCCGTTAAGTGCCCGTCAGGAAATAGTTGTTCCAAGTGGGGCGGGCCGATTCGCCGCGCGTCTGTGAAGAACACGCTCTTTGCCACTACGAAGCCAAAGGCTAACTAAGCAATGCTTATCCGCGAGACCGGCCCGGAGCAGTCTGGAGCGTGCCGGCAGGCGGATCTATCAAGCTGCGGCGGCGCAAAAATCTGCGCTCAACGAGAAACCAGGAGGCCACCGCGAACGCCATGGCCGCTACCGCCCCCAATCCGGCAAATGTCCAAGGCGAGTCTGCGGTCCACGTCCGGCTGAGCAGCAGAGTCTGAATCAGCGGAAAATGCCAGAGGTAAAGTCCGTAAGAGAAATCGCCGAAGCTCGACGCATGGCCCAGGTAGGGAAGGGACAGCCCCGCCGCGAGTGCACAAAAGGAAATCGCGAATGGCATGAGCGCGTGTTCGCCCGGAATTGGGAAGAAATGCATGGAGAGCAGCAGCGCCGCCGACGCCGCGCCCGCCAGCCCCAGCCATTTTCGGAGAAACGGACTCGCGGCGACGCACGCACCCAGAAAGAAAGCTTCAACGGGCTGAGCGATCCCGACACGAAGCTGTTCATGCTGCTGAAAAAGCAACGCCGCAACTCCCGATATCACAGCCGCCGCGAGCGCCGGCCGGAAACGAACCCCCAGTGGGAGCAGGAAGTAACAGAGTATTTCCGAGCGGATTGACCACAGAGACCCGTTTACCGCCGTTAACGCCGGGTTTGCGGTGAACAGACCCGGCAGCGTTGGCGCGAGCGGCTGAAGAAAAGTGAGGTTCGCCCCGAGGTTCTTCCACGTTCCCGGTGCCGAGAAGTATTCCGATAGTGGCAGCGAACCGATAGCTCCTCCGGCCACGACCCAGAAAAGCACTACGGCGAGATAGCCAGGCAGCAGGCGGCGCGCGCGGCGGCTGGCGTAATCGCGCCACGAATCGCACCGCCGCCAGCTCAGGCTCACCATATATCCGCTGATGGCGAAGAATCCGAGCACGGCGTATGCTCCGTTCGCGATGGCGCGGAGCGGCGCAAGCGCTTCAAGGCCCGAGAGAACGTAAAGATGAAACAAAACGACGTTTGCCGCGAGCGCGAATCGGAGCAGGTCGAAATTGTTTCGCAACACTTACCTTATTTGCGAAAACGGCAGGGGCCGCAGGATGGAGTTACTGATGTTCGAGACGATCTCCGGATCGGTTAGCCCTGGAGTGGCACGCAGCTTTTGCCATTCGGAGTCCGCGCCGAAAGCCTTCCAGGCTTTGTCGCGCCCAGCCATGTCGTCATAGGCCAGCATGTACGTCAGGTTCGGCAAATCGCGGCCGACGATGGTCTCGCCGAAAAACACGGGAGTCATTCCACAGCGGCGAAAAATGGCGATCTCGGCATCGTCAAACATCTTCACTTTGCGCTTCCCGGCCGGTCCGTTGTTCGATTCATAGGTGCGCAACTCAAACACTCGCGGAACGCGGCCTTCGGAAACGGGAGGCACTTCAATCCCCGGCATGGATTTGAACCCGCGAAGCAGCGAGTTCTCAATGCGCATGTAGGTAAGTTCAGGCGATGCGCCGTACTCAGCCGAGCTGCGCATGAATTCCTTGTCGGCCCCGAGCGCATCGCCGAATTCTTCGATTCCCCCAAGCGTGGGGAAGCTGAGCACGGCAAGAATGAAGGGGCTGTGCTCTGCGATCACGGCGCTGAAAAATCCGCATGGTCCGCCTCCCGCTCGCTTGTGGGCGGGAACGAAGGAGTTGGCGAGAAATTCCGTCGTCCGCGCCACCTGGTTTCCGTTGCGCATCCAGAACCAGCGCAGTTCGATGATCGAACTCTTTGCGGGAGCGGAGGCAAGGGGCGAGGCAAGGGCCGCGCCCGCGGCGAAGACGTTGCGTCGTGTCATGATCTTTTTGAGTGTACACCGCCGGTGATCATGTCGAGTTCTTCCGGCGTGCGGGGCCAGTCTTCGCGCAGAAGGCGGGAGAGCGCACGGTCGGCGAGTAATTTCCCGTCCGTCTGGCATTGCGGGCAATAGTTGGTCTCGTTGCTCGAGTAGCGGATGCGCCGCACCTTCGACTCGCAGACCGGACACGGCAGGCCGTAGCGTCCGTGAACGGCCATGCCTTCGCGGAAGGCCGTGACCTTTTCCGGAAAGCGGCCCTCGCTCTCCGCGCGAAGTTTCGTTGTCCATTCGTTGAGCGTGGCGTTCACCGCGTGGTGGAGCCGCTCGATCTCTACCGGCGTGAGGCGTCCGGTCAACTTGACCGGCGAGAGACGCGCACGGTGCAGAATCTCATCGGAATAAGCGTTGCCGATGCCGCTGAACACCCGCGGATCCGTAAGCGCGCGCTTCAAGGTGTGATTGCCGCGCGTGAGCGCCGCGGAGAACGTGGAGAGCGTCGAGCCAAGCGTTTCGATGCCGCCGGGATCGAGCGCGCGCAGTCCGTCCTCGCCGGAGACTACGTGAAGCGAAGCCCGGCGCTGCGATCCGGCTTCGGTTAGCATCAACGTTCCACTGGAAAAATCGAACGCGGCAAGCCCGCGCCGGCCCGGCAACTTCGTCCCTGGTTTGTGCCAGTGCAGACGGCCCGCGATCATGAGATGCAAGACCACCCACAGGCCGCCTTCAAGTCCGAAGGCGATCCGCTTGCCTACCCGCCGAACCTCGGTCACGCGCCGGCCGTGCGCCGAGGGAAGCGGAGGCTCGACTGTGCGGAGCAGAAACGGACTGCCGATTCGAACCCGTTCCAGGACTTCGCCCGGCACGCGGGCGCGAAGCGCCTCGACGTACACCACGACATCCGGCAGTTCCGGCATCTCAGAAGCCGGGGAGCAGCCGTCCGGCGATCTCGCAAAGTTGATCCTCGTCGCAGAACGGCGCGTTCGGGAAGATGCCCTTGATGAGAGAAACCTTTTCCGGCCCCCCCCCCCACGAAAATGATCGGGATCCTGCGGCGGCCCTTCGGCCTCCAGAACCATTCCGCTATCTTCTTTCCGTGAGACGGCAGGCGGTCGAGCGAGATAATCAACGCGTCTGGGGCAAAATCGCTGAGCGGCAAGCTCTCGCCGGACTTGAAATGGACACGGACCTGATGTCCCGCGCTCTGCAACGGGATCGCGCGGGCTTTGGCTTCGGCCTCGTCCCAGTGTATGTAAAAAATCTTCGCCACGAACGGGATTACTCCGGCATGAGGAAATCGAAATCGCATCCCAGGTTGGCCTGGGTGACGTGATCCAAAAACATTTTCCCATATCCCCGGCGGTAGTGAGGCGCGGGAGGCGAAAACGCCTTCATCCGGCGGTCGATTTCGTCGGGTGGCAGGTTGACGTCGAGACGCCGGTTCTTCGTATCGAGGACAATCTCGTCGCCAGTCTGAACGATGGCGAGCGGCCCTCCGATGGCCGATTCAGGCGCGACATGGAGCACGACGGTTCCGAAGCTCGTTCCGCTCATGCGGGAATCGGAAACGCGCACCACATCCTTGATGCCCTTGTTCAGCAGCGCTTTTGGCATGGGAATGTGGCCCCACTCCGGGAAGCCGGGTCCGCCATGAGGCCCCCCGTTCTTCATGACGAGGACGGATGTCTCGTCGACTGGAAGGTCGTCGCGATCCACGTCTTCCAGCATCTGATGATGGTTCTCGAACACGTACGCCTTGCCCCGGTGCTGAAGCAGATGAGGTGACGCGGCCGTATGCTTGAACACCGCGCCATCCGGAGCCAGATTGCCGTAAAGCACAAGCGTTCCGCCTTCCTCGTTCATGGGGTTCGAGCGCGGACGGATCACGTCGGGATAAAAACATTCCGCCTTCTCCACGGTTTCGGCGAGAGACTTGCCTGAAGCGGTGAGGCATTCGCCGTCGAGCATCGGGAGCATTTCCTTGAGCACCGCGGGAACGCCGCCGGCGAAGAAAAAATCTTCCATCAGGTACTTGCCGGAGGGCTTGACGTTAACGATGCAGGGGGTGATTTTCGAGAGGCGGTCGAAGTCTTCGAGTGTGAGCTTGATGCCGAGGCGTCCGGCGATGGCGATCAGGTGGACCACGGCGTTGGTGGAACCGCCGATCGCCATGTCGATCTTGATTGCGTTCTCGAAAGCGGCGCGGGTCATGATTTGCGACGGTAGAAGCTGTTCATTGACCATTTCGACGATGCGGCGGCCGCTCAGCTCGGCGATGGCGGCGCGCCGCGAATCGACGGCGGGAATGGCGGCGCAACCGGGCAGGGTCATGCCGAGAACCTCGGCAAGACTGGTCATGGTGGAGGCCGTTCCCATGACCATGCAGTGTCCGTTGCTGCGCGCGACGCAACCTTCAATTTCGGCGAGTTCCTCTTCGTTCAGATCGCCGGTGCGGTAAAGGTCGAAGAGCTTGCGGCCATCGGTACCGGAGCCGAGCTTCTGATCTTTCCACTGACCGCTGAGCATGGGGCCGCCGGTCACCATGATGGCGGGGACATCGACGCTTGCGGCGCCCATGAGCTGAGCGGGCGTGGTCTTGTCGCAGCCGCAGAGCAAGACCACGCCATCGATAGGATTGGCGCGGATGGATTCCTCGACGTCCATGGCCATGAGGTTGCGGTAGAGCATGGTGGTTGGCTTCATGAACACTTCGCCGAGCGAAATGGTCGGAAACTCGAGAGGCACGCCGCCCGCCTGCCAGACGCCGCGTTTGACGGCTTCGGCGACCTGGCGAAGATGCACGTTGCAATGGTTCAGTTCGCTCCAGGAGTTGCAGATACCGATGATGGGTTTTCCTTCGATGCTTTCGCGGGTCAAACCTTCCGAACGCAGATAGGCGCGGCGGGCAAAGCTGTAGTATTCCGTGGAATAAAACCATTCCTGCGAGCGGTATTTTCGAGGCGTGTATGAGGTCATGAAATCAAGCTAACACGCGGAAGGCGGCGGGATTGAGACGCCCTGAAGCGCGCCGCCCTCGCTCGCGCGCGATTTGCATTGGTACGGTGAGGCCGGTCGCTCGGTTTACCTTGTATGCTGCGCCTGGCAAACGGCGCAACATGACGTTCAACGTCTAACCCGAAGTTCCCCCTGACGCCGGAGAGAGTGGAGACAACCCATGCGGAATGAATGAGTAGCGACACGGAACGAAATCAGTTACTGGGTACGATCGTGGCGGAACAGGGCTAGACCGAGTTTAGGCTAACTAGAACTTCTCTTCAGTGCGCAGGACTTCTTTCCTGATGGCGTCGAATTCCTCGTCCAGCAGATCCGGGCTCCCGGTCAGACGGTACTTCTTAACCTCCAGGTCTTCCGAAGTGGAGATATGGCGACAACGGGACTGTCGGCCATCGCTCCGCCAATTCTAGCGGAACCGGCGGGCCTGGATCGCGCGCGGACGAGGCGGAATGAATTCGGGGACCTTTAGATTGATCCGAACAGGAACGGGCGGACGTGCGTGCGCAAGCGGTCCACCTCGCTTGTATTGTGTTTGAGCAGTTCATGCCCCCAAGTCATCGTCGTTTCTTGGTGGCAATCCTCCGCCATCGCATGTCCGATTTCCTCATAGGTTTGTTCGAGCTTCGCTCTGAGACTTTCGGGTTCGGTCAAGACGCCGAGAACAAAAACCCTGTCTTTCAAACTGTCGGGAATAGCGGCCTTCGCTTGGTCCAGTCTGCGTTGGCCGCCATCGAAATCGATCAACAAAACCATGCTTCACTTGGCATACGTAGCCATCGCGTTGACGTGATCCGACTTTAAACAGTCCAGTGTCTTGGTCCAGCCACCGGCCACTGGAAGCGCGTGGACCTGTTGATGCGAGAGAGATGAATGAAGGAGAAAGCCCGTAGCCAGTTGGCGGTTGGCATCGTCTTCTGGAAGCACCAGGACGTGCGGCTTGTACCTGTTCACGCTCATGGTTCGACGTCGCCGCGAATCAGGGCGCTGATAAAATCCCCATTGACGCTCACTTCTTTGAGTGTACGAACGATCGTGGGTTCAAGATGGCTCTTCCGGTGCAGAACAAGAGTATTCTCGTCGGAAAAACCGCGAATGGCCTCGGGATTGTGCGATGTCGCAATGAGCTGGCCGCCAGATTGAAATGCTTTGCGAAGGGCCAATACAAAGTGTCCAACTTCTGGCAGCGCAAGATAATTGCCGGGTTCATCCCAAAAACAGAGCACGGGCCCATAATGAAGATTCGAGGCAAGCACCAGTGCGCATATCATGAAACATTTCTCGCCGTCGGACAGGTCCTCAAAGGGAACGCGTAAGCTTCCCTGCCCGTTTGAGAATTGAACGACAAGGCTTCGAGAGTCCTTGCCAACCGGAGGATTCGTGATGTCTTTTAGGTCGGGCATCACCCGCTTAAGATACTCGTCAATCTTGGCGTAGGCCGCCGGCGCGTAAGCCAGGAGACCCGAAAACCAAGCCCCAAAATCGGTGACCTGAACATTCGGTTCGAGCGTCTCCTCGTTAGAGTCGCCTGCAATCAAGCCGGGCATCGGCCGAAGAATGAGCATGCGAGCGAGCCAATGCTTGAAGATGAACAAAGGATCCGTCGGCGACTGTTCTTGAACAATCGGCAGAGCCACCATGTGCCAGTCGATAAGAAACTTCGCCTCCTGCTCCGGGCCCGCCTTTGCAAGGTGCACTTGCGCCCCATTTCGACTGTAGACAGGCTTGTGGTCCACGGCGAGCCTCTCTTCGAGTACACGCAGTTCCTTGAATCCCGCCGGAAACTCGAAGGCGATAACGTACTCGTAGATCCTGGCTTCCAGTTCGACTTCGATCTCAAATCGCACGGGCACGTCCATCCGTCCGCGAGAGAGGTCCTTCGGCTTCAATAGATCGCCGATCCGGTTCGTACCGCGCGCGATCTTTTGGAAAAGTTCCAGCGCAAGCCCAACCGTTGTCTTGCCCGACCCGTTCTTCCCAATTAGGAGGACGGACGACAGACCCGAAACCGGCAACTCAAAGTTTTCCAGGCAACGAAAGTTATGAACGTAAAGGCGGCGTATCACAAGGGCAATGATACTCGGTACAGAGCGAGACCGCGGCTCCGAACATCACGGCTGCGAACCCATTCGCGCCATGGCCTATGCGTAGCGGCACAAAAGCGTGCGATCGAGCGAAGCGTTCGATCTGAAGAATCCGAACGGTAGCCTCTCGCTCACGTTCATCAAGGTGAACGAAAGGCAAAAGACGGATTTGGGTTTCAAGACGGCTCTCCGCCGCAGACCTCACAGCAAGCTTCGGGAACGGGCACGATCTGCGTTCTCCGGTTCGTCTGGTTACTCAACTCGGCACGGACTGATCCGGATCCAGTCAGACACGACACAAGTGACCGGCGCTACATGATCCAGTTGCAGGCGCGAAGCCTGCCTTCGAACCGGCCTCTACTAAGGCAGCCGTGCTACACCGCGTCCATGGCCAGAAATTCCTGAATATGCGGATGATCCGCGCGGTCGAGTTCGTCGACCCGGCCGAAATAGATGACTTTCCCTTCATGCAGAAAGACCACGCGATCGGCGACGCGACGCATCAGGTCCAGATCGTGCGTCACCACCACCGATGTCAGTTGAAGCTGTGTCTTAAGCCTCAACATGAGGTTCATCAGGAGAGACGACATGATGGGATCCACCATGGTCGTCGGCTCGTCGTAAAGGATACACTCCGGCTGCGCCGCGAGGGCGCGCGCGATCGCCACCGCGCGCCGGTGACCCGTCGAGAGATCGGTCGGATAGCTGTCGCGCAGATCGAGAATATCCACAATATCGAGCAGTCCGTTCACAACGTCTTCCCTGTTCTGGGCATCGTAGTCGTCGCGCAGCTCAAGCGAGAACAGCACGTTCTCGCCCACGGTGAGCGAATCGAAGAGCGCGCCCGACTGGAACACCATGGTCACCTTCTTCCGTACGCGGCGCAGTTCCGCCTCGTCGAAATCCGTAACGTCTTCGTGCCCCACGATCACTCGGCCGCTGTCGGGCTTCAGAAATCCCATGATGTGTCCGAGTGTCACGGACTTTCCGACGCCGCTCCTGCCGATAATCGCCACGGTCTCCCCACCGTTTACAAAAAAGTTGGAGTCGGCCAAAACGGGCCTGTCGAACGTCTTATAGACGTGCCGGAATTCTATGTAGTGAGGAAACAGTTCACTTTGCGGCATAGGCGCGCCACTCCTCTGGGGTGTTTACATTCTGGAAAGGACGCGCGTCCGCAACGGTCCAAATGACTGTATTCACATCCTTTAGCGCTTCCGCTATCCTTCGCGTGCCACGATCGAGGGCAATGCGGAATACCGGGAGGCAGCGGCGGTGATAGACGGCGCACAGAGGTTCCAGTTGTCCGGAGGGGCCTGCGGGAATCACGGCATCGGCACCGCCGGCGCCGCTCACCTGCTCAAGCAGGCGTTTGAGGAAATCCTCGCCCGCTTCGGGCATGTCGCAGGCGAGAATCAGATTCCATGGGGCCTTCGACACGGCCAATGCGGCGGTGATTCCCGCGAGTGGGCCGCAGCCGCCGATTTCGTCGGGAATCACCGGATAGCCCAAATTTCCATAAAGCAACGGTTCGCCCACGAGATTGACGGACCCGCATACGTTCGCCGCGGCTTCGGCGGCGCGAGTTGCAAGGCAGCCTCCGCTTGCGGGCAGGCGCGCCTTGTCCCGGCCCATTCGCGAACTTCGGCCGCCGACGAGAATGAAGCCCGCAATATCGACGGGCGCGATGTCCATGGAAAAATGATAGCATTCAGGGCTATAATACAAGAGCGGTTTTCAAACATCCGGATGAGGATTTGTTTCCATCTGACGCTGGTCGGACTTGCGCTTGGCGGGACGGCGTGTTTCGCCGCCTCTTCCGTGGTTCGCGCCGACGCGCGGTCGGGACGCCTGGTCAGAACGGTTCCAGCCCCCGCGGCGTCCGCTACCCGGTCCGGCGTTCATGAAGCAATCGCCGAGACGTCGCGCCGGCACGACGTGGATCCGCTGCTGGTTCAGTCGATGATTTCCGTCGAAAGCGCTTATGACCCGTTCGCGATTTCTCCGAAAGGCGCACAGGGCCTGATGCAATTGATTCCCACCACTGCACGGCGGTTCGGCGTGGACGACGCTTTCAACCCGGCGCAGAATATCGAAGGCGGCGTCAGGTACCTGAAGCATTTGCTTACCTTGTACGGCGGCGACATCCGTCTGGCGCTTGCGGCCTACAACGCCGGAGAAGGCGCCGTGGCGAAATATCGCGGGAAAATCCCGCCCTATGCCGAAACGCAAAATTACGTGTATCAGGTAGGGAAGAGACTGGGCGAAGCGAGGCGGACCGCCGAAGCGCCGGCCAGAGAAACGCCAGTGAAGAAAGAAACACCCCGGACGGACGGCTATTCGCGGATCGTGAAGTCCGTAGCGGCGGATGGCAGCGTGTCCTACCGGACCGAGAGATAGACCATGCGCGCCCGATCGTTCCTAAAAATCGGACTCGCGGCGGCATCGGCGTTTACGCTGTTCGCGGATCCGGCGCTTGAGGTGACCGCGGTGCGTTTCTGGTCCATGACGGACAGCACGCGCGTCGCCATCGAGACCAACGGAGAATTCCAGTTCAGGACGGATCGCCTCCAAAATCCGGATCGCGTCTTCTACGATCTGCTTGGGGCAAAGCCAAGGATGGTGGAGAAGGGAGTCAGGACCACGCAGGTCGGCGACAAACTCCTGAAGCGGATTCGGGTGGCGGAAACGCAACCCGGTATCACGCGGATCGTGCTGGACCTCGAAGAGGGCGTTCAGGTCAATGCCTCCCAGCTAAGCAACCCGGATCGGCTCATTCTGGAGTTGCGCCCGCCGCGCCTGGATGTGCCTGCTCAGAAACCTCCAGCCATTCCCGTGCCTGAGGTTCCTCCTTCCACGCCAATGGCGCTCCCGCAGGCAGCCGCAAAAGTGACCGCGCAGCCCGCTGTCGAGGTTGTGCCCGCACCGGCGCCGGCTGCACCCGTCAAGACTCCGGTGAAGCCCCCATTGCCGGCCAAACGAAACACCGACGGAGAACGGTCTCTGGTCAGAGCGTTAGGGCTGAAAGTGAGGCGGGTTGTAATCGATCCGGGTCACGGCGGACACGACCAGGGTAGCACCGGACGGACCGGTTTGTTGGAGAAGGACCTCGTCCTCGACGTCGCGAAACGGCTGGGCGCGCTTATCGAGACCAAACTCGGGAGCGAAGTCATATACACCCGCGCGGACGACACGTTCATTCCGCTTGAAGCGCGCACGGGGCTCGCGAACGAAAACAAGGCTGACCTGTTCCTGTCCCTGCACGCCAATTCGTCTCCCGTCCCGTCGGTCTCGGGCGTGGAAACGTACTTCCTGAACTTCACCACCGCGCGCGACGCCATGGACGTGGCGGCCCGGGAGAATGCCGGCTCGGATCAGTCCGTTTACGAGCTCGAAGGCATCCTGCAGAAAATCGGGAAACAGGACAAGGCCCGAGAGTCGCGCGACTTCGCGGCTCGCGTCCAGACCGCGCTCTACGGGAACTCGTTGCGCAGTAATGCGGCGGCGAGGAACCGGGGTGTAAAGAAAGCGCCGTTCGTGGTGCTGATTGGCGCAACCATGCCGTCGATTCTGGCTGAGATCGGCTTCGTCAGCAACCCGCGCGAAGAGGCGCTGCTGAAAAAGCCGGACTACCGGCAGCGGATCGCGGAGGCGCTCTTCAAGGGACTTTCGCGTTACGCGGATTCGCTCAGCCATTTCGAAGTCGCGCAGGCTTCGGGCAAATAGCCGAATGCGCGTCCTTGCATTTCGCCACGTTCCGCACGAGCATCTCGGGCGCATCGCGACCGCCCTTGAGGCCGCCGCAATCGAATACGAGTACGTTGATCTCGCCGCCGGGGGGCCGCCGCCCGCTGAGGAAGCGGCTGGCCTGATCTTCATGGGCGGACCGATTTCCGTCAACGACGATTTGGACTATATTCGAGCCGAGATCGACGTCCTGCGGCGCGCGATCGAGAGGGGAACGCCGGTGTTGGGTGTCTGCCTTGGCGCGCAGCTTATCGCGAAGGCCTTGGGGGCGCGCGTCTTTAGGAATCCCGTGAAAGAGATCGGCTGGGCGCCGGTTACCCTTACTGAGGCCGCCCGATCGGATCGCCTCTTTCACGGCCTCAACGGCTGCGAGGACGTGTTTCATTGGCAC
>SHUI01000046.1 GCA_009697455.1 Bryobacterales bacterium
TGATAACTCTTCTTCCCGCCTTGGGCCCTTTGCATCGCCATGGCCTTCTCCAGATCGGCGACCCCGAGATGGGCCCTGCCAAAGATCTTTGGCCAGTACAAATAGCTGTTGCCGCGGGTGTAAAGAGCGATCCAACTCGGTTTGATGTCGATCGATTTCGTAAAGAAAGAAAGCGCCGTGTTCGCGAGAATAACTTGCGTAATCGCGCCCGATGCCGGTATCTTGTCCACGTACGCAAAACCATAATTCAGAAACCCGCTTGACGCTGCTGGATTGTCAGCGGTTAATTTTTCGAAGAACTTGATGCAGCGGTCATACTCCTTTGCCTGGATCACGGCTTGGCGGTATTCGCTGCCGAATCGAAGATTGTCCGGCTCCGCAGCAAGCGCCGCTTCAAGCTTCCCCAAAGCGTTCGAAAAGTCTTTGGTGGCAAGAGCCTTCATTCCCGCCTGATAGTCCGCCTCGCCCGAAGCGGCAAGAGCCGCGCCTGCCGCCAATCCGGCAATCGCCAAACACCCGATCAGTTTCTTCATTTCCTGGACGCCTTTGCTGTCAATACAGCCTTTTTCGAATCCCCTTCGATCACCTTGTAAACCTTGTCAGCCGTGATGCCGGCGAGAGTTTGGGTTGCACCCGAGGGCCAACGAATCTCCACTTTTTCGATCGCCGCCGTTTCAGCAAGACCGAAATGTACCCTTGCGCTGCTCTGTCCGGCAAAGCTATTGCCGCCGCTTACATAGCGGAGGTAGGTCTTGCCGCCCGACGTCAGGCGCAGTTGCGCGCCGACCGCCCCTCGATTCGACTTTGTACCCTCCAGCAGGAAGGACACCCAGTGTGCCGCCGTGGGTATCGTATTGCGGTAAAGGAACGGTTCGCCGTTCGCGTTCGCCACGAAGATATCCAACCGGCCGTCGTTGTCGAAGTCCGCAACGCCAATTCCGCGGCCGTCGCGGGTCGAGTCGAGGCCATGCCTTGCGGCCTGGTCTTTGAAAATCTGCCCACGCTCGTTGTGAAAAAATCTCTTCTTTTGATACCCGCTCAAGCTCTTGCTGCCCATTGGAGGCCAGTTGCGGGCATCCGCGAAATCGAGCCCCGGCTTGATCACCATGGCAAAGATGTCGGGTACGTAACTGTCTTTACCCGCCGATACCCATCCGTTCATCACGTACAAATCGAGCCATCCGTCGTTATCGTAATCGAAAAACTTCGCGCCCCAGCCCCAACCGGTATCGTGAGTTCCGGTCTCGCGGGCAACATCGGAAAACGCCATATTTCCATTGTTGTGCCACAGGAAGTTCCCTTCACGCATGTAGTCGTCGGTGATATTGGTGACGTAGATGTCGAGCATGCCGTCGTTGTCGAAATCGGCGATGTCGACGTTCATACCCTTCTTCGTGTCGATCCCGATAGCGGATTCCGTCTTGTCCGTAAACGTCCCGTCGCCGTTGTTGGCGAACAGGCGGTCGGTACCGAAATCGGCCGCGACGTACAGATCCTCGTCGCCGTCGTTGTCCAGGTCGCCATGCCCCAGGTCGAGCGTCCAACCGCTGATTTTGATGTCCACTTTCGGGCTTACGTCCGTAAACGTACCGTTCCCGTTATTTCGAAAAACCGTTACACCACCGCCATTATTCGCTGTTTCAAAACTCTCCGGGAAAAAGCGTGGCGTGGCAGGATTAAAGAGGTCCACCGGCTGAAAGTAGTTGCCTACAAAGAGGTCGGCGTAGCCGTCGCGGTCGTAGTCGAACGCGATCGCCGTAATAGAGTTCAGGTAGTGCTTCAGGCCTGCCGCGATGGTCACTTCCTTGAACTTGCCGCCTCCGAGATTCTCGAAAAGTTGATTTTGCCCGAACCTTGCCACAAAAAGATCCGGCCGCCCGTCGTTGTTGAAGTCAAACCAAAGCGAGTCGGCGGAAGCGTTCTTCGGATCGTTGCCGTTTGCCACACCGGCCGCTTCGCCAACGTCAGTAAACGTCAGGTTGCCGTTGTTGTGATAGAGGTGATTCTTTCCGCTTGCGCTGGAATCGGTGACGAACATGTCGTCGAAGCCATCACCATCGTAATCGGCTACGGCGACGGATGCTCCAAGCGCCGTATATCCAGCCATAATGTGCGCGTACGGGTTCTCAAAGACGCGGTTGGTGTGCTTCTTAGCCACCCCCGCCTTTACCGTAATATCTTCAAACCACCGCTCGCTAAGAACTGCCGCGCCCAAACCCGCCGTCACCAACAACGCCGCCAGCGCTAACATCTTTGCTCCGCCTGTTTTCACTTGGCTCCGCCTTTGTAGTGCCTCTCCGCCAGTTCGTCTTTGCCTTCCGTAATCCGGATAATCCGGTTGCCCGCCACGTTCTTGAACTTCTGCACGGTTCCCGATCGGGGCCACTTCACCGTCAACTCATCGGCTGCCGTGGAATCGCTCAACCCGAAGTGCTGACGGAGCGTGTTTTGCGAACCGTATCCATCCCCCAACACAACCTCGCGCATCTGAAGTTTGCCTTTGACCGTGATCGTCACGCGGGCGCCGACCGCATCGCGGTTGGACTTCGTTCCCTCAAGCTCCACGCCCAGCCAATTGCGATTCCCTCCTACCTCGTTTCGCAGCATGACGTGCTTTTCGGTCGAAGCCGATAATGCCATGTCGAGGACGCCCCGATTCCAGAAATCCGCCACCGCCACGCCGCGCGTATTGCGGATCAGATCCGTTCCTGCCGCCGTCCCCACTTCATCGAACGTCCCGTCGCCGTTATTTCTCAAGTGGCGGTTGTGCTCCCACCCGTGCCACGACATTTCGCCGAAATATTCCGGATCGAAAAAAATACCTGTCTTATATTCGTCCTGCTTGCTCACGACATTGTTGAGAAACTCCATCTCGATTTCCGTGCCCTTCGAGTTATAGACCCAGCCGTCCGCGGCATAAATGTCCTGCCAGCCGTCGTTGTCGAAGTCCGCGAAGGACGAACCCCAGAACCAGCCCAGCGGATTCGCGCCGGCCTTCCAAGTGGTGTCTTCGAAGGTTCCGTCGCCCTTGTTACGCAGCAGTGTATTCCCGGAAGCCATCTGCTGAAACACTTCGACAAATCCGAAGCCCGATTGCTTGAAGACCTCGAAGTAGAGCGGCATGTCCGTCATCCACACGCCCTGCTTCCAGCAATTCGTCATGTATCTCATCACCGTGGGCCATTCGGCGTACCATGCGTCCTCGGAGCGGATGTTGGTGCAGTAAATATCCAGCTTTCCGTCGTTATCGTAGTCGCCCATCGACGCGCTCATTCCGGCTCCGTATGCCAGCGTGCCGCTCTTCACCGTCACGTCGGTAAACGTGCCGTTGCGGTTATTATGGTAAAGCGTCTTACGTCCGAAATCGTTGACAACGTAAAGGTCCGGGTATCCGTCGTCGTCGTAGTCGCCGAACACCGTTCCGAGGCAAAGCCCCAATTCGCCGACTCCGGATTTTTCCGTTACGTTAGTAAACGTCCCGTCCCCGTTGTTGTGATAAAGCTGGTTCGGCTCACCGTTGCGCGCGTAAAACGTTGTTGGAATCTTCGTGCGCGGGTCGAGGTAGCGGCCGACGTAGAGATCGAGAAAGCCGTCATTGTCGTAATCCGCCCATGACGCGACAGTCGTGCAGCAATCCTCTCCAATTCCGGATTTCTTCGTGACGTCGGTAAAAGTCCCGTTTCCATTGTTGCGGAACAATTGATTCGGCTTAAATGTCCGGCTCACGAAGAAATCCTTGAAGCCGTCGTTGTCGAAATCCGCGAACAGGCCCACGCTGACGCCGTCGAGACCCGCGAGTCCCGCTTTCGCCGTGACATCTTCGAACCTGCCGTCACCGCGATTGCGGAACAATTTCGACTCCGCGCCGTCCGGAATAAACAAATCGTGATACCCGTCGTTATCGTAATCGGCCGTCGTAATTCCAGCGGGGCCGTAGCGAATCATCGCGAATTTCAGTTTCTGTTTCAAGAATTCCGGATAATATTGGTTCTTGAAATCGATGCCCGCGGCCGCTGATACGTCGGCAAAATGAGGCTTTCCGCCGGAACTCCGCTCGCCCTCAATCAAGGACGCCGAAACGATCTTCAATCCACCGCTTTCGCGTTCGAGCTTTATCCGGAAATACGCCCGGTCAATTGTCGGCCGCGGAGTTCCTTTTGGAATGCCGATCAACTCAAACCGCGCGCTGACGATTAGATCGTCCTTCCATTTTTCGAGGCGGTGTATATGCACACCAACCTCGGAGATGGATTCGAACGCGTTGACATAGGCCCGCCACTCCTCCACCGCCGCCGAGGGGGCATCCGCTGAACCATCCGATTTCAGCCGTAGTTTCTTAATACCGTCTTTTTCCGTCACCAACTCCAAATTGTTCAAGCCAAGCCGCTGGCCCTTGAACTTGGCAGCGTAGAAATTCTCAACGGCCCCCAGGTTCTTCGTTTCTAGCGCCTTGCCCAAGCGGCCCAGGGTCTGTACAATCTCCTTGCCCGTATTGAAAAAGCGCCAGCCGTCCTTTTCCACCATTTCCATGGCGGACGAACTGATCACGAACAGGGCCGCAGGCGTCAGCACAGCACCGAAAATATAGAGTCGATTACGTGTCAGCATGTTCAATTATTAATTAGTGCGTCGTTCAAATATTCCCAAAATGCTAGGCTGCGCGCGACAGGCAACGCAAAACTACTAGTACAAAGGCAGTATACGGATGGTAACAGCCCTCAAACTTAAGTGTCAAGGCGTACTTTGGTACTCTTAGTACTCGCCGTGTAAGTTATACGGAACAGGAAACATACCCTATTCTCATTCACGCAGTCCTATTCACCCAAAGGTTGTTCCGCATTAGTACTTTAGTAATGCACTTCAGCACTAAGTCGCGTTTGCCACGCTCTGATAGCCATGCTATGTTCGAGAGAGGACGTTTTTTCCGCGGCGTGCCCGCCCCAACGGTTCATGAATCAACCTCGCATTCTATTCGGCATCTGGCTGTTATTGTCCAGCGCTTTTTCCGGACGCGCGCAGGTGGTGCTCAACAGCACTCCGTCGCGCGGGTTAGGCCAGTTGCAATTGACGGTCTTCAGCGCGACTCCGAACCTTGTTGAAGGGCGCGAGTTGAATCAGCCCACGGGCCTGGCGATCGATACAAGCGTGACTCCGGCCGCTCTCTACGTTGCCGACACCGGGAACAATCGAGTCCTCGCATGGCGCAATGCCTCTCAATTCAAGAACGGCGCGCCGGCTGATATTGTGATTGGGCAACCGGACCGCTTCAGCACTTTCCCGCAGGGCCCGGGCCGCACGAATTCGATTCTTTCGGCCGGCTTGTTCGCCCCGACTGCGGTTATCACGGACGCCAGAGGCAGCCTCTACGTGGCGGACTCCGGGAACAACCGCATTCTACGCTTTCCGAAACCGCTGTCCGCGACGGAGCAATTCCCGGATTTGGTCATTGGCCAGCCTGACCTAAGTACAATAACACCCAACACGGATGGCATTTCCGAAAAATCCATATTTCTGAACGGGAACAACACGCTGCTTCGGGGCGCCTTTGCCTTCGATGCGGGCGGGAATCTCTTTTTCTCCGACGCCGGAAATCACCGTGTCCTCCGTTATCGCGCGGCCGATCTCAAGCCGGGGGCGCCAAACCAGCCAGGCGCGGACATGCTTTTCGGACAGCCGGACTTTATAACGGCCAACCAGTTGGCACTTGCGGCGGAAAACCGGGCCAACCGCGAGCGGCTCTTGAGCCCGGGCGGAATCGCCCTGGATTCCGCAGGCCGTCTGTACGTGTCCGACTCCCTGGCTCGGGTCGTGGTCTACGATAGCCCGCTATTTAGCGGGAAGGCGCCTGCGCGGATCATGGGTCTCCGGGCCGCCGTTACGCTTCAGCCTGGCCAGCCGCCCCCTCCTCAGATCGACGAAACTTCGCTCCAGAATCCCGAAGCTGTTTTTTTTAGTGGATCGAATCCGGCCGTGGTCGATTCCCGTCTTCATCGGATCGTGATCTACGATCCCTTCGAGCGATGGCCCGCCGAATCCACCGCTTTCTCGCCGCCGGCGAAAGGCGTGTTCGGACAACCGGATTTCAACGGCCAGAAATCGAACCGCGGACAGCCCGAGCCATCCAAGGACTCCCTTCGAGGTCCCATCGATGCCGTCCTGCTGGGAGACGAGCTCTTCGTGCTCGATTCCGGCAACAACCGCGTTCTCGTGCTGCCGCGACAGTCTCCCACGCAGTTCCTGCCGGCGTCTCGGGTCCTCGGTCAGGATGATTTCAAATATGGCGCGGTCAATTTGGTGGAAGGCCGCGAGTTCAATTTTGGCGAGCGCGGGGCGCTCCTGGTAGATTCGAAATCGAATCCACCGAGGCTTTACGTCGCCGACAGCGCCAACCATCGCATTCTGGGCTATCGCGATCTCCGGACAGCCAAGCCGGGAGCCAAGGCCGACCTGCTAATCGGACAGCGCGATTTTGGCTCCTCTCTGATCAACTACCCGGGAAACGATATCGACAAGCCGACAGACACCGGGCTATTTCTCCCCGTCGGCCTGGCGCTCGACACAGAAGGAAATCTCTACGTGGCGGATTCAGGAAATGGGCGGGTTTTGCGCTTCCCGAAGCCGTTTGACAACATTGCGAGCGATGTTCCCAAGGCCGACCTTGTCCTGGGCCAGAGCAGCTTCACATTCAAGATTAACGATCCTAGCGCGAAGACGATGTCGGTCCCGTGGGGCTTGGCTTTCTCCGGCAATGACGGCCTCCTCGTCTCTGACGCGGCACACAACCGGATCCTGCTATTCGGCGGCAAGGCAAAGGACTTCACGAGCGGCATGACGGCATCGAAGGTCTACGGACAGCCGGATTTCGTTTCGACGCGCACGGGCGGAGGCGAGACCGACAACCGGATGAACTCTCCGCGGCACATCGCCACGGATACCGACGGACGCCTCTACGTAGCCGACACCGGCAACAGCCGCGTGATGATTTTCGATCAGGTTGCGTTTACGCCTTCAGCCGACGCGCGTTCAGCCATCCAATTGGCGTTCGTGGCTCAGGGAAGGCTGAGCGTGCCCCGAGGCATTTTCGTCAGCCCTGAAACCGGGGAAATATGGGTCGCCGACACCGGCGGTCTCCGCGCCGTCCGCTATCCGAAATTCGATGACCTGCCGCTCAACTTCCAGGGTAACGGTTTTGTCTTCAACGTGAGCAACGGCTTCGGGTTCGCCCCGCTCGCGGTCGCTCAAGATAACGCAGGCGCGCTGCTGATCTTGGATAGCGCAAACCGCATCGCGATTCACTTTCCTGGCCTAGCCGGATTAAATGCCGCCAGTTCGCTGCCCTTCCGCGCGCTCGCGCCCGGGACGATCACATCCCTTTATCCGCGCGGCGGTTCGTTCTCCGCGGCGACGGAGAATTTCAGTTCTCTACCGTTACCGCGCGTGCTGGCCGATACGGAGGTCCGCGTAAACGATCAGCCAGCGCCGGTATTCTACGTTTCTCCAACCCAGATCAATTTCATGGTCCCGTCGAACGCCCCGGTATCCGGAACCGTGGATCTTGAGGTTGTCCGCAAATCTACTGGCCAAGTCATAGCCGCCGGTACGCTGCCGATGGAAAGAGCTTCGCCCGCCCTATTCACGGTTGACGGGACGGGTAACGGCCAGGTTGCGGCGCTCAATCAGGACAACACTCCGAACTCGGAGGAGAAGCCCGCGGCGCGGGGGTCCATTATTCAGCTTTTCGGAACGGGCCAGGGCGTCGTTCCAGGCGCTCCGCCCGACGGCGTGGCTGCGACCGGCCAAATTCAGACTGACGTGAAGCCCCGCGTCATCGTCAACACGGGCTTCGTGGACGAAGCCGATGTTGTGTTTTCCGGTCTCGCGCCCGGCCTGGTCGGCGTCTGGCAGATCAACGTCAAGATCCCGATGACCGTACCCCCTTCACCTGCAATCGTCGTGGCAATCGTTCACCGAAGCATTGCGAGCGTCGTCCCGGGACTGCGCACCACGATCGCGGTGAAAGACAAAGAGTAGCAGCCCGAATGGAATTCAACGAACCCCGCATCGCGCTTAATCGAATCTACACGAAGCGAGGCGATGGCGGTGAAACCAGCCTGGTTGGCGGCCAGAGTGTTGGAAAGGACACGCCGCGGATCGAAGCCTACGGCACCGTTGACGAGTTGAACGCCTGCATCGGCTTGGCTGCGGTGTCGGCGGAAGCCTCCAAACTCGCGACGCTTCAGGCGATCCTTTTGCGCGTGCAGCACGAGTTGTTCAATCTTGGCTCCATTCTGGCCACTCTACCGGAAGACGTACATCCGAACCAGCCTCGCGTGACGGACGCGGAAGTCGCGCGGCTTGAATCCGAAATCGATCGGATGAATGCGAGCCTGCCCGCGCTGCGATCGTTTGTACTGCCCGGTGGTACTCGCCTAAATGCCGAATTGCATCTCGGCCGCACCGTCTGCCGCCGTGCCGAACGCATCTGCGTGGCGCTGGCACGCGTGGAACCGGTTCCTCCCGAAGCGATTCGATACCTCAACCGTCTGAGCGACGCGCTGTTCGTCTGGAGCCGGTGGGCAAGCGCCGCCGAAGGCGCGGGCGAGATCCTTTGGCAGCCTAATCAAGCCGCATCCGGGTCCCGGTAGTACCCGGGGGATTTCACTTCAGTTGCGCGACCGGCACCGTAAACGCTACGGTATTCACTTTTCCGGCGCGCTGAAACTGTACCCATACGCGGTACGCCGCCTCGCGGGGGAAAATGACGTTGAACTGAATCACCGGTCCACCGTCCGCGATTGCCGGATGCTCGTGGATCATGTCGATCCGGTCATCGCTCACCGCCAGCAGGTGTCCCCATGCTCCCAGCAGCGGTTCGAGACCGCTCGCTGGATCCACGGTAAAGAACATCAGCGTCTTCTGCCCGGCGATGGGATTCGCGGGTTCAAGACTAAGCCCTACACTCAGACTTTCGGCCTGCTTCCTGGCAAGGTCAGGTTTCAAATCCGGCTTGCGGAGCGGCTTCGAGTAGCCCGCCGTCGTCAGAGTCTTCGGCACAAACTGCGGCGTACCGCCTTTCGGATAGAAATCGCAAAGCATACGGTAGATGCCCGGCCTGGGCAGCACAGTGTCGAGATGGAAACTCCCGTCCGGCCGCGCTTCCGGATGAACGTGTTCAAAGTACTGCAAGTCTTCGTCAACCAGGAACAGGTGAAACAGCTTTTCGTGCACTACCTCGAAGTCTCTGACGGGGCTGCTATTTTTCGGATCGAGCACGCGAAACTGAAGGGCGGCCTTGCGGCCCGCGCGCACTGGCGCGGGAAGCGTCTTGAGACTGACCGGAAACTCCAACAGATCCGAAATGCCGGCCTCAAGTCTCATGCCACACCTGGGGCATTTACCGGGGCCTTTCGCCCGGACGTCCTTGTCCATGGGGCAGGAGAATTCGATCGGCGGCGCGGCGTCGTTCGACGATGGAACCTGCGCACTCGCAGCCATCGCGAAGAGCAGCAGCGCGGGGATCACGGCTCGTATGGCCACACTGCGGTCGTTGAGTAGCCGCCATCAACCGCAATCACCTGGCCTGTTATATAGTCCGAACCCGCGCCGCTCAGGAACACGGCGAGAGGCGCGATATCCTCCGGCGCTCCCATTCGAGGGTTCGCCTGCGCGCCCTTCAGCCAGTCTCGCATGAAGCCCTGCTGCCACATCGCGCGGTTCAGGTCCGTCAGGATGAAACCCGGTGCGATGCAGTTCACCTGAATATTGTGGCGTCCCCATTCCGCCGCGAGCACCTTCGTGAGCTGCCCAAGCGCGCCTTTCGTGATGGCGTAAACGGAAAGATACGGAAGACCGAGAAGCGACATGAGGCTCCCGATGTTCACCACCTTGCCGCCTTGCCCGCGCGCCACCATTTTCGCGCCCAGCAGTTGCGTGAGTTCGACGATGCCATGCAGATTCGTCTGCATGATCAACTCGTACTCCTCCTTTGTATACTTCTCGAACTGCTTGCGGATGTTGGTTCCCGACACGTTCACGAGAATGTCGAGCGTTTCGACCGACTCCGCGAGCGCCTTGATGGAGTCCGTCTGCGTGAAATCGAGATACGCCGCCTGCGCCGAAAAGCCCTCCTCCTTCAGCGCCGCTGCGTTGATCTCAAGCGCGTCCATCGATCGCGCCGCGAGAATCGTGTGCGCGCCCTCGGCCGCCATCAACTTTGCGATGGCCAGCCCAATCCCTCTGCTCGCGCCGGCCACCAGCGCGGTCTTGCCCTTCAACGAAAATATGCTCATGCAAGAAGACCCGGGATCATGCGGCCGCCGTTGACTACCTTCGACGGTCTGCCGATCGGAGTCTGAAATTCGTGTTCGGGGTCGATGCCCATCATCGAATAAAGCGTATACAACAAATCTTCCGGTTCCACCGGATTGTCCGTGACCTCGGTCGCGGTTTTGTCGGTAGCGCCAAGGACCCGGCCGCCCGGAATACCGCCTCCGGCGAAGACAGCCGACCACGCCTTGTTGTGGTGGTCGCGGCCGGCGTCGGCGTTGATCTTCGGCGTGCGGCCAAACTCCCCGTTCGCGATAACGAGCGTCGTATCGAGCATCCCGCGCTGATGCAGATCTTCTATCAGCGTTCCGAATGCGCGGTCGAACTCAGGCAGCAGCACTTTTTTCATGGTGTTGAAGTTGTCGCCGTGAGTGTCGTAATTCAGCCAGCCCTTTGCCACGGTGACGAACCGTACGCCGCCTTCGACCAATCGCCTCGCAAGCAGGCAGCCCTGCCCCACGGGAGTCCGGCCGTATCTTTCGCGCAAGGCTTCCGGTTCGGATTGAATGTCGAACGCCTTCTTCGCCACCGGCGACCGCATAAGATCGTAGGCTTTTTGATGAAATGCGTCGAGTGCGTCGAAATCCGTATTCGCGTCGACCCTGCGGAACTTGTCGTCCATTTGCTTGAGCAGCCATTGACGGTTATCGACGCGCGACCAATCGACGTCCGTGGGCAGCGTCAGATCGCGAACCTTGTATCCGGATGCATTCGCGTCGCCCGAAATGAACGGGTTGAACTCGCCGCCCAAGTAGCCGCCACCGTAAGATGGAAAGGTATTGGGAATCGCCACGTACGGGGGCATTCCGTTCTTCGTGCCCAACTGTTTTGCGACCACCGAACCCATGCTCGGAAACTCGAGCGTCGATAGCGGCAGGTATCCGGTCAGCAGATAATTGATCGCGCGCTCGTGATTGTTCTCCTTCGATTTCATCGAACGAAGGATCGTGAATTTGTCCGCCTGCTTCGCCGTTACAGGAAGGTACTCACAGATCTGGATACCCGGCACGTTCGTCGGGATCGGATTGAACTCGCCGCGGAATTCCTTAGGCGCGTCCGGCTTCAAGTCGAATGTGTCCTGATGAGGGGAGCCGCCGCTCTGCCAGATCAGAATTACGGACAGATCCTTCTTTGCGGCGTTCGTCGCGCCGGCCGCGCGAAGCGTTCCATCGAGCGTCACGCCCAGAGCGCCCAGCGAGCCGATGCGCATGAAGTCGCGCCGTCCGAACAGATTGGTATGGTTGGTGACCTTCATAATCGCCCTCAATGATTGTACAGAAATTCCTTCGAATTCAGGAGAGCCCAAAACACATCTTCCATCCCGCGTTTCGGAGATCCGGCTTTGGCGATCGCCTGCCGCGCGGCCTGCTTCTCGGTCGCGTCCGGTCGCCGGGAAACCGTTCGCAGGTATAGGTCCTCGACGGTCGTCTCTGCCGGCGCCGCTGACATTTTCGCCAGTACGTTGCGCGGATCGGTAAGCTTTTTCTGAATCGTGTCTCCGCTGATCAGGTGCAGCGCCTGATTGAGCGTTGGCGGCTGCTTCCGCTCGCAAATCAATTGGCGGCTCGGGCGGTCGAACACTTCGAGAAAATACGATTCGATCTCCGGCTCAGGCAACTGCGCGGCGCGCGTTCCCGGGTAGAGCGACCTGAAGTCCTCCGGAACGCCCGTCGCCTGCGCGATCGAATCGAGCAGTTGCTCGGCGGTTAGCCTGCGGCTGTAGTGGCGCGAATACGCCATCTTGTCGTCGCGATTGTACTCGTTCGCTTCACCTGACAACTGGTAGGCGCGTGACGCCGTGATAGTGCGGATCAGGTGATGTAAATCGTATTTGTGCTCCACGAAGTCGCGCGCAAGAGCCGCGAGCAGAGGGTCGTTCGTCGAGGGATTCGTCACGCGGAAATCGTCCACCGGCTCGACGAGACCGCGTCCCATGAAGTTGCGCCACATGCGGTTGACAATCGCTTTCGCGAAAAACGGATTCGACGGCGCGGTCATCCAATCCGCGAGCGACTCACGCCTGTCGGTCGTCTCATCCGGTGCAATTTCGCGTCCGTCGAGGGGCTTCGGCAGGTACACCTTCTTCGTTTCGGGATGCTGGAACTGGCGATTGTAATCGACATAGAGCACCCGCTCGTTGTTGCGCGGTCCCGCGCCCTTGTAGCGCACTTGTGAAAAGAACGCGGACATTCCGTTGAAGTCGTTCTGCGTCCAGCGCTCGAGCGGATGGTTGTGGCAGCGCGCGCACTCGATGCTGACTCCGAGAAGCAACTGGCTTGTGATCGAAGCCAGATCCTGCTCCTTCTTCATCAACGGGTAGTAACTGGTGGCGGCCGTGTCGAACATGTTGCCGGAACTGGTCAGCATCTCGCGCACGAACCGGTCGTACGGCGTGTTCCTGGCAAACACGTCGTGCAGCCAGCGCGTGAAGACGTAGGGACCTTTGTTGTAGAGAAGTTGCTTCGTGTTGCCGAGATGATCGCCCCAGTACATGCCCCAGAAGTCGGCGTACTCGGGCCGCTGCAACAACTCGTCCACAGCGCGGGCGCGCTTGTCCGGACGCGCGTCGGCGAGGAAAGCGGTAACCTCCTCGGGAGTGGGAATCAGGCCGATGATGTCGAGCGAAACGCGGCGAAGGAAAACGGCATCGTCCGCGAGACCCGAGGGAGGGATGCGCAGCTTCCGGAGCTTCGCGAAAACGTGCTCGTCGATAAAGTTGAACGGCTTCACGGCGGGTACGTCGATCAGTTCCCGCACCACGCCGACCTTGGCGGCGGCCGCAATGCCCGGCGCGCGCACGACAATGGCCGTCTCGCCCCCGCGCCCGCCGGTGACAAGGCCTTCGGCGCTTACCTTGGCGATGGAATCGTCGTTCGATTGATATTTCACCGTGCGCGTGACGTCGCGTTCGGAGCCATCGGAGTAGCGCGCGGTCACAAGCAATTGCCGCGAGGTCTCTCTGCCAAATAGCACGCCGTCCGGCGGCTCGATTCGCAGCGCGACAACGTTCCGCTCGGACGCCGGGTCCCGCTTGGCGCCACCGGCGATCCAGGCGGCGAGCGTTCTGTAATCGGGCGAGTCCTTCCGGATCAATTTCCCGCCGCCGTGCTGGACGGCGAAGGTAGGTTTGAGGAGCAGGAGGCTTTGCTCCGCGTCCGTGAGTTTCAGGCGGCGGCCTTCGTGTTTGCTCACAATCATTTCGTAGTCGGCGTCGGGTTCGTAGCCGAACAGCGAAAGCTTGAATCCGTTCTTCCCGTTGAGCGCGCCGTGGCAACTTCCGCCGTTGCAGCCGTACTTGGTGAGAACGGGCATCACGTCCGCATTGAAGCTTGCGGGTTGGGGTGCGCCGCCCTGTTGGACGAGAGCCGAGGTGGAGGCTTCAAGTGTCCCGAACCGGGCGCGAATCACAGCTCCGCCATTCGCAGCGGCGGTCACGACGCCGGAGGCATCCACGGTTGCAACCGAAGGCTTCGCGGAATCGAATCCAGTCTTCGAAGTTACGTCCTGCTCGGTGCCGTCCGAGTACTTCACGACAGCGACCAGCGCCTGCTTCGAGCCTTGGCCGAACAGCAGGGGATTTCCGGGCGCGAGCACGAGTTTCAGCGGTTGCGGCAGCACCGCTGACATGCGGGATGCGGCGACGAGAAAAAAGAGGCAATATCTCATGGAATCACATCACGGGTTAGGGTCGTTTCGCAGTTTTTGTCTGCCAACAACGAGTGTACAGCATGAAGCCGCCTGGTGAAGACGCTCCGGTTCCCACGCTGACAATCCGGGATTTGGACCTCGCGGCCCCCCGTTTCCGAAGGGCTTCATTCCACGGGAAAACGGCGGCGGACGATTTCGTTTTCGAGCTTACCGGTGATCCGAGCGCGCGCTGAAGGGCCAGGCGGATGCCGCTCAGGCAGCGTATCGGATGACCTCCAACTCCGCGGATGCATCCACAGCCGCGAGAAGTTGTTCGACCCGTGACATCGTCGCTTGTTGGAGTTCGGTATCACCACACTGGCGGCACTGAAGTACTGGAAGCGACCGCAGGATCACGATCGTGGAATCCCCGATCTTGAAAGGTAGATCGGTGACTCGCGCCTCCAGCAGCCCTCCGCAAATTCGGCACTTCATTTGATCCTCCTGCAACGCAAGCCCTCTTCCCACTCTCCGGGGCCGGGAGTGTACATGGTAACATCCGGCCGCACGCGTCGGAATCGCGCGAAGTGCGCCACGCTGAGGCAAACCGCAAGCGCTGCTAGGCGGATTAGAATAGCCGTATGGCGCTGCAGTTCACAACGTCTCACCTCGACGATTCTCTAACGCTATTCAGGTACTACAAGAAACTTGCGGAGGGCGCAATGGAGCAGGTTCCGGACGAGCAACTCTTCGCCACGCTCGACGGCGAAGCCAACTCGATCGGGATCCTGGTGAAGCATTTGGCGGGCAACATGCGGTCGCGCTGGACCGATTTCCTCACAGCGGACGGGGAGAAGCCAGAACGCAATCGCGACAGCGAGTTTGTAAATCCACCCGCGACGCGCAAGGCGTTGCTGGATGAATGGGAGGACGGTTGGGCGAGGTTATTCACCGCGCTCGAACCGCTGCCGGATGCGGACGGCGGGCGCACGGTGACGATCCGTGGGGAAGCGCACTCGGTAATGCAGGCAGTCAACCGCCAGATGGCGCATTACGCGTATCATGTGGGTCAGATTGTAATGCTGTCAAAGCACTACGCGCATGAGCGGTGGCAGTCGCTGAGCATCCCACGGAACCGGTCGACGGAGTTTAACCGAAAGGTGGCGGCAGGGGAACTTAGCCAGCGGTGAGGGCAATGCAAATAATCAATATCGGGCGGGTTCCGCACTTCATGCCCTTTATGCCCCAAAATGTCCAAAGTTGCCAGTTCCATCGGGTTTGGATGTTCGGCGGTCCGCGGGGCGTGCGCGGGCTCAGCCGCGAATGCAAACCGGGCTTTCGCCGAAATGACGGATGCTACTCCAATCGCGGCAGGAAGTCCGGTTTTACAAGCAGGCGAATCGACCGGGCCTGCCCTGGAGTTCTCTCGATGAGACCGTTGCGCTCCAAGGTCTTAAATCATGTCGTGGATCGAAGGCGGAGAAACCCGGAAGTGGTACTCGAGGTCGGACTCCGCGGGTGCCCGGCGGTGGATCTTAGTGTAGTTGTAGATGAAGGCCAGGTATTGGACTTGCTTTGCGGTGAATGCCGGCGCAACCGAAGGATCTAATTTCGGCGCGGGATCTATGCTTACCTCGAAGGCGTCCTTGCCAAAACTGTCGAAGGTGCGGACTTTGAGAAGGTAGACTTGCCCGCCGAAAACGCTGCGAGGGGTCTTTTTCGCGGCGGCGTAGAGGTTCCCGCGCAACTCTTTCCCATCGGAACGGGAGCTTGCGAAGTTCGCGATGGAGATTCCGGTGCCGCCTTTGAAGGCGAGAACCCATTCGCGGCCGTCCTTGTACTCTACCTCAATCGACTCCGCGCCGAATGACGCTGCGTGCTCGCATAACTTTTCGAGCAATGTCGCGGGCTTGCCCATGAGGCTAGCGTAGCGAAAAGTCGAAGCCGCCGCTAGTCATGGTAAGGGATCTAAGCGGCTTGCGAGAGCGTTGGCCAGAGTGGTGTTGAACCCGGTGAATTTGTCCTTCTCGGCCGCCCAACCCAGTCACCTTTACCTGCTTGCCTGCTGCAGGATTTACTCGCCCGTCCTCGCACTTTTCCCGCGAGGCCCGTATACGGGTTCCGGCCGCTCCAGTTCGTAGGCCCCGAGATCAGGTGCCTTCCCCGAATAGTCGTCGTTCACGTTCGGTATGCGAATACCGGCATCCGCCGCTTTTCCGCCAGACCTGAGTCTGAAGTTCAAGTCGCGAGCCCGATAAACGGCGCTCGGTTTTTCCGCATCCGGCGCCTGAAGGTTTTCGAAGACGGCGTAGTCGACCTCGACACCGTGAACTTCCTGTCCCGTGGCGGTCCTTAAGGCAGCCAAAGAATCAAACGGCTGCGGGCGCGCGCGGTCAAGGTCATAGTCGCGCAGCAAGCCTTGCCGCGGCGACTTCCAAAGAAACTGATCCTTGGCTTTCGGATTCAGCCGGTAACCGTTGTAGTCGTAGGACGAGTACGCGGTCGCGTTGGAGAATCGGAAGACCGCCCTGCCCGGCGCGTCGATCCCCAGAAACAGATTGTTCCGGAAGTGGGCGTTTGAAAAAAGATCCCCGGGAAGACCTTCGGCAATGATGGTGTTGTGATAGAGAACCAGACCGGCGGGCTTCACGTTGAACTTGAGTCCACAGCCGGTGGGAACGTGATACAGGACGTTACGGATATAGTACGCCGGTCCGCCGTAGACGGGCTGCGCGCTTAGCCCACACTGGGCGGCGTTAACCCCGCGATTCCGCAGGACGCGAATGTTGTGTACTCCCCCGTCGGCCTCAATGAAATCGTCCGCCATCAAGTGGATGTCATTATTGTAGAAATCGATGGCCGTAGCTCTATGATCCTCTTCCGCGTCCGGAGAGCCGTGAGTGCAGACGTCAATGCCGTCGTGAAAATACGCAATGTAGTTGTGGCAGACGACATGACCCGCTCCGTAGACCTTGACGGCGTAATAGCTCTTGAGCCGATTGCCGCCATAGACTCCGGGATTGAACCAACCCAGCAGCCGGTAGCGGTCGTCGCGGCCGATCATGACGTTGTCGGCGATGTAGAAATCCTGCGATCCGGAGTACTGAGTTGTGACGCCGATTCCGACGTCTTCCAGCCGGCAGTTGCGGACCGTGAGACCCTTCGAGCCAATAACGTCCTTCAAACCGGCTTGAAACGCGATATCGGCGTTGCGGATTGTGAGCCCTTCGAAGATGTTGTAATCGGCCGCCATCACGTTGAAAAGTTCGTGCGCGCCATCGCCGTCGAAGATCGCCTCGCCGTCACCGGCCGCGCGAATCACGATTGGCCGTTCGGGAGTGCCTTTCGCCGTCAGGACGTAGGTTCCGGCGAAATCGAGGCCTAGCGTTTCGGAGTATTTGAAGCGGTCGCCCTTGTACAGACCGGCGTGGACGAGAATGACATCGCCCGCCCGCACCTTCCGCTCGCCGACCACGGCCCAATCGCCGTGGCCCGATCCGAAGTAGGCTTCTTTGAGACCGGTGAACGCCGGTTCCTGTTTCGCGCCATTCCACGCTGGTGGATACACGTGCAGGATTCGCGCGTTTTGGGCGGCCCGCGGCTCGCCACGTGTGCGTGCCTTGACGGTGTGAACGGCTTCGCCGCGTACTCCGTCAGGATCGCGCATTTCGAAGCGCGCTTCGTATTCGGTGTCGGGTTCCAGGTCGAGAATGCTGCCCGCGAACATCTCGGGCGCGGTGTAATCGAGGCCGAGATCCTTCCGGAAAACCTTCTCGCCACCCAGCCTGAACAGCGGCATCCCGTGCTTCCAGTTGCTGTCGCCAGCCTTTCGATAGCTGACTTCTACGATGGCGTCGCGATTGTCATCGCCCGCGATCCGCCACTCGAAGCCAAGGCAGATCAGAGTGGGACGCTCCACCACAAACTTGCCTGGGCTCACGGCGTCAACGGCCCCAAGCACGGAGGCGGATAAAAAGAGGAGGCTCAAGGAGGGATTCGGCATCAACCGCGGCATGAGAGAAGCTTATCATCCCGTTCGTTGTCCGGGAACCGGCGTGAATCGAGGCGGTCCCGCATCCCGAGTCAAAGACGCGTATACTGGCAAGGCGGGAGTAGCGAGAGTCCTATGAACCGATTGATCTTGTTGAGCGCGCTTTTGTACGCGGGCAGCGCCTCGGCTGAAGACTGGAAGCCCCTCTTCAACGGCAGAAACCTCGACGGCTGGGAGAAGAAAGGCGACGGTCAATGGAAAGTTCTGGCTGGCGGGATGCTGATCGCCTACCCTGTTTCAGGCGAAAAGAACCCGTTCGGGCCGGCGTGGCCTATCGTCGAGAAGCAATACGTCAGCTGGCGCCAAACGCAGTCCTGGTTATATACGGTGGGTGAGTTTGGCGAATACGACCTGCACGTGGAATACATGACGCCCACGGGCGGGAACAGCGGCATCTCGATTCGAGACAGCACGCGCGGCAGGTACTCGTATGGACCCGATCCGGACTTTACCAAGACTCCAGCGCATTTCGGCTACGAGATTCAGATCCTGAGCGCGGTGAAAACCAAATACCCAACCGGGAGCATTTACCTGTTCGCTCCGGCGGCGTTCGGGCATGAAAAAGAAAACGACTGGAACAGCCTGGACATCGAATCGCGGAATGAGAACATTCGCGTGAAACTCAACGGTCACGAGGTGGCGAGCCATCCGGGCGAGCCAGGACGGCCGAAGACCGGCCCTATCGGCCTGCAACTGCACGATCGGTTCAGCGTGATCCTGTTTCGCGATATCAAGATCCGGGAGATGAAGAAGTAGCTGGATTCACCGGCGGAGAGGCGGCCCACCGCTCCCACGAAGAAAGACCTCGCGCACCGTGGCGACCGGATTGGCCCTTTGCCGCCCGAGACAACATTCGGAGCGAGGAGTGCGAGGAGTGGCGTCACTTTCGGACCGCACGCCGTGCGGATATCATATCGGAATGCTTCTATTTCTGCTGGCTCTCGCTTTCAATGCGGCCTTGGCCCAGGTCAACACTTTGCCCACTGACCCCGGCTCGCTCGAGGCGGGCAGGCAGATCTACATGGGTTCTTGTTCCGGCTGCCACGGCGCGACCGGCGAAGGAAGCCAAGGGCCAAGTCTTCTTTCCGGCCGCGTCAGCCGACTGCCGTCCGCAACGCTCCTCGAGTCCCTCAAGAACGGTCTGCCCGGCACGAGCATGCCCGGCTTTCCCCTGCCCGATGACAAGATCAGGGAGATTGCGGCCTTCGTCCGCTCCCTTACGGCGCCCGCCATCTCCGCGCGCCCCAGCGGCGATTCAGCCCGCGGGCGGGCCATCTTCTTCGGAGAAGGAAAATGCTCCACCTGCCACATGATTCTCAATCGCGGTGGATATCCTGGCCCCGACCTCTCCAATATTGGCGCCGAGCGCACGCTGCGACAGTTGAGCGAATCCATCGCGAAGCCTTCGGCCCGAATCGAAGCGGGCTTTCAAGGCGTCACCGCAGTCTTGAAGGACGGGCGCACCGTGGAGGGCGTCGCCCGGAACTATAACAACTATTCCGCACAAATCGTCGACCAAGCCGGACGAATCCACCTGCTTGACCGCGGAAAAATCGCCAAACTGGAATTCAAGGAAGGCTCGATCATGCCGGCCGTCTCGAACCCGGATCGCATCGAGCACCTGGTCGCGTTCCTTGCAGGCCAGTCCACTCGCCCCTACGAAGGATCGTCCCGATGAAACGCGTATTCATTCTTCTCATACCCCTGCTCGTCCGCGCCCAGGTCAGCCAGGAACGGATCGCCAAGTCGCCGAACGCGGATTGGCTCACTTACAACGGCGATTACGCCGCGACACGGCATTCGCCTCTCAGTCAAATCACGCCGGCAAATGTGAAGTCGCTGGTGGCGAAGTGGGTCTTCCGCGTCGATGGAGCGAAGAAACTGGAAGCGTCGCCCATCGTCCATGACGGGCTAATGTACGTCACGAACACCAACGAAATGTACGCGCTCGATGTGCGCTCCGGCCGCAAGGCGTGGCACTACCGCGCCGCGGGCGCCAAAGGCACGCGCGTCAATCGCGGTTCCGCGATCCTCAACGACAAGGTCTACTTCGCGACTGCCGACTGTCACCTCATCGCCCTGAATCGCCTGACCGGCAACCTTGTCTTCGACGTAGAGTACGCATCCGCCGATGCGGGCTACGGTACTTCCATCGCTCCGCTTGCGATTCGGAACGGGATCCTTGTAGGCGTCGCCGGTGGCGGATCGGGACAACGCGGATTCGTCGCCGCCATCCATCCCGATAGCGGAAAAGAGATCTGGCGATTCTGGACCGTTCCCGCCAAAGGTGAACCGGGCTCGGAAACATGGGGGAATTTTCCAGCGGAAATGGGCGGCGCTCCCACGTGGACTACCGGTTCCTACGATCCGGAGTTGAACACGATCTACTGGCCGACGGGCAACCCGTGGCCCGATTTCTACGGCGGACGCAGACCCGGCGACAACCTCTATTCCGATTGCGTCGTCGCGCTCGATGCGAATACCGGCAAGCTGAAATGGCATTTCCAGTTCACGCCGCACGACGTTTGGGATTGGGATGCGAATGAGAGCCTGGTCCTGCTCGACGGCCCGTTCCGCGGCCGTCAGCGGAAACTGCTCGTGCAGGCGAACCGGAATGGGTTTTACTACGTGCTTGACCGCGTGACGGGTGAGTTTCTCCACGCCGTCCCGTTTGTCAAGAAGCTGGACTGGACCAGCGGTATCGACGACAAAGGAAGGCCCAAGGTGATTCCCGCCAAGATCCCGACGCCGGCTGGAACCAAGGTGTGCCCTTCCGTGCGCGGCGCTTCAAATTGGATGTCGCCCTCCTTCAACCCTTCGACGGGGCTCTTCTACGTGGTGACGCTCGAACAATGCGACATCATCGTAGCCTCGGCAAAGGAGCCGGTACCGGCTTCCGGATTCCGCGGCACCGGCAACGAGGGAATTCCCGCGGAGCCTGGAAGGTTCTATCTCAGAGCGCTCGATGTTTTCAACGGCAAACTAAAGTGGGAGCATCCCATGCCCGGTCCCGGTATCATGTGGGCGGGGACGGTCTCAACGGCCGGCGGAGTGCTGTTCAGCGGGGACGATGACGGCAACCTCGTCGCGCTCGATGCCGCCACGGGGAAGGACCTGTGGCATTTTTCGATGGGCCGCAGCCTGTTCGCATCGCCTGTAACCTACATGGTGGATGGGAAGCAGTACGTGTCAATCGCGGCGGAAAGCGATGTGTTCACATTCGGATTGTTCGAATAAACTCTTATCGAGACGCACGCCGTGGGCTCTCCGGAATCGCCGCTCCGTCGCCACGAGGGTCGGACGCGCCGGAATTCACCTTCGTCGCGGAGTCGTGCATCACGGCCTGGCCGGTCCCCGCGTACATGATGTTATAGGGGCCTAATTCGGTGATCTTGTGGCCCCGGCGTTCAAGCGCCTGCCTTACCTCGACGGGTACGCGCGTCTCCATGCTTACCTCGCAGCCTTCGAGCTTGCGGCCCGGAGTGGCGCGCGTTTCGATAAACCGCGGAGCCTCGATCGCGGCCTGCAGGTTCATGCCGTGGTCGGCGATATTGGAGATAAACTGCGCGTGAGAGAGCGGCTGCACCGGACCGCCCATGATGCCGAATCCCAGGCGCTGCCCGTCCTTTTCCGCAAAGCCCGGAATGATCGTGTGGAACGGCCGTTTGCGCGGCAGGAGGGCGTTGGCATGTAGCGGATCCAGTTTGAAAGACCCACCGCGATTCTGTAAATGAAATCCGAATCCCGGCACGGCGACGGCCGAGCCCCACAAGCCCGACACGCTCTGTATCCACGAAGCGACATTGCCGTCCGCATCCACGGTAGCGAGATAGGTTGTGTTGCCGCTTACCCCTCCGCTCACGCCCAAGTCCCCCGGCTCCGTTTTGCATTGCGCGCGATCGGCGTCGATCCCGGCAGCCCGCCGCCGCGCGTAGTCTTTCGACAGCATTTGATCCACGGGCACTTTGATGAAACGCGGGTCTGAAACATATTTGCGCAAATCCGTGTAGGCGATACGCATGGATTCGATCTTCCAATGCAGCGCCGCGGCGCTCATGGCCTGATGATCCCCGAGCTTGGCCGTCTCCATCAGATTCAGCATCTCGAGTGCGCCTATGCCCTGGCCGTTCGGCGGCAATTCGTAGACGCGCCATCCGCGATACGTGGTCGAAATCGGCTCCACCCATTCGGGTTCGAATTCGGCGAGATCGTCCAATTCCATGGACCCGCCCAACTGCCGTTCGACTGCGACGATCGCCTTGGCGATCTCTCCCCGGTAGAACGCCGCCGCGCCTTTCTCGGCTACCAGCGTCATGGCTTTCGCGAGCGCGGGATTGCGGAATACCTGACCCTGCGCCGGCGCCTTACCGTCAGGCAGGAAAATCCCGGGCGCGCCTTCGCTCATGGAGAGGCGTTTTACGCTGGCGCCGCCCCATGCCGCCGCAATGCGCTCCGTCACAGGGAAACCCTCGGTCGCGTAGTGAATGGCGGGTTCGAACAACGTCTTCCAAGGCAACTTTCCAAATCGCTTGTGCGCCGCGGCCCAACCAGCTACGCAGCCGGGCACGGTGACGCTGTCGATGCCCGTGCCCGGCATGGCCGTGACTCCTTTCCCGGCGAAGTACCCCGCGGTCATGCCCTTCGGCGC
>SHUI01000047.1 GCA_009697455.1 Bryobacterales bacterium
TGGGGTCGTCGAGTTCCGGCATCGGCGATCGAAACTCCCTATTGGGCGACCGGTGGCATTCCGCGCAGATCTCCACTTGCGCCGCAGCAGGCATTCTTCCTGGATTCAGGATTGAGGCCTTTCCACCGTCCAGGTGCGCGCCTCCGGGGCCATGGCAGCGCTCGCAGGTGACGCCGGGAACTATCGCGCTCAGATCGGGTCCGGGCTTGACCCCTGAAGCATGGCAATTGAAGCAGCGCGTGATGTTCCCGGTGGACTGGGGAACACCGGCTGCGGCCTGCGCGCCGGGTGCGCGCCCGGGGCTGTGACCCGGCGTCAACCCTAACCTGCCGGATTCTTTATACCAGGAAATGCGGTGCTCGACGTACTGGCCGTCAATGCGCCCCACGGGCGTGTAGGCCTTCGAACCAGCACCGAAGCACCATTCGAGAGTGAATTCGTAGCGCTCCTTGCCGCGCGTGATCGCGACCTTCATGTCGACGCCGTACTCGAACGTGTAGCCATTCCGCTCGCGCAGGGGCGCGCCGCCAAACAGCGACGCCAGCGGCGAATCGGCGATCCTCCGGAGGGCCCGCGCGTGATGCGTGACGCGCTGGGCTTCGTACTGTTTCGAGTGGCAGGGCGCACAGTCCTCGGGAGAGGCTTGGACCGGGACCGCAAGGAGAAACGCCGCTAGCGCCCCTCGAAGATGTCCCGCGTGCGCTGCAATTCCCGTTCGGAAATCGCGCGCACGGCGGCGAACTCGCGCGCCGCGTCGGCCTTCCGGCCGAGCGCCTGGTACACAGAAGCGAGCAGATAGCGCGCTTCGCGATACTTCGCTTGAGATGCCACGGAACGTTCCAGTAAAGATACGGCCTCCTCGCTCTTCGATCGCTGCCATACGAGTTTAGCCAACTGGTAGAGCGCCTGCGCGCTGTGCGGCTTCAGCGCCACGGCCTTCCTCAACAAAGGCTCCGCGTCCGGCCTTCCTGCAAGCGCCAACGCAGCTCCTAGCGTATAGTTCGGCTGGAAGCCCTCGGGTTGGGCCTCCAGTTCCAGCCGCCACTCCTCCAGCGCTTCCGCTGTTTGCTGCTGCTTCCAATAGATTGCACCCAAATGGAAATGCACGGTTTCCAGTTTCGGATTCAAACGGGCGGCCAACTGGAAGGCTGCTCGCGCCTCGTCGAAGCGGTTCTCGGCGAACATCGCCTGACCACGGAGCATTTCGACCTCGGCTGAGTCCCGCCGGTCGAGCAGCGCGCCGAGCGCCTTCTGCGCCTCGGGTTCCTTGCCGAGACGCGTGTAGGCCGTGGCAAGCCCCAAGCGCACGCTGACGTCCCCGGGCATCAGCTTCGCGTATTCGATAGCGGCCTCCTCGAAGCGTTCCAATTCGAGCAGTGTGAGGGCGCGCAATTGCCGCAACTGGCGATTCGGCGGACCTTGGCGTAACCCCGCGCTGAATTCGGCAAGCGCGCCCGCGCGGTCCCCCGATTTCAGATACGCCAAGCCAAGATTCAGGCGTAACGGGTTCATTTTTGGAGCTAGCACGATCGCCTGCTTGTAATGAGCGATCGCTTCGGAGAAGCGTTCCTGTTGGACGAGAACGGCGCCAAGGTTCGCCAAGACCTCGGGAGTGGCGCCGTAACTCTTGAGGTATGCGCGGTACGCTCGCTCGGCATCGGCCAAGTGGCCATCTTGCTGCAACTTCCGCGCGTGATTGAAGGCCTCGGGGGCCTGCGCGGCCGCGACCACGGCGCAGAACAGGGCAACGGCGGCTTGGCGCGGCATGAGCAACTATTTTAGCGCGAGGCCTTCGATCACGCCCGCAAACTTCTCCGGAGTCTCCGAGTCCTAGCCTGGTCAGAGTTGGCGCTGACTCCGGAGACATCCGGGAAGCCCGGAAGCCGGGTCATCCTAACGCCTATGAAGACTCCCCGCCGAAGCCTCGGCCGCTGATTCGAAACTCCTACCTCAACACACCAGATCTTCCCGGCTAATCTTGAAGTTGCCGAGGTTCCCCAGAATCGTCAACGCAATCTGCTCGCTGCCGAAGAACGCCTTCGAGATCCGCTGGAGTTCTTCCGCCGTCACCGCTTCGATCGCCGCCGTCACTTCGTCGAGCGAGATAAACCGGCCGAAATACATTGCCTGCCTCGCCAGATTCGACATCCGGCTTGATGTCGATTCCAAGCTCAGCATGAGCGAACCCTTCAGGTGATCCTTCGCGCGGCGCAGTTCCTCGGCGGGAACTTCCTCGTTCTTGAGTTGGCCGAATTCCTTGAGGATGGAATCCACCACCTGGCGCGCGGATTTGAGCGAAGTGCCGGCGTAGATCATCAGACAGCCGGTATCGCTATACGTATTCAGTTCGGAGAATACGGCGTACGCGAGACCCTGGCGCTCGCGGATGTTCTGAAACAGGCGGGAGCTCATGCCGCCCCCGAGCAACGTATTCAACACGTAGCACGCGAAGCGGGATTCGTGTGAAAGGTGGAACGACGGCACGCCCAGGCACAAATGCACCTGCTCCAGTTCCTTTTTTTTCTTTAGCGCGATCGCAGCGTAGGTGCCGGGCGCGGGCTCCGCGTGACGCGGCCCCAGATTTGGCAACTTCTCAAAGTGTTGCCGCGCCAGATCCACCATTCGCGCGTGAGCCAGGTTTCCGGCCGCGGTGATCAGCGTGTTTGACGATCCGTAGGCGCCTCGATAGAAAGAGTCGACCGCTTCCCGGTCGAAACTCTCGATAGTCTTCTTCGATCCGAGTATCGGCCGCCCGAGCGCGTGGTCTTTCCAGAAGTTCGACGAAAAAATCTCGTGGACCAGATAATCCGGACTGTCGGCGTCCATCTTCAACTCTTCGAGAATCACGCCTTTTTCTTTTTCGATGTCCTCGGGCCGGAAAAGAGGATGCAGAACCAGGTCCGCCAGAACGTCGAAGGCCTTGGGCAAGTGCTCGTCGAGAACCTTGGTGTTGTAGCAGACCATTTCCTTGGCGGTGAACGCATCCAGGTTGCCGCCGATGGAGTCAACCGACCGCGCGATTTCCTCGGCCGAGCGGTTCTCGGTGCCCTTGAAAAGCATGTGTTCGATGAAGTGCGTAAGTCCGTTCTGATCGGCGGTCTCACGCCGTGAGCCGGAGTTCACCCACACGCCCACGGAAACGGACCGGACGTGCGGCATGACCTCGGTGATGACACGAACGCCGTTTGCAAGCAGGGTGACTTCGATGTCGCGGATGGGCGCAACGGTGGTTGACAAGTGGAAAATGGGCCTCTCTTGTTTTTACCACCTTTCCGGCCGGCGGTGAGGGCCGGTCAGGCCGTCTTCTCCCTGGAGTAGCAGACCGGTTCGATGGCGCATTCAGCGCAGCGAGGCTTCCGCGCCTGGCAGGGGCCCCGGCCATGATGGATCATCTGATGCGAGAACAGAATCCAGCGGTCTTTCGGGAGTATCTTGATCAGATCGCGCTCGATCTTGACGGGGTCCGTGTTCTTCGTCAGATCGAGGCGCAACGAAAGCCGCTGAACATGCGTATCCACCACCACTCCAGACGCGATTCCGTACGCCGTACCCAGCACCACGTTCGCGGTCTTGCGCGCCGCTCCCGGAATCGTGAGCATCTCCTCAATCGTGCGCGGGACGTGTCCTCCGAAATTGGCGAGCACCGCCTTGGCCGCTCCCACGATCGACTTCGCCTTGTTGTTGAAAAAACCGGTAGAGCGGATGTCCTCCGCCAGCACCTCCGGCCGAACCGCCGCGAAGTCCTTAACGGTAGGATATTTCGCGAAAAGGCCGGGCGTCACCAGGTTGACGCGCTTGTCGGTGCACTGAGCGGAGAGGATGGTCGCGACCAGCAGTTCCCAAGGGTTGCGGTGCGTGAGAGCGCAGGTGACGTTCGGATAGATCGCGTCTAGCCCCGCGAGAATCTTCTCCAAACGCGCCATGCGCGCGGCTGCCGTTTTTGGCTTTCCGGTTTTTAGAGGCAATCAGCCCCCTACCCAACTTCCTGGTTCGCTTTTCGAAGCATGGCGCGCATGTTCGCAATGCAGTAGGCCGTCCCCGCGCGCCTGATGCCGGTGTCGCCCGCCAGTAACGGTACGTGGTCGGGCACCGCGGAACCGTTGAACTTCACTTGACGCAGCGCCTTCATCACCTGGAACATGTCCATGTACCCGTCATCCGGGAACGTCTCGACGAAATGAGGCATCGGAGCGCTGACGTTCCGGAAATGCACGTCAACGATCTTGCCGCGGCCGCCGAAATCGGCGATCATTTCGTAAACGTTTTTCCCCATCTTGTCGCCGCCCTCCGACCACGTTCCGATGCAGAACGTCAGGCCCCAGTGCTTGCTCGCCCCGGCCAATTGTTCGGCGCGATGGTAGCCATCGTAGTGCGTGAACAGCTTCGCAACGCCGTTCATTTTCGCGACCGGTGGATCGTCCGGATGCAGCGCCAGTTTCACGTTCGCCTCTTCCGCCACCGGGAGGACCGCTTTGAAGAAGTAGGTGTAGTTCGCCCAGATGTCGTCCGCCGAATATTCGCGGTCGAACATTTGCTTCTCCACTTTGGCGCGGAAATCGGCGAGGTTGAATTCGCGCGCCGTGTAGCCGCGGCGTTGCACTTCCGCCGTGGTATAGGTGTTGCCCGGATGGAAATCGTAGTTCGCGACCGGAATGCCGAGCTTGCCGAGATTGCGCAGGAAGGTGCGGTAGGTCTCAATCTCCTTGTCCCTGCCGGCGCGGCCGAGTTGGACGTCGAGCGTCCGATAGGCGTAGTGGACACCGGAAAAGATCTTGATGCCGAACTTCCCGTAGCGTTGCTGGGTTTCCTTGATGAAGTCGAAGGAAACGTCCGCGCCGCCGAACTCCACGCGCGCCCAGCGCAGACCGATCTGCTGCATGAACAGGAGGTCGCTGTCGCTGATCCGGGCGCTGACGCGATGCGCGAGCTTGATATTCGCGGGGTCGTACTCGTCGATCGCTTTGCTCTGCGCACGCGCCGCGGGGATGCCAGCAGCCGCGCCCGCGGCCAGAGGCATCTTAAGAAAATCGCGTCTTCGCGCGTCCATCAACGCCTCCTAGGAAACGGTCAAAGATTCACGCCGCGCCCGATGATATCCGGCGAGCGTCTGGTTGGCTGTCGCGATCACCTGCATCTCGCTCGCGACGCGCTCCAGGTCCTTGCCCGGAACGGCCACGTACAACTCATCTTCACCGACCTCAGTATACACGCGGTTGCCGACGCATCCGGCGCTCGCGACCACTCCGGATTGCAAGGCCGCCGGCAGCGCCATGCACGTGGGGCGCGCGAGCAGGGGAAGTTGCGACATCGCCCCGGCGCGCGTGGCCGCTTCCACTAGCAGCATCATTCGAGCGGGTCTCCCCGAAAACAGCACCACGCTTGGCTGTGCATTCGCATCGCCGAGCGGCGAGTAGACGACGTACGCCGGCGGCTGCGGCAGCTTGAAGATGCCCGGAATCTCCTCCATCTTCACGTAGCCGATCTCGCCCATCAGCGTTAGCGTCTGCATGAGTTCCGGTTCGCGGTCCTTTGGCAGTGGAGTGTTGTGGGTGTAGCTCCCGATGGGGCAATTGTAGTGATCGCCCGCCACCGTGTAAAACGAGCGCCCACCTTCGGCGATGCGCCAATAACTACAAGACGAAGGCTCGACGCCGGTGAACTTCTCGATTCCCCCGGGCACCGTGTCCCGAAACGTAATCGCGACTGGACGCCGCGTTATACCCAGCGTGTCCATAAGACTGAACTCCAAACTAACGTAATCGCTCATTTATAACGCCAGATCGAGTGTACTAAAAAAATACGCCAGTTCCACGGCCGCCGTCTCGGGAGCGTCCGATCCGTGAATGCAATTGCGCTCGATGCTCTCCGCAAAGCATTTCCGAATGGTGCCTTCCGCCGCGTTCGCCGGGTTGGTTGCGCCCATGACTTCGCGCAGTCTCTTTACGGCGTCCTCGCGTTCGAGCGCCATCACGATCACGGGACCCTCGGTCATGAATTTGACCAGACTTCCGTAGAACGGCCTCTCGCGATGGACCGCGTAAAACCCCTCCGCCTGCGCTTGCGACAGCAGGGTCTTGCGCAGCGTGACGATGCGAAAACCGGCGCCTTCCAGCTTCGCCAGAATCGCTCCGGACTTCCCGGCGGCAACGGCATCCGGCTTTATAATCGAAAATGTTCGTTCCACACTCATAAGCGGCTCTTGATCTTTTCCCCAATGTCGGCCGGCGTCGAACACACGGTGATACCCGCGTTCTCCATGGCGCGGATCTTGTCCGGCGCGGCGCCCGACCCGCCGGAAATGATCGCTCCGGCGTGGCCCATGCGGCGTCCCGGCGGCGCGGTCTGTCCGGCAATGAAGCCCACCACGGGCTTCTTCACGTTCTCCTTGATGTAGGCGGCCGCCAGTTCCTCCGCGTTACCGCCAATTTCGCCGATCATCACGATCGCGTGCGTGTCGGGGTCGGCGTTGAACAGCGTCAGCGCATCGATAAAGTTGGTCCCGATGATCGGGTCGCCGCCAATTCCAATACACGTCGATTGGCCGATTCCGAGCTTCGTCAACTGCCCGACGGCTTCGTAGGTCAGAGTGCCAGATCGCGACACGACACCGACATGACCTTCGAGGTGAATTTGTCCGGGCATGATGCCGATCTTGCACTTGCCGGGCGAGATCACGCCGGGGCAATTCGGTCCGATCAGGCGCGTGGACCTGCCCTGAAGGAACTTCCACGCCTTCACCATGTCGAGCGCCGGGATGCCTTCGGTTATGCACACGACGAGCGCGACGCCCGCCTCCGCTGCTTCCATCAACGCGTCGGCGGCAAACGGCGGGGGCACGAAAATCACGGACGCGTTCGCGCCAGTCTCCTTTACCGCCTGCGCAACCGTGTCGAACACCGGAAGTTCCAGATGCCTCGTGCCGCCCTTGCCGGGAACGACGCCGCCGACGACATTCGTGCCATAGGCGATCGCCTGCTGCGCGTGAAACGTGCCTTCTCTGCCCGTGAATCCCTGCACGACCAGGCGTGTATTCTTGTCTACCAGTACGCTCATATTTTGAGTTGCCAGGTGGGCGTCAGACGGCCAGCGCCACTACTTTCTCCGCTGCGTCGCGCATATCCGCCGCTACCGCGAAATTGAAGCCGGATTCGGTGAGAATCTTGCGACCTTGCTCGACATTCGTGCCTTCCATGCGCACAACGATGGGGATACCGATGTTCAAATCCCGCGCCGCCGCCACCACGCCGTTGGCCAGAGTGTCGCAGCGCAGGATGCCGCCGAAAACGTTGATCAGCACGGCCTTCACGTTCTTGTCGGAAAGCAGGATTCGAAACGCATTCTTGACCTGCTCGGCGCTCGCGCCGCCGCCCACATCGAGAAAATTCGCCGGCTTTCCGCCCGCGTATTGAATGATATCCATCGTGCCCATGGCCAGACCCGCGCCGTTCACCATGCAACCGACGTTGCCGTCGAGCTTGATATAGTTCAATCCGAATTTCGAGGCTTCCACTTCGAGCGGATCTTCTTCGTTCAGATCGCGAAGTTCGATCAGTTCCTTGTGCCGGTACAGCGCGTTATCGTCGAGACCAATCTTCGCGTCGAGCGCGTACACCTTGCCGTCCCTGGTCAGGATGAACGGATTGATCTCGGCGAGGCTCGCGTCAATCGCTTCATACGCCCGGGCCACCGCCATCATGGCCGCGACCGCCGCGTTCGTACTCGCCGGGGGAATCCCGATGCCGAACGCCAACTTTCGCGCCTGAAACGCGGCCAAGCCCAAGCCCGGCTCAATCGCCTCCTTAAGGATGCGCTCCGGCGTCTTGGCGGCGACTTCCTCGATGTCCATGCCGCCTTCCGAGGACGCCATGAACACGGGCATCGCCAGCGCGCGGTCAAGCACGATGCCGAGGTAGAGTTCGCGCTCAATCGGCAGCGTTTCTTCGATCAGCACCTTCTGCACGACACGGCCTTCCGGTCCGGTCTGGTGCGTGACGAGCGTCATGCCGAGGATTTTTCCGGCTATGATCTCGGCTTCAGCCGCGTCTTTCGCGACCTTTACGCCGCCGCCCTTGCCGCGTCCGCCCGCATGAATCTGCGCCTTGACGACAACGCTACCGCCGATTTTCTCTGCCGCCGCTTTGGCCTCCGCCGCGCTTGAAACCACTTCCCCGCGAGGCACGGGGACCTTGTATTGGGCCAGGATCGCCTTGGCCTGATACTCGTGAATTTTCATGGAAGCTTATACTATAACATGCCCCTTATTTCCCTCCTCCACCGCGTCGCGAACCGCGAGAACCTTACGCGGGACGAGGCTTCGGACGCCATGTTGGCGATCCTGTCCGGCACGGCAGCGCCCACGGTCATCGCCGGGTTTCTGGTCGCGCTGAAAATGAAAGGCGAGACCGCGGAAGAGCTTACCGGCCTTGCCCGCGCCATGCGGCTTATGGCGGTTCCGCTCGACGCGCGGGTCGCTGGAGAGCCGCTGCTCGATACATGCGGGACGGGCGGCGACGGCCACCATACGTTCAATATTTCGACAGTGGCAGCTTTCGCGATCGCGGGCGCGGGCGTACGGGTCGCGAAACACGGCAACCGCGCCATATCGGGAAAGTGCGGCAGCGCCGATTTGCTCGAAGCCCTGGGCGTGAAGATTGCGCCGGGTCCCGAGGCCGTTGTCCGCTGCGTCCGCGAAGTGGGCATTGGATTCCTGTTCGCGCCGGCGATGCATCAGGCGATGAAGCACGCGCAACAGGCGCGAGTGGAACTGAAGATGCGGACCGCGTTCAACCTGCTCGGCCCGTTGACGAATCCGGCGGGCGCGACGGTGCAGATTGTGGGCGCGCCTTCCGCGCATGCGGCGGAACTGATGGCTCAGGCTTTGGCGAATCTGGGCCTGGAGCGCGGCTTCGTGGTTCACGGATCGGACGGACTCGACGAAATTACGACGACCGGTGAAACGTTGCTGCTCGAAATCCGCGACGGATCGGTCACCCGGCGCACGGTGACACCCGAGGACTTCGGCGTCCCGCGGGCCACGCTCGATGACTTGCGCGGCGGGGACTTGGCCGCGAATCTCGAAATCGCGCGGCTGGTGCTCGGTGGCGAGCGCGGCCCGAAGCGGGACATCGTCGTGGTGAATGCGGGGGCTGCGTTGGTGGCCGCCGGACGGGCCGCGGATTTTCGGGAAGGGGCGGCCATGGCCGCGGAGGCGCTAGCGTCCGGCGCGGCAGCGGGGAAGGTGGAGGCGCTGGCGGCGGTGAGTAAGCTTAGCTGAAGCGCATAGACAGGCCAAGAGCATATTCACGTTGGCCCCCCAGAGATGCTTTTTCCGTCGCGGGTTCAGATTGGCGTAGAAGTTCGAAATAGCGTTCTGGCGTGATGCCAGCCGCCTCTTTGAGGTTTCTGAGGGCGTTCTGTAACGTGCCCCCGCAGGATGACAGGTCGAGTTCCCGCGTTTTCGCCACGAAGGTCCGGCCTTTCTTGAAAATTTAGGTGGTGAATTGGATCTCCATGTCATTGGGGGGTACTTGTTGAATGCACCGAAGCGGACGGGCACGAAATTTCCAGCCCCGCGGCTCGGAGGCGAACCCCGGCCTCAGGTCTTCACGATGCTGTGCCGCTCCGCCGCTTCTCGCGCCGCGAAGCAGATCTCGTTCGCACGCCAGATATCTTCGAGCGTAAGCGCCGGCTTTTTTCCGTTGTACACCGAATCCAAAAAATCCACGAAAAGCGATTGCTTAGGCGGCAGGTCCACGATTCTGCGGGGCTTGCTCTTGCCCGTCACGAGCGTCACCCCCGTCGCCTCCTGATACTCGGCAACGCCTTCCGTGCCGGCAAGGCGCAGCCGGTCGTCACCGTGCGTCGGGGCGGTCTCGGGCCTCAAGTAGTCCATCCGCAGCGTCGCGATGCCGCCGTTGTCGAGCCGGAAAAGCGTGCTTGTGACGTTCTCCATGTCCGCCATCTCGGGGTGCCCGATGCGCGACTGGAAAGACGCCGCTTCCACAAGTTCCCGCCCGCTCGTGAACCGCATCAGGTCCACCATGTGAATCCCGATGTACGGAATGGTGCCGCCGTATGAGGAGTGCTTCTTCATCCATTCCGGGCGCGGACCGAGTTTGTAGGATTTCTGGGCGCCCATCTGCGCGACCTCGCCGATCTCTCCGCGCTCCACAATTTGACGCAGCGCCAGATACGGCGGCGAGAAGCGCATGGGCAGCAGCATGCTCAAGTGCACTCCGTTCTTCTTGACGGACGCTTTGATTCTGTCCACGTCCGCCCGCTCGATACCGAGCGGCTTTTCCGCCACAACGTGCAGCTTGTGTTCGAGGCAGGCGAGAACGGCCGCGGCGCGTTCGCCGTTCGATCCGCCGATGCCTACGAGGTCGAGCTTTTCCTTGTCGAGCATTTCGCGGTAGTCGGTGTAGATGCGCGCGTTGGGATTCGCCTTCGCGACGGCTTTCGAGGCAGCGGCGGCCGAGTGGTCCGCGGTTGCGACCAACTCCACGTCGGGCAGCGACGGCAGCGGTCCAAGAATTTCACCCATGTGCCCCTCGACTCCAATCAACGCGATGCGGATCTTTCCAGGCAGGCGCAGCGGGGCGGCTACGGCCGCGGTGGCGCTCGCGGCCACGAACGAACGGCGTGTGAGGTTGGAAGCCATGATCTTGTGAGACATGCTCAGATTCTACTTCAAATGGCCGGTCCGCCTGAGGATTTCGAGGATCAGCGCCTCTCCGTTCTCTACGACCGTTCGAATTTTCAGCCAGTATATGGGAAGCGGCAGCAGTCCGCCGCAATCCTCGGGTAAGTTGATGGCGTCCTTCTCCGTGGTCAACAGTGCCCGAGCGCCGGCTTCGGCGGCATGATGCATGAGCCGTGTCAGTTCCTGCGGCTTGTAACGGTGGTGGTCGCTGAAATCGACGGAATATAGGGGCCGGATGCCGATCTCCGCGAGCGTTGACCAGAACGAGCCGGGGTTCCCGAGTCCGCAAAATGCCGCTGCCGCTTCAGGCGGCTGGCCCGGCGCTCCTTCGCCACTCCACTTAATCCACCCCACGGGCTCCACCCAGGCATGGAAGATAGGTGCGCGCAAGTTGTGACGGCGGATTTCGCGCTCGATCGCGGGAAGCAACCTGCCTTCCCGGCTTCTCGTGATCACCACGATGTCCGCCCTTCCTAGCGCCGCGAGTGGCTCTCGCAAGCGGCCAACCGGGAATAACGCGCCGTCGCCGAACGGACGCAGGGCGTCAATCAGAGCTATATCAGCGGAACGAGCGAGGCGAGCGTGTTGAAAACCATCATCGAGAAGAATCGTCTCGACGGAGAACTGCTGCTCGAGCAAACGGCCGGCCTCGAAGCGGTCCGCTCCAATCGCGACGGGCGCGAGACCGCTCCGAAGAAAGATCTGCGGTTCGTCGCCGGTCTGGAGTGCCGTCTCCTTCGCGCCAGGCGGCAGCACCAGCACATCACGGGCGCTCGTCCTTCCGTACCCGCGCGTCAGGATTCCCGGCTTCGGAAGGTGCTCAGCCAGGTAGAGGACGAAGGGCGTCTTTCCCGTGCCCCCCATGGTCAGGTTCCCGACACTCACCACGGGAGTGCGCAGGCTGCGAACCGTGGCCAGAGAGCGCGAACGCTTCCATGCGCCGCCGCACTTCCATAACCAGGAAAGGGGTAGGAGTAGCAACAGAGCCGGGAGCATCGGCCGGTACCGAGGCAAGCGGCGTTCGTAAACCCTGCGAATTTCGGCGACGGCCCGGTTCAGAGCTCCGCGCTTCGACTCAGCGCAGCGAAGCGCTCGCTCGCCGATCTGCCGCGCCAAGGCGGGATCGCTCCAGAGCCGCTCGACCGCTTGCGCCAGCCCGTGCGCGTCCTGAACCTCCACACATGCATCCGCGTGACGGAAATCCGCCGCCATCTGGCGGAAGTTTTGCATATAGGGGCCCATCACGACGGGCCGCGAGGCGAATGCCGGTTCGAGGATATTGTGTCCACCCCAGGTCACGAGCGTGCCGCCCATGAACACAACGTCGGCAAGAGCAAAGAGCGAACTCAACTCGCCGATCGAGTCTAGCAGGAGCACGCCTGGAAGCCGCAAGATCCCAAGCGCGGTGCGACGAACGAAGGGGATACCAGCCGCCTGGAGCTTTCCGGCAACTAGGTCGAAACGCTCGGGCTTGCGTGGCGCGAGGATGAGAAGCCGGCGCCCATTCACCGCCAGCTCACGCCAAGCCGAAATCACGGTATCCTCTTCGTCGGGCGGCATGGTGCTCGCGGCGATCAGGACCTGCGCCGGCGCGAGTTGTTCGAGATATGCCCGGAGATCGGCTGGCGGGGGGCCCAGTTCGAAATCGTACTTGAGGTTTCCACCCTCTCGCGTCGTCTCGGGCGGCGCACCGATTTCCACGAACCTGTCCCGGAGTGCCTCATCCTGAGTCAGAATGACATCGGGCAGGCGCAAAACGTGACGGAAGAAGCCTCGCAGGGCGCGGTAGCGGGGTAACGCCCGGTCTGAGATTCGCCCGTTCAACATCACCAGACCGGCGCCGATTCGCCTGGTTTCCCGGAAGAGATTGGGCCAGATCTCAGTTTCGGCGACTACGACCAGAGACGGCCTGAGCGTTCTCAGCACGCGGCGAACGGCCCAGACGAAGTCCACCGGAATGTAGAAGATACCGTTGACGGTAGGTCCGAGCTTCTGATGCGCCGTGGCATAGCCTGCCGCCGTTGTGGTCGAAAGGTAGAGAGGAGAGCGCGGAAATTCGGCGCGCAATTTGCTAACCAAAGGGGCGATGGTGAGGACTTCTCCTACCGAGACGGCGTGCAACCAGATGGCGCCATCGAGAGTCTGTCTATATGATTGAGGCAGGAATCCGCAGGACTGGCGAAACCAGCCGAATCCTCTTCCGCGAACGGCGCGGTACAGGTAGTATAGGAACAGTAATGGCGACGCAAGCGCCAGGACAACCCGATAGAGTAAATAAATGCCCTTTGTTTCCAAAAGATTAGCTCTAGGCTTCCGCGGGGTAACCCTGATTATTACCCTCCTGAGTATAACCCCGTTGGGCATCGAAAATGCTCGCGGGGCGGACAAGGACAAGGCAAGGTTCGAGGCTCCACCGATTGACAGTCTCAAGGCGAAGGAGACTCAGGCCGGGGTCACCGTCGCGGCGGAGCCATTCGACGCCGAAGTGAAGATGCAGGCTGCCTTCGGGAAGCTGAACCTGAGCCGCCACGGGATTCTGCCGATGTTTGTGGCCATCCGGAACGATTCGGGACAGGCCATCCGGTTCGAAAATCTCAGGATTGAGTACATTGGACCCGATAGGTCGCACGTGGAATCCACTCCGGCCGGCGAGATCGCCTATCTGGGCGGGGCAAAGCGGCCGAAGATAAACACCGGCGGGCCGGTTCCGGGGTTACCGGGGCGAATCGGCAAGAGCAAGAACCCGCTGATGGATTGGCAGGTGGAGGGGCGCGCGTTTTCGGCGAAAATGCTGCCGCCGAAGGAAACTTCCAGCGGTTTCTTCTATTTCCAGACGCAGCATCACAGCGGGGCCAAGGTGTACCTAACGGGTATTCGGGAGGCCGGTTCCGGAAAGGAGCTGTTCTATTTCGAGATTCCGTTACCCGATCGCGGAACGCCTTGACCCGGTTGAGTAACCCGGAGTCGAAGGCTGCGTCGGCGTGGATGCGGGCTGGATGCCTTTGCGAAGCTGCATCGTGCGGATGTCGCGAAGCGCGCGGTAGTGTTGAATCTGTGCCCGGCGGATAATTGTGCGTTCGAGGAAGAGAGAGCCCCAAAGAATAGCGACCAGTACCGTTATCGTCGCCAAGCCATGTCCGGTGATTTTCGTGATCGCCATGTACTTCCTTCCAGCAATATTGGTGCCAAGATGATTCGTCTTTCTTCTCAGACGTTTGAAATCAAAAAAGGTGTGATCCTTCGGGCACAGTGTGGGGCCGGCCTCCCGGCCGGTCATTGCCGCTTTGCGCGGCAGGCAGGCGGGAGTTGCCCGTAGGTCCGTTACCAAACGTGTAGAGACTCCGGGGACCGGCCAGGAGGCCTGTCCTACCGTGCGTCGCCGAGGTCGAATCCGCCGCTTACCTTAAGGCGCACCTGGAAGCTTCCTATGTTGTTCTGCCAGTGACGGTTATCGTTCACGGCCAAGAACAGCCGCCCGTCGCCGATACCCGGCTTAGCCGAATGACTTCCGGCCAACCAGAGCGCGCCGCCGGGTCCCGTCCTTCCAACGAGAGCCCCGAACGGATGACCGTCGACGAGATTCGTCTTGTAGTTCGGCCCGGGTACCTTGATGCCGTCAGGATCGGACGCCCATCCGTCTATGTCGAAGGACAGACGCACGAAGCCCTTCGCCGCGATATCGATCCTGGAAGCCGAATCGACAGCTATGCCCGTATCCAGAAACTCGATCTGAGTGGCGTGGCGTAGGGAGTGGACTTCGAAAGTGCGATCGATCGCGGGCCTGAACATCGCGAGGCGCCGAAGGGACGCCGAAGGCACCGTCCGTTTCTTGCCATCCGCGAGCGTCAATGTCCACTGCTGTGTTTCGACCTTTCCGCGCAGGGCTTCACCGCTTGACAGACGGATCAAATCCGCGCCCCGGTCCGCGGCATCGGCGTATCCGGGAATCAGCCGCTCAAACAGGCGGTAGTGAGCCAGGGGCTCGTGTCCGTCGGTATCCTTGTAGGATTTCAGGAGCGGCGTGATCGCTGGAATGCCGATGTCCGTCAGATCGGCAGACGCAGCGTCGCGTCCTTTGCGATCCGTTCCCATCATGGCGGCGATGCCTTCGGATATGCGCCTCGCTTCACCCGCGGATGCCTCACCGCCGGCATGAATCGAGAGGATGTTCTTGAGTGGAATCTCTCGCGCGGCGCCGTTCACTGTGACGCGGACGCTCTTTTCCGCGAGAATTCCCCGGATGTTTTCGCCTTCTTTGGTGGTGATCCAGGCGCTGCCTCGGGCAGAAGCACCGAGGGCTGCGACCGCGGAGAGTGTGAATAATGCAATCTGTTTTTTCATTGATTTCTTGTGGCGTGCTCTTCGACGAGTTCGATACCGATACGGTCCGGCCCTTCGACAAAGACGGCGTTACCTTTGTTCGTGACCTTGATGCCGGCGTTCCGCAGGCGCGCGGCGGCTTCAGCGACGCTCGGTACAGCGAAACCTATGTGATCGGCCACGCGACCTCTGGTTGGGTCAAGCGCGGCCTTGCCGTTCCAATTCTCTTTGTAGGCCGCGCGGCTGTACGCGGCGGGGTAGATGATGATGTTTACGTCGTCCATGACCAGCGACATCGCCGGGCCCACCGGGACGCCACGGTACATGCGCACCTCGCGGGAGGGAGGGCGGTTCCCGCGCCTCACCGCGCCGAAATGCCGCATGTACCACTCGCCTGCCGATACCGGGTCTTCGCTGAACAGATGAAGGTGTCCGAAGCGGTGATGATTCGCTGTGTTCAACTCGATGAGCGCGCGGTCCGGCCCTTCCACGTAGGCATAATAGAAGCCTGGAACGTTGGCCAAATCGCTGATGTCGGTAAGCGGTGTGAAGAACTTCGCACCGAGGTCGAACTGGGTTTGATACGCGGACTTCATGTCTTCCGCGCCCCAGCCGAAGTGCCAGATCGCGGATGTAGGTTCCCACGCAGGCGGAGTACCTACCTTTTCAAAAAGCAGCCACGATTTCTGCGTCCGGACGGCTTCGTTCACGCCAGGGTAGCTCGCCTTTTCGCAGTAGAAATGTTTAGCGTAGAAGGCTGCGGCCTCCGCCGGCGCAGTCGAATTCAGGTGAATGTGGTGGAAATGGGCCACCGAAGCACCACCATCGGGAGTCTGCGCGAGGGCTGTGGCGGCCCACAACCCAAACATACCGCAGCTAAATTTTCCGGGGGGCATGAAGAACCCGATTATACCTGACCGGACGTCAGTCGAACCGAGTGGTAGAGTAGTAGTTTCATGCAGGTCTTGCAAGCCGGGCAACACAAACTCATTCTTCTCGAACTCGACCTCGATCTGGTCAACAGCGTGGTGAAGCAGGCAGGCTTCGACGGGAAGCTCGAAGATTCAGCGCGGAGCCTACAACTCGATCTCACCGCCTTGGACAGGCAAGGGCCTCTGCTCCTGTTCGATGCGGCCGATCCGGCCAACCTGGGCTGGTTTTCGCGCTGCCAGTTTTACGTCGATGGCCGCAACGGCAACGTGATGCAGACTCCGCTCGCGGTCGCAAACGCCAGGGACCGCGGCGGCAAGAACGCCCCCAATTCCGTTCGGGTGCGTATTGCGAAGGAGTTGCCCGCGGGGTTCCGCATGCCGGGACGTCAACCCGTCACAGAGCAAGTGGTCTACGCCCTCTTCTTCAATTTTCTAAACGCGCTTACCAAGACTGGCGTCGCTGTCTGTGGCGGGACCGTTGTGCAACCACTCGCGGGACGCACGGAAGGCATTGGCCCGCGGAATTGACTCCGAGCGTCGCCATCATCGTTCCAACTCTTAACGAAGAATCCACGATTTCAGTTTTGCTGGAACACTTGGCAACACTAGCCGCGGACGAGATCATCGTCGTTGACGGCAATTCCACCGACCGTACCGTGGAGAAAGCGCTCGAGAACGGGCGCGCCCATGTTCTGACGATTCCAGTTCCCAACCGCGGCCACCAGATGAACGAGGGTGCGAACGCCGCCCGCTCGGATATCCTTCTATTCCTGCATTCCGACACGCGACTGGGCACTGGAGCCATGGAGGCAGTGCGGGCGGCCATGTCGGATCCGGCGGTAGCCGGCGGGAATTTCGATATTCGCTACCAAGGGGGCTGGCTCTCGGCCGCTTTCAGCCGGGTGAATCGCTGGCGCCGCCGCTGGGGCGTGTTCTACGGCGATTCCGGCATTTTCTGCCGCACCGAGGTCTTTCGAGAGTTTCGTGGTTTCCGGACTTGGCCGATCATGGAGGACTACGACTTTGCGCGCCGGCTGTGGTTGATCAGTGGCCGGGGCCGCCGGCTTGCGTTGCTCGATTGCCCGATCGAGGTTTCCGACCGGCGGTGGAGGGGCGGAGGGCTCATTTCAACCGTCGCCGCCTGGGTGCTGATTCAGGCCTTATACTGCCTCGGTGTGGCTCCGGAGCGACTCGCCCGCTTATACCACGTAGTCCGATAGTGCTAGTACCTACTAGCAGGACCCATGGAACCGTTGGTTCTTGTTCGGGCACCGCTTCCCTGTCAGAATCGAGTTGTTCGCGTGAGACTGGAGGTTGGTTCGGGGGGACGGCCTCCGGTCTATCGCTTTCGCGGCCGGCCCGCAAGGGCCGGCCTTTTTTTCGATCAGCGCATTGAAACCGAGGAACCCTCGCTCCCCATCGATACGATCGCCCTGCGAATCCCAGGTTCGGCGCGGACGAACCCGGATCGTCCCGCGGCTTCGCTTTGCGGTCCAGCCAGCGGCAGCCGACGTTCTGCTTCTCGACTCATGGAGTATCATGTCTCAATGAGCGTGCCGCGACTGTGTTGGTTGATGCTCCTTCCGTCACTGCTGGCCGCGCAATCGCGTGACCGCAATCCGCACACGAGCCCAAAGGACGTTGCCGAGGGGCGGCGGATGTACGCTCTATTTTGCGTGTTCTGTCACGGTATGGATGGTGCTTCCGGACGCGGGGCGCGGCTGGCTACCACGTTCCGGCGGCATGGGACTTCCGACCTGGATCAGTATCGCGTAATTGCGAACGGGGTGCCGGGCACGGAAATGAGCGGACACTTTCTTGAAGAAGAGGAGATCTGGCGAATTCTGGCGTTTGTGCGGACGCTCGAGCGGGCTACGCCGCATGGGGCTTGTGCCACGGGACCGGGCAGCGTCGGCGCGGGGCGGACGTCGTTTGTCGAACGCGGGTGCCTGGGGTGCCACTCAGTGGGCGCCGAGGGGTCGGGGCGGTTGGGCCCTGACCTGAACGGCATTGGCGCGGCGCGCACGCGCGAACATTTGCGAGACTCTCTTAGCGATCCGGGCCGCTCGGTGGCGCCGGGATATCGGACGGTGCTGGTGACTGTAAGGAACGGCGGCGGCGAGGTCCGCGGAGTTCTGCTCACTCAGGATGAGTACACGGTACATCTGATGGACGGCGGTGAGCGGATCCGCTCGTTCCGGCGTGAGGAACTGAGCGGAATACAATTTCCGGGCGGATCAAACATGCCTGCCTACGCCGCGCTGGCGGGAACCGAGATGGACTCACTGTTGAGTTATCTGTGTTCGCTTCAGGGAGGCGCGTTGAGATGAGGGGCCTGCTCACACTGGCTGTCGCGGTCTTTCCGGTTTTCGGCCAAGTTACCTATGAGCAACTTCGGGATCCAGCTTCGCGCCCGGGAGATTGGCTCACGTACTCGGGAAACTATGCCTCGTATCGCCACAGCCCTTTGCGGGATATTACGGCCGTGAATGCATCGGCGCTGGAGATCAAGTGGATCTATCAGGCGCGCATCATGGAGAAGTTCCAGACGACGCCATTAGTGGCGGACGGAGTCATGTACATTACGACGCCGCCCAATGACGTGGCGGCACTGGACGCGGCGACGGGAGTGAAGATCTGGGAGTACCGCCGGAGGATTCCTTCAAAGGTACAGACCTGTTGCGGACAGGTAAACCGCGGGCTGGCGATTCTCGGCGACCGGCTTTTCATGGCCACCGTGGACGCGCACGCCGTGGCGTTGGACCGCAAGACCGGGCGTGTGTTGTGGGACGTGGAGATGGCCGATTTCCAGCTTGGTTATTCGGCCACGCACGCGCCGTTGGTGATCAAGGACAAGGTGCTGATGGGGGTGGCAGGCGGCGAATACGGAATCCGCGGTTTTCTGGACGCCTACGACGTCGCGTCCGGCAAGCGGGCGTGGCGCTTTTACACGGTGGCAGGGCCCGGCGAGGCGGGTAGCGAGTCATGGCAGGGCGACTCGTGGAAAACGGGCGGCGCCCCGATCTGGATCACAGGTAGCTACGACCCGGAGTTGAATCTGACCTACTGGGGCACCGGCAATCCGGGTCCGGACTGGAACGGCGACGTGCGGCAGGGCGATAACCTGTACTCGGCGAGCGTGGTTGCCTTAGACTCCGATACCGGGCGGCTCAAGTGGCATTTTCAGTTCACACCGCACGACGTGCATGACTGGGACGCAACGCAGATCATGATGCTGGTTGATCAGCAGGTGGGCGGCCGCGCGCGCAAGACGCTGGTCACGGCGAATCGCAACGGGTTCTACTACGTGCTGGATCGGGCGACGGGTGAATTCCTCCACGCGTCGCCGTTCGTCAAGCAGACTTGGGCGAAGGAGATCGACGGGAAAACGGGGCGGCCGGCGAGGCTTCCAGGCACGCTGCCAAGTGCCCAGGGGACGCGCGTGTATCCGCAGGTGGCCGGCGGCACCAATTGGATGTCGCCCGCGTACAATCCGGGCACGGGGTTATTTTACGTCGCCGTTCGCGAGGGCAGCAGCCTCTACTATCAGGGCGAGGCGCTGTATAAACCCGGTGCGCGATACCAGGGCGGGTTTTTCAACAACGAGAGGGTGATGGAAGACTGGTATGGGGCAGTGCGAGCGCTGGACCCGGCGACCGGTGCGCTGCGATGGGAACACCGGCTGTTCCAGCCGCCGTGGGCCGGCGTGCTTTCCACTGCGGGAGGCGTGGTTTTCGCCGGCACCGAGGACGGGTATTTCAAGGCGCTGGACGCGATGTCTGGCCGAGAGGTGTGGCACCTGAATCTGGGAGGCCGGGTGATCGCCAGTCCGATGTCTTTCGCGGTGAAAGGGGTGCAGCGGGTGGCGATTGCGGCCGGAAGCAGCCTGTTCGTGCTGGGGTTGCGAAGTGCATCTGAACCGCGGTAACGGCGACGGCTGGATCAGTCTGGCAGCGGTGTACCGGCGAGTTAGAGCTTAATGGGGGGAAAAAGCTGGAAGGCCCGAGTGGCGAAATACGGCATGCGCGGTAACGGCGACGAGCCGGGACTTTATTCAAGGGCTGGCACGCCACCAATCAATTCACCGTGGCAGCCGGAGTCACGCTCCGGGACGGGCGCCAAGGCGCCAAAGAAACCTTACCAAGGCTGGCCCGCTGATTCTATTCGTCTGACAAATCGGAACCCGGTTGCTGGAGCAGCGCACGTCAAGGGGCGCTTCGCGGAAGACGCCCCCAATTCGCCGGATATATGCCGCCGGCCGTAATGTAATGGTGCCTGATCCCCTGTCCTCTATGCGCCCCTCCGGATACAGAACAGCGTCTTCTGCCCCCGCAGGAAAATCCTGCCGTTCGAAATCGCGGGTGACGCGTACACCGGCTCACCCACCGAATTCGTCGAAAGCACTTCATGCACCGGACCGGCCTTGATCACAAACGTGTCACCGTCTTCGCTCGTGAGAAGAATCTTCCCGTCAATCGCAACCGGCGACGCCGTGAACGTCGCCGGAACTGGCACTCGCCCACCCTCGTACTTCACCTTCCCGGTTTTCGCGTCCACGCACGTCACCAGACCCTTGTCCGTCATCAAGTAGAGGTGCTCGCCATACAGAATCGGAGAGGGAACGTACGCCGTCCCCTTCTCGTACTCCCAAACGATCGTCCCGTCGAGTTTCAGCCCCATCGCGCGCTTCGACGGATATCCGGCCGAAACGAAGACCATGCCAAGCCCCGTCACTGCGTTCGGAATCGCATGTCCCGCCGTTCCCTTCACGCGCCACATTTCTTTGCCCGTCGCGGGATCGTACGTGATTACGTTTTGCGAACTGCTCACGATCAGCCCAGGTCCGGACGGCGTCTGAATCACGATCGGCGTCGCCCAACTTGCCGGATCCTTGCGCTCCGCCTTCCACGCCAGCTTGCCCGTTTCCTTGTCGACCGCCACTAGCTCCGAACCCTCGCCATCGAACTCCCGGTCGCACTGCATGATCAGAAGATTCTTGTACGCGGCAAGCGAAGTCCCCGGCCCCATGCCCATGTTCGCGATCGCGTCCACCGCGTATTTCCACACGAGCTTGCCGGAGAAATCGTAGGCGTACAAGCCTTCGCCTCCGAACCACGCGTACACGAACCTGCCATCCGTAACCGGCGTCGAGGAAGCATACGTATTTTTCTTGTGACGGTCGTCGAAGACAGGACCTTCGTACGCCGTGCGGTCCCACAGGATTTTCCCCGTGGAAGCGTCCAGGCACAGAACCTTTAATGTATGCGAGCGATTCGCGCCGGAACTGTCGGGGTGTGCCCACGTTTCGCCATCCATCTTGTGGACCGGCGCACGGCGGCCTTCAATGACGGCGCCTTCCACCGCAGCCGTCAGAAAAACACGGTTCTCCCACACGACGGGAGAGGAGTGCCCGCGCCCCGGCAATTCCGTCTTCCACGCCACATTCTTGGTGGCGGACCATTCGAGCGGCGGATTCGATTCGCTCGAAACGCCGCTCCACTCCGGTCCGCGCCACTGCGGCCAGTTAGACGCCAGCGCCGCTGAAACCACGAGAAACCATCCGAGTCCAAGACGCAAAATGAAACTCCTCGCTTTATCGTAGCCTGAGTAACAACATGGTCAGAAGCGCATTACGGCCGCCCCTGTATCAACTTCTCAATCTCGCCGGCGATCGTCTGATGCTCTACCGCCGAATTCACCTTGAGCACGTTCGACATCATCGCGATCAGGTAGGTCTTCGTCCCTGATTCCACCACCGCCACGGAGTGCATCAGGTTCACCTTGTTCCCCTTGTATTGCACGCACGTGTATCCCGCCTCGGCCTCGCATTCGAACAGCGAGCCAGACTTGAAAAAAACCGCCGCGCCATTCAGCGCCGGCGACGACGCGTAGCGGTAGCGCGGTCTCACGAAATACAGCAGGCGTTTCAATTCCAGGCTGGACCAATCGTCCACAAGCTTGCCCTGTTCCATCTTTATGAGCCAGCGCAGCAGTTCGTTCGGACACGCGTAGCTCGCCGTTCCGGGCACCACGCTCGACGCGTTCTTCGTGAAGAACGTTCCAAGGCGCAGCCGTCCGGTGTCGAGGCCGGCGGCCTTCAGCGGCCTTTCGAGCGCCTCGAGCGACAGCTTGCCCAACTCCAGTTTCGGCGTGCTCTTGAAGAAAGCGCTCTCGTCCTCCTTCGAGGCCGGATAGCCTGCGCCGAACCTGCGTATTAACATGGCCTGCTTCCACACCGTCGAGGCGGCCGCGTTCGAACTCTGGGACAGCATGTGATCCGCCCATTCCCACAGACTGAACATATCGCCGGCCTCGATTCGGCGATTGGTTAGGGCTGCGTCGCCTTCCTTGAAAAAGGGGACCGTCTTTCCGTCGCGATACACGAAGCCATCGGCCGTCACCACGGTTTCGCGAAGCAGTTTCTCGCGCTCGGCGGGATCCGGATGAGCGTGCGCAATCGCGTCGAAAAGGCCCGTCGCGACCAACAACTTCCCTACGCTTCCCGGTATCTTCTTCTCGTCCGCCCGTAGCGACGCGTAGGCCGGATGCGAGGGA
>SHUI01000048.1 GCA_009697455.1 Bryobacterales bacterium
GAGTACAAGCGGCGGGTGCGAGCATACGTTCCGTACATCCGGTAGCTTTCATCCCATCCCAACCTCGATAGGTCAACCGTGCTTCTGTCCAGCGAACTCTGGAATGAACGATTCCATGTCCGCGCAATATACTCTATGGAGAGAAACGACTGTGGGCCGCAGAACCATTAATGGCGGACCGGCCAAAAGGTTACGGTTATCGACCCGGTGATCCTGTGGTGCGGGCGCGTGGAAGGCTTTCCCCCGGCGCAACCCGCGGCACGCACGCAATCAAGCGGTGCGTGGGCCTACCGCCAACCGCATTTTTCCGCTACATGTTCGACTGTACCCGTCCCTGCAATATTTCCTTGATCGAAAAACACTGCGCGGTCCGCCAAGTCCCTTGCGAAACCCACGTCGTGCGTGACCAGCAGCTTCGCCTGCGGCAGCGTTTTCAGGAGTTCCAGCAGTGCCCGGCGTCCGGGCGGGTCGAGAAAAGTGGTGGGCTCGTCAAGTACCAGGATCGCCGGTTCCATGGCAAGAACGCCCGCGATCGCGACTCGCTTCTTCTGTCCAGCGCTCAGGTGATAGGGAGCCTTCCCCTGGGCATGCTGCATTCCGACTTGCTCGAGCGCGCGGCGGGCACGGTCCGACGCCTGCTCCGGAGGCATTCCGAGATTCAGCGGTCCGAATGCGACGTCGTCGAGTACGGTGGGCATGAAAAGCTGATCGTCGGAATTCTGAAATACAAATCCGATCTTTTGTCTTACCTCGCGGAGAGTATCCTTTTGAACCGCTATGCCGCAGATGGATATTTCGCCCTCACCCGAAAGCAGGCCGTTCAAGTGCATTAGGAATGTCGTCTTGCCGCTTCCGTTCGGACCCAGCACGGCCACGCATTCTCCCGGAAACAGATCGAAGCAGACGCCGTCGAGAGCTTGCGTTCCATCCGGATAACGGAAGCGCAGGTTGCGGACTCGGACAAGCGAAGACTCCGGCATTCAGATCCCGCGAACCACCACCGCTACGGCTGCCGACGAGAGCAGAAAGGTCCAGTCGGCGGGACCAAAGCGCGGGTTCCGCAGCAAATGAAAATGGCCCTCGAACCCTCGGGACAGCATGGAACGATGAATGTTCTCGGCAGCGCCGTAGGACCGCGCAAAGAGGACAGCGAGTGCTCCGGCGGCTGCGCGAAAGCGTGTTTCATGCGCGGAGCCGGATTTCCCGAACCCGCCCCGGCATGACGCCGCGAGCCGCATGCTCGCGGCTTGCGCCGCGATAACGAACAGGTAACGGTAGACGAACTGCCCTACCATGAGGAGGAAGCGCGGTACGCCGATGCCTTCGAACCCGCGCAGCAGTTTCGGTAACGGCGTTGTCGCTACAAGAAGCAGCACCGCGAGAGCGGAAAGATAACTCTTGCCCACAAGAATCGCCGCGCGCGCGGGGTCTCCCGAAACCGCGGCGATGGCGGCGAACGCCAATGAGAACGGGAGCACGGCGGCCGCCCGCGCGAGCGCACCCAGCACCGGCACTCGGGCCGCGGCGAAGCCAAGAACTAGTATGGCAAAGTATACGGACCCCGCAGCCGCCGGCAAGCCCGGGCCGGTGGCTATGGCTATAAGCAAAAAGAGCAAGGCCGCCGCTTTCGCGCGCGCGTCCCGCCGATGCAGAAAGCTTTGCCCCTGACTCCAGCGCTCGATTACGGCGTGGTGCAACTACGCGCTCCTCTTGCGCGCGGCGAATCTGCCGAAACCGATGCAAGCGGCGCAGACCAGTGCGAGTCCGGCAAGCCCGGCGGCGGCCTTGCGCAGCCATGCGGATTGGAGAAAACCAGCTTCGTAATCCGCAAATGGCGTGGCGAACAGATTGGTCGCGCGTTGAGAAATGCCTGCGTTTATGGCCAGTTGCTCCAACCCGTCCGGATGGGTCGAGGCGAAAATCACACCAACCGCAGCCAGAAAAACCGCCGTGGCAAGCACGATTGCCGCGCCGCGGCTGTGAGACCCGCGGGCCGTGCGTACGAAGCCCGGATTGATGGTCTCGAGCGCCTGAACAACCGCCAGCGTAATCGCGCCTTCAAGCAGTGCCGAAACGACGAACAACCCAACCGAAATTCCCGCGACGGGCGCAGGCATGGGGACGCCGGAAAGCCCCAGTTGTACTAATGCGAGCAATGCGCTTACAAGAACGGAAGTGAAACCCCCGGCAAAAATCGCGATCTTCCGCGCCGTCGCTCCTCCTCCGCCCCACAAATGAAAAGGCAGGTAGCCGGCCAGCACTCCCACGATTGCCATGTTGGTGATGTTGGCCCCGAGCGCCAGAATGCCGCCATCCTGAAAAACCAGAGCCTGGATGGCAAGGATGGCTGTCATGACGACCGAGGCTGCGGGCCATCCCAACACGTAGGCCAGCAGAGCGCCCCCCACAAGGTGCCCGCTGGTACCGATCCCCACGGGAAAATTGATCATCTGCGCGGCAAAGACAAATGCTCCCATGACCCCGAGGAGCGGGATGCGGCCCTCATCGAACTCGCGTCGCGTCTTGCGCACGGCGAGACCGACGGCCGGCGCCGCCAGGACGTCGAGCGCGGCCCAAACCTGCGTGCTCAGAAAGCCATCGGGGATGTGCATGGCAGTTCGGACTCCAAGGTATCACGAATAGAAGATTCGTGCCACATCTTGAAGTACGAGTCGAAAAGCACGATTGGATGGTGAAGCAGACGATATCATTCTGGCCTGTTGGGGGGGCCGTGAGCGGCCGGCGAAAGTCTGCTGGAAAACGGGTAGAGCCGGGTGGGCGGACGATCGCAGGCTATGGGAACAGGGAGAAAGTCTTAGTCAGGCGCGGTCCCCACGAAGCCCGCGGGCTTCGCACGGCAGGCCCTCGTAGCGACTGCCCACAAAGGCATGAAACCATTGGCCTTCACAAGATGCGGAGAACCCAGTGGCCGGCAAGGATGCCTGTCACACCGCCAATTGCCGCCGGTAACGTGCCACAATAGTCGCGATGAAATGCGCCTTGATATTCCTTATTTCCGCAACCGGGGTGGTGTACGGAGCCGGACCGGCCTACGACGTAAAGGCGCACTATCGAAAGTCCGAATTAATGGTTCCGATGCGCGACGGTGTGAAACTGCACACCAGCGTTTACGCGCCGCGCAGCATCGCGGGAAAATTGCCCTTTCTGTTGTTTCGAACGCCGTACGGGACCGGCCCGTATGGGCCCGACGCCTACCGGGCCAACCTTGGCCCTTCGCCTCATTCATTCGAGTTTGAAACCGAGGGATTTCTGTTCGTGTTTCAGGATGTTCGCGGAAAGTTCAAGTCCGAAGGGGAGTTCACCGTCATGCGCCCGCACAACCCTGGCAAGCGGGGTAAGGCCACCGATGAATCGAGCGACACCTTCGACACCATCGATTGGCTTCTCAAGAACGTTCCGGACAATAACGGCCGAGTAGGCCAGATCGGGACCTCCTACCCGGGATTTCAAACCGTTATGGGGATGATTGACGCGCATCCCGCGCTCAAGGCTTCTTCACCGCAGGCCTCGCCGTCCGACATGTTTCTGGGCGACGATTTTCATCACAATGGCGCCTTCCGGTTGTCGTACACGTTCTCATGGCTGTCGCGGAGCGCGCGGACCAGGACCGGTCCCAACGACAAGGATTCCGTTCAGTTCGATCCGGGAACTCCGGATGGCTATCGCTTCTTCCTTGAACTCGGACCCCTCTCAAATGCGAACAAGCGTCATTTCCTCGGCCAGGTACCGGTCTGGAACGAGTACATGGAACATCCGGATTACGACGATTTCTGGAAGCGCCAGAACATGCTGCCGCACCTCAAGAAGATCACTCATCCCGTGTTGAACGTTGCCGGGTGGTTCGATGCGGAGGACTTCTATGGTCCAATGACCATCTACGAGCAAATCGAGAAGGAGAACCCCGTCAACCGTAGTACGCTCGTCGTGGGGCCGTTCAGTCATGGCGGTTGGAATAGCCATATCGACGGAAATTCGCTTGGCAACATCCAGTTCGCCGGCGCACCCGCCGTGTACTTCCGCGAGAAAGTGCAATTTCCGTTCTTTCTTTATCACCTCAAAGACAAAGGTAAGCTCGACCTGCCGGAGGCCTTGGTGTATGAATCGGGCTCGAACGTCTGGAAATCCTACGACCGGTGGCCGCCGCGCAACAAGACGAAGGACAGGTCACTCTACTTTCGCGCTGGAGGACGTCTTTCGTTGACGCCGCCCGATGACGCCGAGGCCTTCGATACGTATGTGAGCGACCCCGCGAAACCCGTGCCTGCAACAGCGGAGATACGTTTCGGTCAGGGCCACTTGTGGATGTTGGAAGACCAGCGATTCGCCGCGCAACGGCCCGATGTTCTGACATACGAGACCGACGAGTTGACCGAAGACATGACGATTTCCGGCCAGCTAATTACGAAGCTGTACACCTCAACTTCAGGCACCGACTCCGATTTCGCCGCCAAGCTTATCGATGTGTACCCCGGCACCGCGCCGGATAACACGCCGAATCCCGCCGGCGTTCGCATGGGGCATTTCCAGATGCTACTCTCGGGCGAGGTGTTCCGCGCGAAGTACCGCAACAGCTTCTCGCGCCCTGAACCGATGATCCCAGACGCGCCAACGCTTCTCGAGATCGATCTTCGGGACAAGAACCACGCGTTCCTGAAAGGGCACCGCGTTATGGTGCAGGTCCAGAGCACGTGGTTCCCGGTAATTGACCGCAATCCGCAGACCTTTGTGAACATCTACAACGCCACCGAGAGCGATTACAAACCCGCGACGCAGCGCATCCACCGGTCGAAGGCGCGACCGTCGCACGTTGTGCTTCCAGTATTGGAGAAATAAAAATGCTCAGAAGGATCTGGTTCTTTCTCGCGCTGACTCTTCCGGGCGCGGTTCGTGAAACGGTCACGGTTCCGATGCGCGACGGCGTCAAACTCGCGACCGACTTGTACCGTCCGGAAGCGCCGGGCAAGTATCCCGTTGTCATCTCCCGGACGCCCTACAATAAAGCGGGCCAGCGCGGAGTTTCGGAATACTTCGCGGATCGCGGCTACGTTGCTCTGGCGCAGGATGTGCGTGGCCGATTCGAATCGGAAGGCGATTTCTACCCCTTCGTGAACGAAGGACTTGACGGCTACGACGCGATCGAATGGGCGGCGCGACAGCCGTGGTCGAACGGCAAGGTGGGGACGTGGGGAGCGTCGTACCTGGCGTGGGACCAGTATCACGCCGCAATGTATCAGCCGCCGCATTTGACCGCGATGTTCGCGGACGTTGGTGGTGCAAGCCTCCTCGATGAATTCGGGCACCCTGGCGGTATTCCGAACCTCGGGTGGGCGAGGTGGCTTTTGCAGTCCGCGGCAACCAGCCCCGCGGCCGCGCGTGATCCGGATGCCCGCAAGCCGCTGATGGACGCGGCTCAGAATGCGCAGGCGTGGCTGGCTCTCGACCCAAAGAAACGAGGCCAGGTTCTCGTGAAGTTTCCAGCGCATGCGCGCGCCTACGCCGACTGGTACGCACATCCAACGGAGGACGAATATTGGCGGCAAAAGGGATTCTATACGCGCGGCAACCACAAGCTGATCAAAGACGTCCCTATCTACTTTCTAACGGGCTGGTACGACTATTTCGCCGAGGGCGTCCTTGAGAACTTTGCGGCGTTGGCGAAGATCCAGAAGACGCCGAAGAAGCTGATGGTAGGACCGTGGCCCCATGGCACCGGAGGCTCCGAGTGCGGCAATGCGGCATTCGGGCCAGAGGCGAAGCTCGACAAGAACGCACTGATGGCGGATTGGTTCGACCATTGGTTGAAGGGCAAGGAATACGCGGTGGTGGGGCCGGAGAATGTCCGGTTGTTCAAGATGGGGGGTGGCCCAGGAGATCGCACCGCCGACGGACGGCTGAACCACAGGGGCGAATGGTTCACAGCGGCCGAGTGGCCGCCGAAGACTACGGGATACAAGCGCTTCTACCTGCGGCCGGGCGGCGCGCTCGGCGCGAATGAGACGGTCGCGGCTGAGGCAAGCTACGTGCACGACCCTGCGAATCCCGCCCAATCGGTGGGAGGCCGCTATGGCAACTGCGTGCAGGATCAGGGAGCGAACCGGCGCGCCGATGTGCTGTCCTACTCCTCCGAACCGCTGAAGGCCGCCCTCGTAATCTCGGGCATGGTAACCGCGCACTTGTCCGTTCGATCCGATGCGCCGTCGAGCGACTTCATCGTCAAGCTGATGGACGTCTATCCGGACGGCTACGCGATGATTCTGGGCGAAGGGCAGCTTCGTGCACGCGGGGCCAGGAACGAGTTGAACATCAACGTCGGCTCGACGAGCAATCTCTTCGCGGCGGGACACCGCGTGCGCGTTGACATATCGAGCAGCAATTTTCCCCGGTCCGAGCCGAATCCGGCAAAGGCGAATAACGCCGTTTATCAGGGCGGAGCGAATGCCTCCTACATCGAGTTGCCTGAAATCGGAAATTAGACGCTTTCGCGAGCGTCATGCTAGCTTTTAACAATGAAGAATCTGCATATTAAATCCCCCGGAGAGAAGCCCGGCTTCTACCCCCTGGTGCAGCGTGGAGAGGACTTGAAATACCTCTCCTTTTCGATCCTCGAAATGTCGGGTCCGCTGCGCGTGCACAGCTTCGAAAGCGGGAACGAAGAACTGTCTCTCGATTTCTATTCGGGCCCGGTGCGCGTGGAAGTGGATGGCTGGTCAGCAGACATCGCTCCGCGTGAGACTATGCGCGACGTTGGATCCATGGTATACGTTCCAGCGGGCGCGAAGGTGACGATCACGCGCCTCAACGGCGATGCCCGTGTTACTATCGCCGGCGCGGAGGGCAAGCCGGGCGGCGCTCCGGTCCTGGTGACGGGAGGGGAGGCCATGAAGAACAACGTCGGCAAGGACAACTGGTCGCGGTCCGTATTTACCCACATTGCGAATAACATCGACGCCGCCCACCTCATCGCGGGCGAGACGCTGAACCAGCCGGGCGGGTGGTCGAGTTGCCCTCCGCATAAACACGACCGGTTCGGCCCTCCTTCAGAAGTTCCCATGGAAGAGGTCTACTACTTTCAGGTAGAGCCGCGACAGGGCTTCGGATTCATGCGGGTTTACACGGACCCCTCCGACCCTGAGGCCTTCGACCACGCCTACCCGGTCGAGCACGGCGACACGGTGCTGATTCCCCGCGGATATCATCCTGTCGTCGCCTGCCCAGGCTACAGTTTGAATTACACCTGGATTCTCGCCGGTGAAGGGCGCACCTATGGCGCATGGAGTGACGATCCGAAGCACTCCTGGATCAAGACCGCTTAATGCAGAGCGCCGGCTTGATGCAAAGCGTCGACTGGTTTCCGCTTTGGCTGAGCCTCCGAGTCGCGTGCATCTCGACGTTCGCTTCGCTCATGATCGGTCTGTGGCTCGCGTACGTTTTGGCGAACCGGGCCTTCCGCGGCAAGGAACTGGTTGACGCCGCCGCCGCATTACCGCTTGTGTTGCCGCCTACGGTCCTTGGATACTACCTTCTTGTCGCCGTCGGACGGGAAAGCGCCTTTGGACGCCTGTATGAATGGACCTTTGGGCAGCCGCTGGTGTTCACCTGGCAGGCGGCGGTGGTGGCGTCCATGCTGCATGCGATTCCGCTGCTTGTGAAATCCGCGCGGGCCGCCTTTGAATCCGTCGACCGCACCTTCGAGATGGCCGCACGGAATCTCGGCGCTTCGGAATGGCGCGTATTCTGGCGGATCACGCTGCCCCTTGCACGGAGGTCAGTCTTCGCGGCCGGCGTCCTTGCCTTCGCGCGGTCACTAGGTGATTTCGGGACGACCATCATGATCGCGGGTAACATTCCGGGCCGCACGCAGACCGTCGCCGTGGCGATCTACGACGCCGTGGAATCGGGTAACGGCGCGCTTGCACGGTCGCTCGTGCTCGCGATCTCGGCGCTATCGGTCGCCATCCTTTACCTCGCGAACCGTATCGAGCGGCGAAAGCAGGCCACGTGATCGAAGTCCGCATCCGGAAGCGCTTCGCTCCAGGGCCTGAGTCCGCCGGCTTTTTGCTCGACGTCGAGTTTCAGGCGGGTCCCGGGGTCTCAGTCTTGTTTGGACCGAGCGGGTCCGGCAAGACGTTAACGCTTTCTTCGATAGCGGGCTTCGTCAAACCGGACGCCGGCCGCATTCAACTCGATGGCCAGATTCTCTATGACGCCGATTCGCGCGTCTGTCTTCGCCCGCAATTGCGCAGTTGCGGTTACGTGTTCCAGAACTACGCTCTGTTCCCGCACATGAGCCTTCGTGAGAACCTGACTTTCGCGGCAGTGCGGCACGCACGGCTTGAGCGCTACCGGGCCGTCAGTGAGATGCTTGACCGGTTCGAACTCGGCCCCGTCTCCGGCCGGCGTCCTCATGAAGTTTCAGGCGGCGAACAGCAGCGCTGCTCCATCGCGCGCGCTCTCATTGGCAACCCTCGCCTGTTACTGCTCGACGAGCCCGCGCGCGGGCTCGACCTACCCTTGCGGGCCGGCCTCTACCGGGTACTGCGCCAGGTCCGCGCGGAATATCAGATCCCGATTCTGCTTGTGACGCACGATCTTGACGAATGCTTCGAACTTGGAGACCGCATGCTCGTGGTGCGCGAAGGGTGCCTCGTGCAGACCGGCACACCGTCCGCGGTCCGCGAGCGTCCGGCTTCGATCGAGGTGGCGAGGCTGCTCGGCCTCACGAATCTGTTTCGGGCTGAGATTGTGGCGCTCGATCCGGGTCGAGATCAGAGCCGCTTGCGTTTCGAGGGCTTCGAGTTGTCCGCGGCCTACCTGCCCGGCCATCTGATCGGAGATGGGGTTTGGGTATCCATTCCAGCGGAGGAACTACGTGTTACCTCCGGCGTGCGCCCAGGTCCGAATCAGGCGTCCGCCCGTCTCGTGAGCACCCACCAGCGGTCTCAATCGGTAAGGCTTGAGTTCGAGGGAGAACTGTCGGTGGATCTTCCCCGCGCGGAATTCGAAAAGCAGAAGCATAATAAGGAATGGTTGATAGAGTTCCCGGCTGCGGCGTTGCGTGTAATCGAAGGCGTCGCCGCGAATGAAAACACTCGCTGAGTACGAGGTGCTGGCAGAGGCCGCGCACGGCCACATGTGCGCGGGCCAGGTGCTGGGACTGCGCATGGCTCTCTACGGAGTAAAGCTTTTGGGGATCGAAGATCCCACGGGCGCGGATCGAAAAAGGCTCGTTACGTTCGTGGAGATCGACCGCTGCGCGACCGACGCCATCCCCATCGTGACCGGGTGCCGCCTGGGCAAGCGCGCGCTGAAATTCCGCGATTTCGGAAAGATGGCGGCGACGTTTTGCGATCTGCGGGACGAGCGCGCCGTTCGCGTGGCGGCGCTCGAATCGTCAAAGCAGCGGGCAAAAGAAATGCACCCTGAGATCGAGAATAAGAACCAGCAGCAGATGGCGGCCTATCGCGAGATGCCCGACGCGGAACTGTTCCGCATCGAGTGGGTGAAAGTAACGCTTGGGCCGGAAGAGTTCCCCGGTTTTCGTGGTCCCCGCGTGGTTTGCGCGGATTGTGGGGAGGGCGTCAATTTCCAGAGAGAGGTCCATCGGGACGGCCGCGTGCTCTGCAAGGCTTGCGCGGGCGAGCGCTACTACCTGCCGTTGTGATCCGGTATTACATCACGGACCGGAAGCAATTGGGTGGCGTGAGGCCTTTGCTCGATGCCATTGCAAGAGCGGCACGCGCGGAGATCGCAGCAGATTGGATCCAGATTCGCGAGAAGGACCTGAGCGTAAGGGATCTGCTTGAACTTGTGCGCGCGGCCATCGAGGCAGCGCCGGGCGCACGTATCCTGGTTAACGAGCGTGTCGATGTGGCGCTCGCGGCCGGCGCGCATGGCGTCCATCTACCGTCGAATTCTCCGCCTCCGGGCCGATTTCGGGCGATCGCGCCGCGGCCGTTCTTGATCGGCGTCTCCTGCCATAAGGTGGATGAAGCTTCCCGCGCCGAAGCGGAGGGAGCGGATTTTGCGGTCTTCGGACCGGTCTTCTTCACGCCTTCGAAAGCGGCCTACGGAGCACCGCTGGGCGTCGAACGATTGCGTGAAACTGCAAGGGCCGTGCGGATTCCGGTAATGGCGCTGGGGGGTGTGACGGCTGCGAATGCGAATCAATGCCTCGCGGTTGGTGCTTCAGGCGTAGCCGGGATTTCACTCTTCCAAAACGCATGAATATCGCCTGGTAGGAGCGGATCGTGCGGGGCGCTCCTCCATGTGGCGCAGACAGTCGTGTCTGGATAGCGCGTCGTACAGGGAAGGCGTAGCCGAACCACCTTGGCCCCGAGCCATGCGAGGGCAGCTGTGAGGCTGCACTTGAAGCGTTGGACAGGGGTACCTGTAGGCTGAGTATTGAGCTCCGAAATCATGTGGTGCAGGGAGCCGACGGCGTCAGACAGCAAGGAAGGCCACAATGCGGCGCAACGACAAGGCGAGTGCGGCGCGGCCCTGCGGAGTCGAAGACCTCAGGCATGCAGAGAAACTCCACGCGGGAGAACCGGGAGACCCCGTTACCGCCCGACGGTAGTAGGCGGGCCGGTGGGAGAAAGGGATGAGCGATCAGTCCCACGTGCACGGCGGCGAGGAGTCGTACAGCGGCGTAGTACCGACGAAGCAGCCGAACAAAAGCGAGCCATCGCCAGCGGAGGTTGCGGAGGGAAGGCGGCTGACCAAGGAGAACACGCGGCAGCCCAACCGGACACCGAGCCGGGAAAGCCGGCCAAGCGGGCTGGAGCGTTTGCGTGAAACAGCGACGCCAAACACCCCAGCATCCGAGGTAGGAACCGTGTGCGTTAGTAGCGCCAGCACGGGTCTGTGCGGAGGGCAGCGGGCAACTGCTGTCCCTACCGCGACCGCCACGTCCTGAATCGGCGCGCGTATCTTAACGCCTATGCGGCCGACGGCATATTCAGGCGCGTTTCGACATCCAAGAGGCGGGACTCAATGGTCGTCATACGGAGCCAGGCCGCCACCAGCAACCGCACAGATTTAGCGCACTACCCGGGACTGGCTAAAGCAAAAATAAGATGCCGCTTAAGGGGCGGTGAGCCGTACGGCTGGCTGTAAGGTCAAAAGCGGGGTAAAAACGGAGAGTTGTGGCGGGACCGGCTTTTCGGATCATCATCTTGCGGTTGGGCGCCTGGCATGAGATGTTGCCCGGTTCTTTGATCTAACGCTCCGGCAAGTGCGGCAAGCCCAGGTGCGGTTGCGCCCATGGACTCAACGATCCGACTTCGACGGCAAACCCCAAACTTCCATCTTCCAGCCGACCCGTTCGAGAAAGGCTGCCTCAAGGTAGATATGCATCAGCGGCTCGCGGAATCGCGGCGTGTCGCACCCCGATGCAACATCCCTCACCAATTTGTGTTATATGCTTGTACACTTGAGCATTCGGGTTCGAAACGCCACTCGCGGAAAGATCCTTGGAGAGGCGATCGAGATTGCCGGCTCCAGCGCGACCCGGCGGACTGGCCTCTTGAAGCATAGCCAGTTGAAGCCCGGGGAAGGGCTTTGGATCGCGCCTTGCGAGGCGATTCACACCTTTGGAATGAAGTTCGCTATCGATGTGGCCTTTCTTGACCGTAAGAAGTCGGTCCGGAAGGTCCGGCATAGTTTGCCGGCGCGGCGGATGGCGTTATCGCTGCTGTCTCATTCCGTGCTTGAGTTACCCGCAGGCACCCTCGCGGAGACCGGTACCGAGCCGGGCGATCAGTTGGTTTTTGAGAAAGTTGTCTGAACGCATGAACGCTACGATCATTGCAATGTCCGCGGCCGCCGCCCTGTCACTTTCATGCGTCCACCAGAAACAGGCCTCGATAAAGGTCCCTTCGCATTCCCAGCCCGCCCTGGAGCGGCAGGTTCAAAACGCCATCGAAGCAGGCGAGGGCGATCTCCGAATCCGGGAACTGCGCCAACGCATGGCCGCGCATCCGGACGACGTGAGCCCAAGGCTCGAGTTGGCCAAGCATTATCAAGGCTTGGGCTTTTCCGAGCTAGCCCTGGAGCACTACCGGCTTGCCGCTGAACGCTTCCCACAATCGGGCGAGGTGCACCTGAAGCTGGCGAAGACCCTCAGGGAAACGGGAGAACGGGCAGAGGCCGTCCGGTTGCTGGAGGCCTTCCTGAAACGCTTCCCGCAGACGACGCCGGAGTTTTCTTCCTGGCTCGGCATCCTGCGCGATGAGCTTGGCGAGTGGGGGAAGGGCGAGAACTCGCACCGCGAGGCGCTGAAGCTCGCGCCGCAGACGGCGTATCTTCATAACAATCTAGGGTATAACCTCCTGAAGCAGGGGCGGCTTCCTGAAGCGGAGGCCGAGTTTCAGTCCGCGTTGAAGCTCCAACCGGAGTCGGAGGTGGCGCGTAACAATCTGGGATCGGCGGTCGCCCCTAAAGGCGGGGAGGCGATACTGCATTGGCAGTCCGTCAGCGACCCCGCATCCGCCCATAGCAACATGGCGGCGTGGCTGATCGAGCAAGGGCAGTACGCGGAGGCGCGCAGGGAATTGGACATCGCATTGGGATATAATAGGTCCCACGCTTCCGCATTGCGAAATTTGGAGTTGGTGTCGGGGTTGGACGGACGGCCTGCGTCGATTCCGGTGCGACCAGTTTTGACGAGAGCGCAACGATGGCGGGCGGCGGTGAAACGGATATTTGTTGGCGATCCGGTCGAATCGAAGGGTAACGCGGGCTATACGGCTTCGCGATAAGGAAGGTTAAACATGAAAGCATTGTTCATCGGTTTCTTAAAGGACGAGCAGGGGCAGGATCTTGTGGAATACGCGTTGATCGTGGCCGCAGTTGGATTGGCACTGATTACAACCGTGAACCAGTTGTCGCAAGGCGTTGTCAGTCTCTATTCGAGCATTACACAAGATCTTTCAAGCATCGGCGCTACCGCACAGTAGTCCGGTTTGCCGGATGGCGGCTCGTAACGCCGCCATCGGGCGATTGATCAGGCCGTTGACAGGCCTGGAGTCCTGTCCTACTTGACGAAACCGCGCGCCGGGTTGGCCGCTTGGTTCATCCCCGATCTTGCCGCCGCAGGCTCTCTGGCCGCGCTGCTCTATTGTCTTCTTCTCTTCCAGGGCTATCAGAAACTGTTTCGCGACTCCGATACCGGCTGGCACATCCGGACCGGTGAAGCGATACTGGTTACCCACGCGCTCCCTCACACCGATTCGTACTCCTTCACTTTGCCCGGATCTCCCTGGTTTGCCTGGGAGTGGGGCTCGGACGTCCTCATGGCAGCCGCGCACCGCGCGCTTGGACTAACCGGCGTTGCGATTCTCTACAGCGGAGCAATCGCGATCGCCGTATGGCTCTGGTTCCACCTCCATTGGCGCGCCGGGGGCGATTTCCTGCTGGCGTGCATTTTGGCGGCCCCCATGCTCTCCACATCCAACATCCACTGGCTGGCGCGGCCGCACGTCTTCAGTTGGCTGTTCCTTTTGGCCGCGGTTTGGTGGGCTGAGGGGAAGCATGAACGCTTCGGTTGGCGCGACGCCGCAGTCGCAGGGGCTGGGACACTCCTCTGGGCGAACGTTCATGCCAGTTTTTTCTTCGCTCCGCTGATTGCTCTTCTCTACGCCTTCGGGCACTGCCTGCGCCCCCTGATCTGGGATCTGGACCGCGCCGCCGAACGCATCCGCCGGTCCTGGTTTTTCGCGGTGGCGGGAGTCACGGCAGCCGCCAGTTTCGTCAACCCTTACGGCTGGCATCTTCACCGGCATCTTTTCGCCTATCTGACCGATTCCGAACTTCTGGCGCGCGTGGGCGAATTTCAGTCCTTCAACTTTCATGCCGAAGGGGCCGCGCAGATTCTGGTCGCTCTGGGCGTCGCAATACTCGGCACAGTGCTCCTGCTCGGAGAGCGCCGGCTGGGTGCGTTTCTGCTGAGCGTTTTGCTGATTGCCTCGGCGCTGCGGTCGGCGAGGACCCTGCCCGTCGTGGCGCTCCTGCTCCTGCCCCTCGCGAACGGCGCCATCCGGCGCGCGCTCTCGGGCCTGACCGGGTTGAGGCCGACGGTACGAACCTCGCTCGACGCCGCGCTTTCCTATTCGGCGCGGCTCCGATCGCTCGACGCCGGTCTGGGGGGGCTCGCTCTCATGCCGCTCCCGGTTGTGATGATCTTTGGCTTCCTGTTTATTCCGTCGGTAAGGGCCCGCACCGGGTTTCCCGCCGATCAGTTTCCCGTGGCGGCGGCCGGCGCCATGGAACGGCTGGTGCCGGAACAGGCGCGGGTTCTAGCGCCGGACAAGTTCGGCGGGTATCTGATATACCGGTTTGGCGGAAAGCGGAAAGTGTTTTTTGACGGGCGGAGCGACCTTTATGGCGCGGCCTTCATGAAGCGATATGCCCGGCTAATGCAGGTCCGGCCGGGGTGGGAAAAGGACCTCGATGAGTTCGCGATCGGCTATGCGCTCCTGCCGAACGATTATTCGCTCGCGGGCGAGTTGGAGCGGATGAAGTGGAAGCAGCTTTACCGGGACGATGTGGCTACCCTGTTTTCGAGGCCATAATCGCAACTTGTAGACCTGTTTTGTATTGGGAAACGACCGGCCTTATGGCAAGCGGGTTCCATGTTGAAAGCTCGAGCGCGGTAGCCAATGGGTAGGATGTGAATGCGATTCGTCACCTGGACGAGTGGATTCCGCTTCATCGTGACGGCTGGGCGCGACAACTCACCCACGGGAGCGAACCGCGACCGCAGCGATTTTCCCGGTGGCCAGCCGAATCCCGGTAAGGCGGCATCTGGCCCACGGAGGCTTTCAGGCGCCGGAGGTCTCCAGTCCCATGAGAATGCCATTGAACGAGATGATTTCAAGCACGGAATGTTGAAAACGCGCCAGTTCCTCGGCGGGCGGCGGCGGCAGGCCCGTATCCAGGCCCGTATCCAGCCTCCCCCTGGAAGCCGGTGGGGCGAAGTGATGGGCGCCAGTCTCGCGCATTTCGCGCGCGCGAAAGCTCATGACTTCAGCACCGCCGGCTGATCGGCCACATGCGCGGACGGTAGTGCCAGCTGGGGGCGGATTAGCGATGCCACCACGGAACCAGCGAGTAACACAACGACGACAGTGAGGGAAACCACGACCGGTAGCTTGTAGAGGTCCGTCAGCATCATCTTTGCACCGACAAACGCCAACACAAGTGCCAAGCCCACCCTGAGGTAATGGAACTTGCCCATGACACCGGTTAGGGCGAAGTAGAGCGCCCGAAGGCCAAGGATGGCGAAGATATTCGACGTGAAGACGATGAATGGGTCCCTGGTGACGGCGAAGATTGCCGGGATGGAATCGACGGCGAAAACGATGTCGGTCGCCTCAACGGCCACCAGGACCAGAAGCAGAGGTGTGGCGTACCGTTTTCCGTTCTCGACCACCGAGAAGTGCGAGCCTCGATAGCCGCTTACAGACGGGACAAGTCGCTGGAACAGGCGGAACAGGGGATTCCGTTCAGGGTGCATCTCGCCGCCACGCTGGAGTAGGAGCTTCACTCCGGTGAATACGAGGAAAGCCCCGAAGACGTAGATAACCCAGTGAAACTTCTGGAGAAGCGCGGCGCCAAGAAATATGAAGATTGCCCGCATGATCAAGGCTCCCACAATTCCCCAGAACAGCACCCGGTGCTGGAGCGCTGCAGGAACCGCGAAGTAGGAGAAGATGACAAGGAAGACGAAGATGTTGTCCACCGAGAGCGCTTTCTCGATCACGTAACCCGTCAGGAACTCGAGCGCCCGCTCCGGCCCGAACCAAAAGTAGACTCCCGCGTTGAAGAGGAGCGCCAGCAGCATCCAGATCGCGGTCCAGATGAGGGCCTCTCGCAGGCGCACTTCGTGTGCCTGACGGTGGAACACTCCGAGATCGAGACCCAGCATCGCGAGCACGCAGAGGATGAATCCGATCCATAGGACCGGCGTGCCTACGCTTTCCATGCCCATCTCAGACGCTCCTCCGGCTACGGCCGTATCGCTGGCTGACGCCGAGCGCGGCTACGGCTATGCCTGCCTCCGGGCGCGAGCCGCACAACGATCCGGCGGGTCCCATCGATACCCCGCGGTCGCGCCGACGATATTTGAGCCTGTGGGCAGTCACCCCTAATACTCCGGCTGAATCGCCTTCCGGGCAAGATGCAGCCGGCTCCCGGCGTGTCGCCGACGCTTGTAGTCTTATGCAGCCGCCTCCGGGCAGTTGAGTCACTGGCGAAACACATTCAGCAGTGTCCCCACGAACCCAGCCTCTTTCTTTCGGATGGTCTCGAATTCCCCCTTGTCGAGCCAAATGCCTTCGCAACCGAAGCATTTGTCGATACGGACATCGACGAAAGCTATCTCTTCAAGATGCATCCCGCACTTCGGGCACTTCATGAAATGAAGAGCGCGCTCGCGCTCCCGCTCTTCAGTCAGCAACTGTGCTCGCCGCTCCCCGGCCAACTTTCGCCTCAGTTCGAATTCCTGGCGGGCGAAATATTCGTCTTCATCCGTGCTCGGCTTTACAGGCATGTTTCCTCTTTGTTCCACGCGGGAATTGGCCGGGGCCGATGAGAGTGTTTCATTCATGCGGCCTTCGTGACGTACTTCTCCTGCCCGAGAAAGCGCAGGAGGCAACCCACACCGCCGAGACGCAATAAGGCGTCGCTGTGGCTCACCACCTCGACTCCCGATTCCGTCCGTTCCGCCATTCTGACCATCTCTTCCTTGACGTTGAGCTCCCGTAACTTCGCGCCACATTGCGGACAAGCGTTGGGCGCCGGCCGCTCAACCTCCGTTGCTCCGCAGGCGCCACAAGACCAGCCGGCGCCGGGCTCGTAACCCTTCGCCAACACGAGCACATCCACCTGTCCCTGTCTCAGCGCCTCGAAGCTGGCACGAGTACCGGCCACGGCAAGTCCGTTGGTGTTTACCTCCTTCAGAAGTCTGTCGACTATAGCCAGGGATTCCCGTTCTTCCTGCTCAATGAAAGAAACCAGGGTTGCCGACACGACATCCCTTGTCCGGTCGTGCGCGGAGGCAGGAACGATATCAACCACCTTGGTGGCCAGGTGCTTGGGGAAAGCCTTTTCGATCTGCGAAGTCACTCGGGGACTTCCCGCAAGGATGAGATGTCCGTACCCGCCGGCCGACACCAGCTGATCCAGAATCTTGATCAGTTCGTTAACGAACCGTTTGGTTCGTTCCCGGCGGTGGTTCTGGTAGAGCTCCCTGGTCCATTCACGCCCCACGCGCTGACGCAGATCGGGGGACTCCTTCCAGACGTCCTCCGTCACGGCTCCGAGGTTGATCCCTAAGATTCGCGCGCTCCCTTCCGTGGAAATCAGGACGACATAACGGTGGTAAGTGTCCTTGAGTTCGACCAGATGATAGATGCTCGGAGTCGTGTTGACCGCGATCCAGTTTGGCAGCGGCACGCGGAACTGAAGCGGGAGGAAGAACGGCTGGTGTCCGCCACGGGCGAATATCGCCAGGCCGGTGGCACCGGCGGCGATGCCTACCCGAAGGTGAGCCTCTATTTGACCGAGCGCCTGCTCAAAGTGCTGCCGCGTTTCTCCCGTGAGGCTCTTCCTCAGCAAACGCACTCGCTCGTCCAGTGCATGGCGATATCCAGACTCACTGGCTTCGAGGTTGAGGTAACAGCTAATGACGGGCGCAGCCGCTTCCGGGAGAGTCGCCAGGGTCCGGATGTGTTTCTGAAGGTCTTTGAGATCCATAATTGTTTTCCCGTGTCTTCCTGTCTTCCTGTCTTCCACTTGACTGTATTGTTTGGGGCCGGCCATCGAAATATCCGATTGGTGGCTCACTCCAGGAAGAGCATGCCGAAGCACAAGGCCCAAAAGAGCGCTCCGGTCCCCCCAAGCACGCTCGCATGCTGAAGCATGCGCCTCCATGGCGCGGGCGCCAGTTCGTGAGTGCGCTTAATCTGTTCGTCCAGGCTGTTAAACATGATTCTTTCTCCTTTCATCTGAGTCATTCCAGTAGACTGCCTGTAATTACTCTCCGTGTTCACGGGATGGCATTCCGGGCTCGCTTGCTCCGTTCCCCGTTGCCGTTCCAGTGCCGCCATGCCGAGTCCACCGCCCACCGCACTTCTCGTTCGGCAAGAGGCTTGGCGACCACATCGTAGCCGCCCAGGTTGAGCACTTCCACCCAGAGGTATTCGTCGGCAAGCCGGGAGGTCACAATCAAAGCGGGCGGATGCGCCACCAATGTCAACTCGCGCAGAATGCCCTTCCAGTTGCCATCCGGGAGGTCCCTCTCGCAGATAACCACCGGGGGCGGATTCTCGCGCATCACAGCCGCCGCCTCGCGACAAGTGCGGACACCGCGCAAAGTCCAGTTGGACTCACGAAAGACGTGACCCATGCTGGTGTGATCCTCTTCGAAGGAGCTAATGACCAGGAGAGCATCCCGTGTGTCCACGGCTTGATGATCAAGCTCTTGTTCCAAAGCCGGACATCTCACGTTTTCGTCCTCCTTTTCAGTGAATTGCGCCAGCGGTCGAGCCGCTTGATCCAGGGTTGGACTCTGGGATGATCGGTTCCCAGGACGGCGACTCCCGCAATCAGCAGCGGCGTACCGGGAATGACCGGCAGCAGCGTACCGAGCAATCCCGCTGCCAGGAGCGTAAATCCGGCCGCCTCACGAAGTCTTGTCATGAGCCCCAGCCTGGCCTAGACCGCCACGGCATAGCCGCGCGAAGCCATTGCCTCCAGCCGGTCGACCCGGGCCTGGGTTGGTGGATGCGTGCTGAACAGCCTTAGCAAACCTCCGCCGGCGAACGGGTTTTGGATGAAGAGGTGAGCAGTGGATGGCGAGGCCGAGTCCATGGGCAACCGCCCGGACCAGCTCTCGATTTTTCGTAGGGCGGTGGACAGGGCCAGGGGATTTCCCGTGATCCGCGCAGCCGTCTCGTCGGCCACGAATTCTCTCCCGCGCGAAATGGCCATCTGGATCAGCGTTGCCGCGAGTGGCGCGACGATGATGCCGAGTAGTCCGGACAACGGATGGCTGCCGGGCTCCTCGTCCCCGTGGGATCGCCCGCCTCCGAAGAGCGATCCCCACATCGCCGCGTTTGCCAACATGCTGAGGGCGCCGGCGAGGGTCGCGGCCACGCACATAACCAGTGTGTCCCGGTGCTTGATATGTGCAAGCTCGTGAGCAATCACACCCGCAACTTCATCGCGATTGAGCATGCGCTGCAGTCCCTCCGTGACGGCCACGACTCCGTGTTGCGGGTCGCGGCCGGTGGCAAAGGCGTTGGGAGCCTCCTCCGGGATGAGGTAGATCCGCGGCATGGGCAGATCGGCTCGCATCGCCAGTTCGCGCACCATCGCGTACAGGCCGGCGGATTCGGCGGGGCTGATTTCCCGCGCCCGGTACATTCGCAGCACAATCTTGTCTGAAAACCAGTAGGCGCCGAAATTCATAAGGCCTGCCAGCACCAGCGCGAACATTAGACCGTTTTGCCCACCGAGAGCTTGACCAGCCCAGAGCAACAACGCCGTGAGCGTCGAAAGCAAGATTAAGGTTCTGATTCGGTTCATGTCAACTTCAACTCTAGGGCAGACTCAATCGATAGACAAATAGATAATGTGAAGTTTATCCATCGGAAAACCCGAGGCATAATAGCTCGCATCAAAGGCCGCCATCGAGGCATGGACAGCCGCATGGCGTCCGCGCGGACCGGAAATGGCGCGGACCACTGCTCGGAGCGTTCGTTCCGCCACAACCCAAGCTCCGATCTGAGTTACTCTCGAAAGGCGCGCCAGGCTACATTTGAAGGCCAATGGCGCGAAGAGCCGATTCCTCGCCCACCTCCAGCGCAGCAACTGTGAGTTTGCCATCGACGCGGCAAAAGCGGCACGGTTCGAACTCCGCATTGCTAATCAAGCATGTTCACGCGCCTCCGGCTTCCTCATGTCGAGACTTCGAGCTCGCACGCAGGCAGGCGATCCAATTGCGGCGCCGGCCCTGATGAGCGCTTTTGTTGCCCAATTGGAGGGCTGCGGTTCCCTGCTATCGCCCTGAAGACCGCGTCAGACTCCACTTAAGAGCAGGCGTTTAGGACGGGCCCAATCCATAGGAAAATAGATTACCTGGAGTATACTACTCTGGAAAAACGAGGTATTATAGCGGATATGGAATGGCTCAACTATCACCACCTGCTCTACTTCTGGATGGTCGCGCGGGAGGGGAGCATCGCTCAGGCAAGCAAGCAATTGCTGCTTGCGCAACCCACGATCACCGGCCAGATACGCGCCCTTGAAAACGCTTTCGGGCAGAAGCTCTTCACCCGGTCCGGACGAAACCTCGTGCTTACGGAGGTGGGGCGATTGGTGTATCGTTATGCGAATGAGATCTTCTCGTTGGGCCGCGAACTCACGGACGTCCTCAAAGGGCGGCCAGCAGGGCGTCCGGTTCGCCTGGTTGTGGGCGTCTCCGACGCGCTGCCCAAGCTGATTGCGTACCGGCTTCTCCAACCCGCACTCGCGCTGCCCGAACCCGTGCAAATAATTTGCCTGGAGGACCATCCTGAACGGTTGCTGGCGGAACTTGCGACCTCCGGGATCGATCTGGTCTTGACGGATGCACCGGTCGGCCCCTTGGTTCGCGTCCGCGCCTTCAGCCACTTGCTTGGTAGCTGCGGAGTCTCTCTCTTCGGCACATCGCCGTTGGCTGCCAGGTACCGAAAAAACTTCCCCGCCTCGCTCGACGGCGCCCCTTTTCTGCTGCCAGTGGAGAATGCGACGTCGCGGCGCTCCCTGGAGCAATGGTTCGAGGCAGAGCGAATCCGTCCGCGCGTAGTGGGAGAATTCCAGGACAGCGCGCTTCTCAAGACCTTCGGGCAAGCTGGCGTTGGCATATTCGCCGCTCCAACCGTGATTGAGAAAGAAGTTCGGCGGCAATACGGAGTGTCCGTCCTGGGCCGAACCGAATCCGTAATCGAGCGGTTCTTTGCGATTTCGGTTGAGCGGAGGCTCAAGCATCCTGCTGTTGTAGCGATTGCAGAGGCGGCTCGGGATCAACTATTTCGACAGGCTGTCTGACCCGTTTCGGTGCGCTCCTGCTCCTGCCCTCGCGAACAGCGCCATCCAGCGTGCGCTCTCGGGCCCGGCCGGGTTCGGCTGGCGGCGCGAACCTCGCTCGACGCCGGTCTGGGGGGCTCGCCCTCATGCCGCTCCCGGTTGTGATAATCTTTGGAATCCTGCTCATTCCGCCAGTCAGGGTCCGGACCGGGGTTTCCTGCCGATCAGTTTCCAGTCGCGGCGGCCGGACGTCATGGAACGGCTCGTGCCGGAACAGGCGCGGGTTCCAGCGCCGGACAAGTTCGGCTGGGTCTGATTTGCCGGTTCGCCGGAAAACGGAAAGTGTTTTTTGACGGGCGGACCAACTTTTTTGGCGCGGCCTTCATGAAGCGGTGTGCCCGGCTAATGCAGGTCCGGCCGGGGTGGGAAAAGGACCTCGACGAGTTCGCGATCGGCTAGGCGCTCCTGCCGGACGATTATTCGCTCGCGGGCGGGTTGGAACGGATGAAGTGGAGGCAGCTTTACCGGGACGGTGTGGCCACCCTGTTTTCGAGGCCATAATCGCAACTTGTAGACCTGTTTTGTGTTAAGAACGACTGGCCTCATGGCAACCGGGGATTTGGATGGATCGACAGAAGATATTTCTGCTTTTTGGGGCCGCCTGGCTCTCCGCCGCTCTACTGACGTGGTTTGTGTACGCGAAAACCACAGCTCCGAAAGCGGAGAAAAAGATCACCATCATGGCCGCTGTGCGCGACCTGCCGGTTGGCGCGAGAGTTAAGAAAACGGATCTAAAGCAGATCTCGGTTCTCGAGAAAGACCTCCCGAAGGGCGCAGCACTCAAGGACGCCGATGCTCTAGATCGCGTGGCGCTGTACCCGGTCGCGGCGAACGAACCGCTGACAGACTCAAAACTCTCGAAAACCACCGGATCGGAAGGCGTTTCCGCAACGATTGACGACGGAATGCGCGCCGTTTCGGTGCAGATTACCGACACGAGCGGAGTCGCGGGATTGATTCAGCCGAATTCACGCGTCGACGTGACGTTTACGCGCCCGGGTTCCATGGCGGAAGCCATCTCTTCCACCATTCTTCAGGACGTCAAGGTGCTGGCCGTGGGCCGCCTCACCCAAGCAGGGCAGACTGTCGATCCCAAGGCGCCGAAAGTTCCGGTGGTAACCCTGGTGGTTACGCCGGCCGACGCCACGAAGCTGGAGCTCGCCAAGAACCAAGGCAAGATCAGCCTCTCGCTGCGCAATCCTCTTGACCGCTCCATCAACGATCACGCTTCGCCGGTCACCACGGAAATCCTCGATCCCATGATCAGCGCCCGCTTGGCCCGCGCCCGCCGCGGCCGGACGACGAACGTCACCGGGCAGATTCCGAATCTTGACGACCCGCGCGTCTGGCAGGA
>SHUI01000049.1 GCA_009697455.1 Bryobacterales bacterium
CTCGCCGCAAGCGCCCGCCGGTAGAGCGGCTCGGCCGCGCCGTAGTCCCCCTTACTCTCCAGCAGAAGCGCCAGGTTGTTGACGCTCACGAGCGTGTCCGGATGCTCCGCGCCGAGCACCCGCTCCCTCGCCGCCAGCGCCCGCCGGTAGAGCGGCTCGGCCGCGCCGTAGTCCCCCTTACTCTCCAGCAGACTCGCCAGGTTGTTGACGCTCAAGAGCGTGCCTGGATGCTCCGCGCCCAGCACCCGTTCACTCGCCTCCAGCGCCAACCGGTACAGCGGATCGGCCGTTCCGTAGTCCCCCTTCCTCGCCAGCAGAACCGCTAAGTTGTTGACGCTCCCGAGCGTGTCCGGGTGCTCCGTGCCCAGCACCCGCTCACTCACCTCCAGCGCCCGTCGGAACAGCGGCTCGGCCGCGCCGTAGTCCCCCTTCTTTTCCAGCAGACTCGCCAGGTTGTTGACGCTCCCGAGCGTGTCCGGATGCTCCGTGCCCAGCACCCGCTCACTCACCTCCAGCGCCCGTCGGAACAGCGGCTCGGCCGCACCGTAGTCCCCCTTACTCTCCAGCAGACCCGCCAGATTGTTGACGCTCCCGAGCGTGTCTGGATGCTCCGCGCCCAGCACTCGCACCCTCGCTTCCAGCGCCCGCCGGAACAGCGGCTCGGCCGCGCCGTAGTCCCCCTTACTCTCCAGCAGACCCGCCATATTGTTGACGCTCCCGAGCGTGGACGGATGCTCCGCGCCTAGCACTCGCTCCCTCGCCTCCAACGCCCGACGATACAACGGCTCGGCTTGGCTATACCTTCCTTGCCGCTGCAGCAACTCCCCCAGACTGTTCACCGAGGTGAGGATATCTGGGTGCTCCGCACCATGAACTTGCTCTTGAGTCGCCACCAACCGACGGCAAAGCGGCTCCGCCTCTTCATACCTCCCTTGGGCAATGAGCAATTGCACTAGGTTGTTCATGGAGGTAAGTACCCTGGGATCATCTGGGCCGAGCGCGCGTTCCCCAACTGCTAAGACCCGCCGGTGCAGGCGCTCGGCTTCCGAGTAGTTGCCTTGATACCGTAAGATCTCACCGAGGCGATCCATTGACCCAAGCGTCAATGGGTGCTCCGCGCCCAGTCTCGTTTCCAGTAGCTGGACGCCCTCCTGTTGTTCCAAAAACGCCTCTTTATATTGTCCATGCATGAATTGCACTTCAGCGATTCGGAGGATCAATTCCACGTTGCCGGGACCGAGCAAGTTATGGGTATTTATTCGCAGAGCACAAGCATGTGGCAGGAGAGCATCCCATTGCACCCGGCTCTCCGAAGTGGGCTCCGGAGTGGCTGACAAGAACATCCGCGTTACGTTTTCCAGCGTTTCGAGAGCTCCGTCGCCGAGGGCATCCAACTGGACCGCTTGAACCAGCGTGTGCGCCCTCACGAGACCACCTTCCAAGCGTTGGAACAGTGAGTATCGGATCAAGTCCGCTATCCATCCGCGCACCCGCAGTTCCCCTGGCATTGCCGAACCGATTTGGGTCTCCGATACAATCTGGCTCACTCTCGCAGTTTCGGCCTCTACAAAGGCAGCACCCTTGACGTAGATATCCACTGGGAATGGAACGGGAGCAAAACACGAGTGCATTTGATGAATTGCTCTCGCCCCGAGGGAAAGCTTGTCAATCGTCACCAGCAAGGTTTGTGTAAGCCGCACTGAGCTGCTCTTCAGCAGCTCCGCCTCGTGTTGCTCGTACAACCGTAGATAGTCTGCCAGCCTTAATCCCGGTTGCTCGGCCACATAAGCTGCCGCTAGTACAAGAGCCAAAGGCAGATTCCCCAGTCTATTCGCGAGAACCTGCGCTGCGTGCCGGTCCTCTGCGGTGGCCTTGTCTAATCTGCTCAAGAGCAACTTCTGAGATGCGTCTGGATCGAGCCCATCGACGGACAACTGCTGGACCGTGGAACTCCAGGCAGCGAACCGAGAGGTTATCAAGGTGTGACAATTCTCTCTGCGCGGTACCCAATCTTCCACGGATCTCTCGTCCTGTGCGTTGTCGAGGATCAGAAGAGTCTCTGGTCGTCCGGGCTTTTCCAGTTCGTTGCGAGTCCAGGCCGCCTTATCTGCGTTGTCGAAATCCGCGATGTCCGGTCTTAGAAGGTCGTGAATACGAGCGAAACCGAGTTCAGCGTCTCTGCAATCTACCCAGAAAACCTGGCGGTAGTCACTCCTGAAAGCTACCGCATATTGAAGTGCGAGGGATGTCTTGCCTACACCTCCTAGTCCGACCAAGGCGCAGCGAACGCTACCACGCGACGGTGCGCTGTCTGTGCGTGTCAAAATCCTCCGGATTGCTGCCTGCTCCTCATTGCGGCCAACGAAGTACTGCACTGGCCGCATAGGCACATCGAAAATGCGGTGTGCGGGAAATGCTGCGGACTCCGTAGGAATCTCGACAGGCGACTGACGCGGCACGAGTGATAGACCGGAAACCGCGCGCTGCAGGAGCTTCCGTGCCGCCACATCGTCTGCAGCCGACAAGTCCAGACGCTGAATGGATTCCAAGATCCTCAGCATGCCCGAAGGAGGCGTGGGATCGATGGTGATCGGGATCAGCCACGAGGGTCCCCTTGAAAGCGCCACCCGTAGTTCTCGTTGCGCAGATTCCGCTACGGCATATGCGGGAGAAATGAGCGCGATCGTGTAGTCGGCTCCTGCCAACGCCGACTCGATCTGGTCCGCCAAATTGGCCCCAGGCCGTATGGAATGACGATCAAGAAAGGTGGAATAGCCGAGGCGTTCGAGCTCTTGGGCTATCCAATCGGCCCATTGCGAATCGGCACGAGCATAACTGACGAAGAACTGGCAATGGTGAACCGGCGCAACGGAAGTTCCATCACGGAACGCATCCAGCACTTGCTGACGTTGTTCATCCGAAGGGCCGGCAAACCGGGTGCCCTCCTCGTCAGCGACTAGCGATGCGAGTCTTTCCGATGCCGCCAGCACCGTGTCCGCCTTGCCTGTTACGTCCCGGAACGTCGCAAGGACTTCTTCAAAAGCATAGTAGTCTACCTCCGGCACTTCAACCTCGGGCCACTCAGATGCTTTGTCGCCAAGCAACTCCTCTAACTCAACGCGCGCATGTCGCTCCCGCCTTTGGAGCAGCTCAATCTCGGTGCGCCGAACTCTCATGGGAACCGCAATCAGCCGTACCGGCTGATTGCGCAGACGCCGCGCGGCGAGCACGGACCTGCCGATGCGTGCGGTTCCGTCAATGGCTTGGTTGTTCAGGGTGAGGCACAGCACAAGAGTATCGGGCATCTGAATCGTGCAGATTCCAGACGTATCGCTAACGCCCGTCCTGCTATCGATGAGGACGTAGTCGTAGGCATCCTTAAGGCGCAGGCGCACCAGATCCAGAAAACTGTACCCACCCAAGGTGTCGTAGAAGTCTTCCCAGTCGAAAGAATTTACATTCCGCGAATAGTCTGAACTCTGCCTGCCTGCCGGGACAAAATCCAATGTGCCGCCTTGAGGAAACTGCCAGTCTCGGAGGGCGTAAGAGTAATTCTGCAGATCCGCGTATGGCACAGTCCACGTCGCGTCTTTCTCCTGCACCGGGCTTCCAGGTGTCAGGACCTTCTCCACGTAGTCTATTACGAAGTCGATCAAGCCGGGTGAATCGGACAGATCCCTGTCCGCGAGGAACGGTCGAAAGTAGCGATGGAGGCCGGGTGCCTCCAAATCCCAATCAATCGCCAGCACGCGATTCCCTTTGCTAGCCAAGATCCACGCGACGTTGGCTAGGACCATAGAGCGGCCGGTGCCGCCCTTGTAAGAGTAGAAGGTGACGATTTTCCCCATGGGTATCTCTCTACAGAGTTGGCACGGGGTTGGCTCCTTGAACCGCTCGTCGCGGGCGTCCCCGGTTGATGATAGTGAATTTGAGATGTTGGAGAGTATCTGAGAGTTCTTGTGTCAGATGCGCCTTCGAAGTTACCTGGGGACGGAAGAACCGTTCTCCCCGGCTCGTGATGTTCCCGTTGAACGTTTCCGAGAGGATCTCTTCCAGTTCCTCCCTGTGTACAAGAGTCTCCTCATGCTGGTCCCAGACCACGAGAGCGGCACAATTCGGGAGCAGCCGCTCGTCATACTCCTTCATGTATCGCATCAGGTCTTCTATTCTGAGGGACCACGCGTCGATTACCAGAACAACTGGAGTGTTGTTTTCCTTCGCCCGCCTCAACTCGCGGTCTAAGGATGGGCCGATGTCCATCCGCTCGTGAAGCAGCCCCTTCGAGGACGCTGCTTTTTGCGCAAGCATGCCGACATGCTCTCGATCGCCGTCTACAACATAGGGAATCCATTGGTAGCGCTCTGGCCCATACGGGTCTAAGGTCTCGCGGATACCAAGCGTGCTCATCTCCGGTCTTGTGGCGGCTACGTAGACAAATCTTGCGACGCTCGGCCCTTCGTATGCTTGGAAGGAGTGCTGAACATCGGCGGAGCCACCGATCATATTGACGGCTTCAACCGCGAAGGCGCCCAGCAGCGTAATGAAATTCAGGTCGCGTGGTGCAACAGGAGGCAGGCAGACGTCAGCGGCGGAACGCACTCTCCTGGCGAAGGTCTCTACGAAGCGGACATAATCCGCGTGCCGCCTCGGATCCTCATCCTGCATAATTGCCAACAATCCAAGTTCACGATAACTTTGCGGCATTTCCGCATCCGCTTCCAGAAACGGCTCCAATACCTTGGGTATCTGGTTCGGCTTCCGCCAAATAACGGGAACGATAGCGCGCCTGGCATCGTTCGTGCTTAGTAGACCGTGACGGGTGAGGAATACCTGCATTTCTTTTCCGCACCATGGGGAGTGGAAATAAGCCTCAGAGTAGATGCATACGATTGACTTGGCTTCACAGAGGGCCAATTTCAGGCTGACAGACCAATCGTGCCCGGTCTGAATTTTCTTTTCATCGCGCCAGCCGACTTCCCGTCCGACTTCCAGTCCGATCTGTTGCCGCAAGGCCAGACTCAAATCGTTGTAGAAGCGTTCCAGAAGCGGAGATGCGTCGCTCTGCATCCCAACACTTGGAACGTCAGCATGAGCGTAGCTAAAAAAGAAGTAATGGTCAGGCACCATTCTCACCTGGGGAGAGCCCTCTTTCTACTGGCGGAAAGAATTAGATAGTACCGCAAGGGCGACCCTCCCATTTTCTTCTCTTTCGAATAGAAACGGGCGCGGGAGCCGCGAGCGCCCAGGGGCGGCTGGTCGGGAGTGTTCGGTTCAGAAGCGTCAGACTTTTCGGACCTGCGTGCGGGCCGCTTGAAGCTCATGGCCGCTCCTTCCGCTGTTCCACTTGGCTCAGGGCGGCAGCGGTCGCCAGCGTGTCCGGGTGTTCAGGGCCGAGCACGCGTCGCCTCACCTCTATCCACCGCCGATAGAGACCCGCCAGGTTGCTGACGCACCCCAGCGTTTGGGGATGCTCCGGTCCCAGCACTCGCTCACTCGCCTCCAGCGCCCGCCGCTGCAGCGGCTCGGCGGCACCGTACTCCCCCTTCCTATACAGTATACCCGCCAGGTTGTTGACGCTCACGATCGTGTCCGGATGCTCCGTGCCTAGTACACGCTCACGCGCCTCCAGCACCCGACGGTCGAGCATCTCGGCCTCGTCGTACTTCCCCATCTTCGCTAACAGAAATCCCAGGTCGTTGGCGCACCGGAGCGTGCCCGGATGCTCCGCGCCCAGCACCCGCTCAATCACCTCTCGCGCTCGCCGACACAGCGGCTCGGCCTCTCCGTAGTCCCCCTTCCTCTCCAGCAGCAACGCCAGGTTGTTGACGCTCCCGAGCGTGTCCGGATGCTCCGCGCCCAGCACCCGCTCCCTCGCCGCCAGCGCCCGCCGCATGGGAAGTTCGGCTGCGGCATAAGCGCCCTGACTCAACTGAAACGCACCAAGCGAACCGAGAAACCGCGCATTCAGCCGGACACGGCCGTCATCCCGCTGCCACTCCCACAGCGACTCGGCGTGCGGGAGGGCCGCCCTCCACACGGGCCAGTTCTCGTACTCGTAGGCAGCTTCCGGCGCCCAACCCGCTAACAGATCCACGGCTTTTTCTACCAGTCCGGGCCGCTCGCTTTCGTCCACCTGATGCCGCTCCACCGCCTGCACCAATCCATGCACCGAGAACGAATCTCCGGCCTCCAAGTTGATCATGGAATACCGGGCGAGCGCCGCCTTCCACTCCAGCGTCTCGAACTCGCCCGCCTCTTCGGTCTCCCCGCCGCCGATGCGCCGGGCCTCTTCCGCCACAATACCCGCCCCTTTGACGAACATCGCCACCGGGATCGGTGTCGAAGCCAGAAAGGAGCACAGGCGCAGCATTGCCCGGGCCCCGGCCGGCAACTTGTCGATGGTCGCGCGCCAGGTGAGAAAGACCGAGTCGGGATACTCGGTCGTCCCCGGCGCATTTCGATCCAGGAACTTTCGCTCGTTCTCCTCATACAGGCGCAGGTATTGAGCGAAGGGGAATCCCGGACCCTGCTCGCGGACATACGCGCCAGCCTGCTCCAACGCCAGCGGCAGATAGCCCAGCTTCTTCGCGACCGCGTCGCAGACCGTGCCCTCCCGCTCCGCGCTTCGGTCCGCGCGGCGCAGCAACAACTCCCGCGCCGGGTCGGGCGGCAGAACCCGCACCGGGCAGTTTTCGATTCCAGCGCTCCAGCCCGTGAATCGCGACGTGATAGTGGTGTGACAGTTCCCCGTCCTGGGAATCCAAGGCAGCACCGAGTCTTCATTCCCGGCGTTGTCGAGAATCAGCAGACGAAGCGGACGTCCGGCCGTCTGGTTGAATTCCCCGCGTACCCAGGCTGCCTTGTCCGCGTCTTTCAGCGCCTGATAGGTCGGCTCCGGACGCAAAACGTCGTGGATGGCCGCAAACTCGGAGTCCAGGCTCTTGACGCAATCCACCCAGAACATCTGCCGGTAGCAGCGCCAGAACTTCTCGGCGTACTGCCGGGCGAGCGTCGTCTTGCCCACGCCGCCGAGCGCGGTAATGGCTTCAGCGTGGCCTTGCGTCAACGCCGCCGTCCGGTTGGTGAAGAGCTTTTCGTGGATCTCGTTCAACGTCTCTTCGCGGCCGACGAAATACGGATTTGGCCGGAAGCGCAGGTGCGCCACGCGCCTGGGCTTTTGCGGCGCTTCGCGGGCGAGCATTTCGTGGATGGCCGCGAACAGGCGCTCCCAATCCGCATCGCCGGCGGCGTCGAGCGGAACCGCGTGATTCTGAAAGCGTCTCAACGGCGGCGTGCTGATATCCGCCCACGCGCCTTCCGCCAGGATGGGGATCACGGCCTCCGCGCCGTAGGTCTCATAGCGCGTCCAGTCCGAAAGCTTCCAGCGCGGCGTCAGCAGCGGCAGCAGAACGCGGCTCTCTTCGCAGCCCTCTTCGATCTCCCTGTGCCAGTCAAAGCCGGGGCGCAGACGCGCCTTGTCGAACCACACCGTGAATCCGGCAAGGGTCAAGCGCCGGTGTACTTCTTCGGCGTGGGGCAGGTCTGGCGACGCGTAGCTGAGGAAGCAGTCGTACGGCATGGAGACAGCCTTGAGGCGACCTTTAGAAAGTATCACACCACCGCCGCGAAGCCTGGGTCTCCACGGAAACCTTCCGGATCACCCTGTCGCTCCCGAACCGGTAACAGGGTTTATCTATTTGATAATAATATGTTTAGATAATAGGCGCTTGACTCCATGGTGTACTCTGTTTTCAGGAAGGTATTCACCGTTGATTTGCTGTTCTCAAAAAACGCATTCCGTTCAGAACGCCCGCCGTCACGGCCTGCTCCGGGACGCATCCACCTGGCGCGCCGCCGCGTCACAAAATCGGCGAAACGACCCTAATCCCATTTCCGGACACACCGCCGCCTCCCGGCAAGCCACAGACCGCCCCCAATCCGCTCACAACAAAAAACGTCGAAACGACCCTAACAATCCTGGCTTTCGCAAGCTAACGTTGAAACAAAACGTCTTATCCGCGTTCATCCGCGTTCATCGCCGGCCGAAGTGTTCTATCCCCCGTCTGAGCCGGCAGTATTCTCCGTCCTCGCGCAACAAAAAATTGCGAAACGACCCTACCGCGGAGGGTAACTAACCCGTGCCGGCCCCCAAATTCGCCCTCACGCCCCTCCAACTCCGCGCCGTCGATCTGGACCGCCCTGTGGCAAGGACTGGTGCGTCGTCGCCGGACCCGGTTCGGGAAAGACCAGCGTCCTCATCGAATACTTCCGCCGGCTGGTCGAATCCGGCGTCCATCCGCGCAACATTCTCGCCATCACCTTCACTGGGAAAGCCGGGTCGAGTGGTGATTTCTCCAAGCGGCTCAGCCTGGCTTGGCGTTGACTCCGCGGTACCTGACCGCTTTACGACCTGTCTCTTGTCAGGCGTCGGCCTCGCGGCGGTTGGGCCGTGGCTCAAACGGGGATTCCCGCCCCCGTATTGTTGCGTAATATTCATCGAATTGTAACTGCTTGCCTGTTACGTTCAGTGCATATGAATTCAATCAGGACTTTGCTATTCGCGGCACTACTGGGCGCTCTGGCAAACGGGCAGACGGATAACTCCAAAATCGCCGGAAGCGTCACCGACACAACGGGCGCAGTGATCCCCGGCGCAAGCGTTACAGTCAGAAGCGAAAAGACCGGCACCGGGCGAACGGTGACGGCCAACGATCAGGGCGGGTTTCTGCTGACGAACCTTCCGCCCTCGCAATACACAGTGACCGCCTCCGCCGACGGCCTGGGCCCGGCGATTTATAAGGAAATCAACCTCACCGTCGGCCAGGAGCGGACGTTGAACATCATTTTACAACCTGCGAACGTGGCTACCGAAATCAACGTCTCGGGAGGCGAACTCACCGTCATCGACACCAGTTCGGCCTCGGTGGGAGCGAACGTGAACGCGCGCGAAGTCGCCGGGATGCCGCTCAACGGTCGGCAACTTTCACAGTTGTATTTACTTGCCCCGGGAGCCCAGTCCTCGGGCGGCGGATCTTACGACAACATCCGCTTCAGCGGACGTGCCAATCAGCAAAACGAAATCCGGTTCGATGGCGTGGAAGGCACCTCGATTATCGATTCCTCGCCGGGCAACCTCAATGGCGAGACCTCGACGGGTTTCCGGCTTCAGTCCAGCCTCGAAAACGTCCAGGAGTTTCGCGTCGAATCGAGCAACTACCCGGCGGAGTTCGGCACTGGGACGGGCGGCCAGATCAGCGTCGTGACGAAGTCTGGCGGCAATCAAGTGCATGGCTCAGCCTTCGAGTACGTCAGAAACGACGCCTTTGACGCGCGCAATTTCTTCGATGGAGTTTCAAAATCCCCGCTCCGCTTGAACCAGTTCGGGGGCTCGCTAGGCGGGCCCATCGTGCGTGACAAGCTGTTCTTCTTCGCGGCGTTCGAAAGCCTGCGTCAGCGGGCGCATGTCAATCTGATCGAGACTGTTCCCAGCGCGGCGGCGCGGGCGAGGGCGGTTCCCGCCATCCAACCGCTGCTCGCCGGGTTCCCAAATGGCACGGCATCGACTTCGAATCCCTCGCTCGATATCGCCCGGCTCGAGGCGCGCACGCCGCTTGACGAGGACTACGGCAGCCTCCGCCTCGATTACCGCATGAACGCGAAGTACACCGTCTACGCCCGTTATTTCCGCGACCAGGGAGAATCGAGGACGCCGCAGAACGTCACGGGGAATTACTTTCGGGTAACCGCCGTGCCGCGGAATGGACTGGTTAACTTCCAGCAGATTCTGACACCTTCGGTGGTCAACGAGACGAAATTCGGTTTCAACGGCGCAAAGACGCGCGCGTCTGGATTCGCGCCGCCGATTACGGGAATCGATACTTCGGCGTTTCTGGTCGATTTCTCAGGCAACGTCGCCATCCCAGGCATCGGCGGTCAGGGCTCGTCGGCGTCGGCCGCGCGCATCGGCAACCTGATCCGATCCAACAGCACGCAGAACGGCCGGGGACAACCCTACACGAATTACAGCCTGTCGTTCATCGACAACTTGAGCTGGATCAGGAATAGCCACGCGTTGAAGTTCGGCGTCGAGATTCGTCCGCTGCGCATTTACACGGACCGGCAGGGCGGCACCACCTACACGTTCTCGAATCTCGACGACCTGCTGGCGAACCGGCCCTCGAACGTTCAATTTCTCGGCGATCTCAGCGGCCCGAGTCCGTTCAACGGCGGCGTTACCGGAAATCGTTTCTTGAAACAGGCATACTACGTAGGCTATGCGCAGGACGAATGGAAGCTTCGTCCGAATCTCACGATGAGCTACGGCCTGCGCTACGAATACTATTCGGTGATTCACGAGGACCGCAATCTGGCCACGCCGTTCGATACGGAGAAGGGCGTGCTTCTCCCGGCGGGCACGCCTTTCTACCACAGTTCGAAGAGGAACTTCGGGCCGCGGCTCGCATTTACGTGGTCGCCCGAAAAATTGAAGGGCAGGACGCTGTTCCGCATTGGATCCGGATACTATTACGGCCCCGGCCAGACGGAGGATTAAATCCAGCCGATCGAAACCGACCGGCCAAGCCGCGCTTTCACGAACGCGCAGTTCCCCATCGACACCAAGGCCGTTATAGCGGGTTACAACATCAACGACCCCAACCTCGGATTTCAACCCCGCGTTTATGCGCCCGGATACACGCTTCCCGAAAAGATCCTGTCCTACACGTTCTCCGTGCAGCAGCAGTTGCCGTCGAACGCCGTGTTGACGGTGGCGTACGTTGGCAGCCAGGGACGGAACCTGTTTCTGCGGAGTTGGACGAACTGGGTGGTGGGCGCGGACATGAACCCGGCAACCGGCACGGGCATTCCCATACTCAAGTTTGGGAACCGCTTCTCTCAGATGGACGTAAAGACCACCGGCGGGACGGACCATTACGATTCACTTCAAACCACGCTGAACCGGCGTTTCAGCAAAGGGCTGACCATCGGATCTCAGTGGACTTGGTCCCACAGCATCGGCAACACCGGCGGATCGAATGAGGCGCAGACTGCCACTGATCCGCTCAACTACGCGCGCGACCGCGGGAACAACGCATTCGATATCCGCCACAGCTTCAATGCCAGCGCTCTTTACGAACTGCCCTTCGCCAAGGGCAACCGGCTGCTCGGCGGATGGGAGGCAGGCGGTATTTTCAATGCGCGCACAGGTTTGCCGCTCGACGTGAAGGTCGTTCGGAACGATCTGACGTACCGCGTCAACGCCACCGGCTCGATCGTGAGCAATCCGATTGTGGCGGCGGGCCAGATTCTCACGACGCCGATTGTGAACGTTCCGTTGGGCGGCGCATTTCGCAATCAGCGGCGGCCGGACGTGGTTCCGGGCGTGAGTCCCTTTCTTTCCGGCGGAGACAAGCGCTCGATTCTGAACCCGGCGGCGTTCTCCATCCCCGCGCCTGGAGCCTACGGCAACATGGGCCGTTACGCGCTGCACGGCGTTGGTCTCGCGCAGTTCGACCTCACGCTCCACAAGCGCTTCCGATTGAACGAGCGGATGAACCTTGAATTTCGGGGTGAGATCTACAATGTGTTGAACCGTGCGAACTTCAGTAATCCCCCGGCGGCACTTGCGAACGCGCTTGGGACGGGGACAAATCAGTTGCAGCCCGCGCAGCCGTTCACGCCGGCCTCGGCCAGCGGTGGCTTCGGTGTAGTGAACTCGACGGTGGAGCGCGCGGTCGGACTCGGTGCGCAGAGGCAGGCGCAGCTTTCGCTGCGGTTTAACTTCTGAGCCGAATCTCGTGCGGAAGTTCCTCGGCGCTCGAAAGCAAAAATGTAAATGTCGATTTCGGTAATTCGATTCTGCGCCCGGCGAGCAGACCGCCTGTCCGGCCATAATACTGGGCACCGGCGAGTGTGATATAGTGAAGTCTATTGTAGTCGATCTGCCACTCCGCCTCTAATCGTTAGCCGGCCCGCTGATTTACTCTCCAAATATTGAATGAAAACTTTTTCTGAACTTTCGCTTTTCCCTATCCTGAAGACCAATCTTGCCAGAAACGGGTTTGTTACCCCAACCGCAGTCCAGTCGGAAGCCATTGCTCCGGCTCTCGATGGGCGCGACGTTGTCGCCACCGCCCAGACCGGCACCGGCAAGACTCTCGCCTTCGTCCTTCCCATGCTCGATTCGCTGCTTCGGCAGCCCACGGTGGGCATTAGCGCCCTTGTGTTGAGCCCAACGCGTGAACTGGCTATCCAGATTCACGAAGCATTCACGAAGCTAGCCGCCGGCACGGGCATTTCCGCCGCCGTCGTTGTTGGCGGACTCAGCGAGAACACTCAACTGACCGCCATTCGCCGAGGCGCCCGTGTTCTCATCGCGACTCCCGGCCGGCTTTCCGATTTCCTGAAACGCAAACTCGTAAAACTGGGCGACACGCGCATCCTGGTGCTCGACGAAGCCGACCGCATGCTCGACATGGGCTTCCTGCCCACCATCCAGTCCATCATGTCGATGCTGCCCGCCTCGCGCCAGACCCTGTTCTTTTCAGCCACTATCGAGTCTTCGGTCAAGCACCTGGTCGACTCGCACGTGAAGAATCCCGTCCGGGTCGCAATCGGTTCCACATCGAAGCCCGTCGAACTGATCGACCTGCATCTCTATGAAGTGGAACCGGACCGGAAGCTCGGGCTGCTCCAGTTCCTCATGGAATCGGAGCAAGGCTCGTTCCTGGTGTTCGCCCGGACCAAACACGGAGCGGACCGCCTCGCGAAGAAACTGAAGGCGCTCGGCGCGAAAGCCGCCGCCATCCACGGCGACCGCACGCAGGCACAGCGGAATCAGGCGCTGAAGGGATTTCAGGACGGATCGTACCGCGTACTTGTGGCAACCGACGTCGCCGCGCGCGGAATTCACGTGGACGGCATCGCCCACGTCGTGAACTACGATCTGCCGCAAGCGCCGGAGGACTTTATCCATCGCGTGGGCCGCACGGGCCGCATGGGCGCCGTCGGCACGGCTTCGACTTTTGGAACGTCCAACGAGCGCGGAGACATCCGCCAGATCGAGCGCGCTCTCAGCGTCCGGTTGACGCGCCGTGACGTACCTTCCTCGATTCAACGGGAAGTGAAGAACGCCGCGCCAGTGATCGTCATGCCAGCCCCTGAGTCGCGTTTTGCGCGCAAGAAACCGGCGGGCTTCCGCATGAAGACCGGCCGCGTCGCTCACGGCAGGCGCTAGGCTATCAGCCTTGTGACGCCCTACTTCAGGGCTTCACCTTTAATACTGACGTTCCGGAAGGAACCCAGGTCGAAGAAACTGCCGATGCCGACTTTGCCGGCTCCCAGACTTAAGTCCACGGCGCGCATGGAGGGAGAAGTCTTTCCGTCCACCCACGCTTCGGCCTTTCCTGTGACCCCGTCGTAGACGAAACGGACTTTGTGCCAGTCCTCGCCAATAAGGGTGGGGGGGCCTTCCTCCGAACTCATTCGCACGCGGTCGCCGCCATAGACGTGAAAAAAGCCGTTGTGGACAGGCTGCTGCTTCGCCGCGTCGACGGAAAAGTGTACGTAGTTGAAGTGGCTCGGGTCGCGATACGCGTAAACAAAGATGATCGAGGTATGACGGTTGCGCTGCCCCGCGGGCTCCTGCTTGATCTCGGCTTCGATGGTCACGCGGTCGAAGGCAGGCGTGTCCGCCAGAGCAAACTGGATAGGCCTGCGCGGTTTGGGCGATGGCTCAGCGGGAGTCGGCACAACGAGGTTCAACGTCGGCACGCCGGCGGCGTCTTCGAGCTTCCAGTCTTTGAGCGCGGGCACGCGCCAGCGGAAACCAAAAGCTTCGAGCGTGTCGCCAGCCGTCACGGCAGCGGCTGAAAGAGCCATCAGAAGCGCGAATCGAAGCATGCCTAAACTCCTTCGGTCTACTGTATCGTACTCTGCCCTTCGACGCCCAGGTCGTTAGGTACGACGTTCTTGTTCTTGTGGTTGTCGAGATTAATGACGTAGGTCTCTTTGGCGTCGAGCAAAATCGGCGAATGGGTCGCGGCTATGACGCGGAATCCCTTGCGATCCACCAGTTCCATCATCATCTTGAGAATACGACGCTGGTTTGACTGAGATAGCGCCATTTCCGGTTCGTCAAGGAGGAGAAAAGTGCCCTGTGGAAGGGCGGGGAAGTTCTCCTGAAACATGGAAAGCATCACTTGACCATGGCTCGCCATTTGGAGGAAAGCCTTGAGTTCAGGCTGCGCATCGAAGAACTCGAGCTGGGTGCGGGGGTTGTGCGCCTCGGCGTCAAACAGGAAAATCTCGCTGTGAGCCGGGGCCCCAGGTTCGAACCTGTATATGAAGCCATCGGGGCTCTCGCTCTTAAGCGCGTAATAGATGGAGTGCAGCAAGGTGGACTTCCCCGAGCCGTTCTCGCCGGCGAGCATGATAAGCGGGTGCGAGAGATCCACAATCATGGGCATGTGGAAATTCAGGTTGGCGAAGATGGGGTGGGCCAGAATCTTTAGGAACATGGACTGATTTCAGGATAACAGGGCGCCGCCCCTAAACTTATCGACCCGTTTCGCCGATTCTTTAGCTGTGAGGAAGAGTTGCACAAGTCCGACGCGGGTGATATGGAGCATCGCCGCCCTTTTGGCATGGACGGGGATCGCGGTCGCCTCGCCGAAGGAATCGCGTCAAGCCGCGGTAACGCTGCTGGTTTCCCCTACGGTTCTTTCGTTTACCTACGATCCTTCCCAGACTTCGTTGCCGGCGGCTCAATCCGTGACGGTTAGCGGCGGAAGCGCTGTCTTTCCTTTTACGGCTGTTGCTGCCGTAGCGACGCCCTCGGGAGGAGGGTGGCTGTCGGTTAGCCCGAATGGAGGATCGACGCCGCTCGGCCTCAGGGTGTCTGTGAACCCGGCCGGCTTGCCGATCGGAAGCTATACAGGCGCGGTCACGGTCGCGGCCCCATCGGCCGCAAACGGCGCGATAACAGTTACCGTAGCTCTTACGGTGCGAGCTCCGGCGGTCTCGCTTACCGTTAGTCCGGCGGCATTGGCCTTCGTCTACACAGTGGGATCCACTTTGCCGGCGAACCAGTCGCTTACCGTGTCCTCGAGCGGCTCGTTTCTGTCCTTTACCGCGTCGGTGCGGGCGGGTGCGACGCCTTCGGCGGCAACCGGGGGAACGTGGCTTCGCGTCACGCCGGCTACGTCGTTATCCTTTGCCGCCTTTCCTTCGACTCTAACCGCCTCGGTGAATCCGGCGGATCTCTACCCGGGACTGTATCAGGGTACGATCACGATAACGTCCTCCGCTGCCGCGGTTGCGACCCAGATTTTTCCCGTCACGCTTACCATCACGGCGGGAACTCCGGTGCTTAGTACTCTTTGGCCCGTCGACCTTCCCCAGGGTGGCGGCGCAACGACCATCACACTCACCGGGAGCGCGCTCTACAGCGGTTCGGTGGTGAAGGCGAACAACGGAGTAGCGGATACGATCCTGGCCGCAACGCTGCTGAGTCCCACGCTGATGACGGCAACAATCCCGGCAACGCTCATGGCCGCGGCTGGGACGCTGGCCGTCCGCGTCTCGAACCCTGCGCCCGCGGGCGACTCGAATGTCGTGAACCTGCCGGTGGTCGCGCCCGGTCCGAAGATCTCGGCTTCGGGAACCGTGAGCGCGGCGAGCATGCAATCCGGTGCCATCGCTCCGGGCCAAATCCTGGTATTTTTCGGGTCGGGACTTGGGCCTTCGACGCTGACTGTCGCGTCCGGCGGTTTCGCCACCACCCTGGCAAGTACGCAGGTGTTGTTCGGAGCCACCGCCGCACCGTTGATTTACACACAAGCAAGACAGGTGGCGGCAATTGTGCCCTATTCCGTGGCTGGCACGACGACAGCGGTCACCGTCGTCTTTAACGGAACCGCCTCGAACGCCGTTACGATGAACGTTGCCGCCTCCGTGCCGGCACTGTTCACCCTGAACGGCGCGGGAACCGGCGCCGTCGCGGCACTGAACTCTGACGGTACGATAAACGGCGACTCCAACCCCGCGAACCGGGGATCTATCGTTACATTGTTCGGAACCGGGGAGGGCCCGACGATTCCGGCCGGCGTGGATGGCCAAATAAACGCGGGACCAACTTTTCCGCTGCCCGTGCTGCCGGTGGCGGTTACGATTGGAGGGCAGCCGGGAACGGTTACGTACGCGGGAGGGGCCGGCGGCGCGGTCGCGGGACTGCTTCAGATCAATGTGCGTGTACCCGACAACGTGACGGCCGGTTCGAATGTGCCCGTCACGGCGACTTTGGGGACGGCTCCGAATCTGTTCTCGACTCCGGCGGGCACCACGATCTCGGTTCGTTGAGCAGGCCAGTTGTCTTAGTTGGCCACCGGTGCCTTCCAGAGATCTATCGTTTTCTCACCGGAGGTCATAGCCACCCACTTCCCATCAGGTGAGAACGCGAGCGAGACGACCCTGTGCGGGGACCTAACCGTGCGAATGATCTTACCCGTGGCCATATCCCAAAAAGCCACTTTTACCGGGTTACGCGTCGTGACCACGTCGAAGCCGCCGGTGACAAGTGTGCGGCCGTCGGGCGAGATGGCGAGCGCTGAGATGGTTTCACCGTGGCCCTTCATCGACCTCACGGGTCCGAAGGACTTCGCGTCCCAGATGTACACGGTTTCATCGAGGCCTGCCATAACGAGTTGTTTGCCGTCAGGCGTAAATTCGCCGGCGAACATCGCGCCGGTAAGGTCTTCCATCTTACGAACAAGCTCGCCGGATTTCGTTTTCCAAACGCGAACATCGTTGTCGTAATTGGCGCTGACGATCAACTCGCCGTCGGGAGAGAAAACCAGTTCAGCGGCGCCGCCGATGCCGTCTTCGAGTGCGCGTCCCGGTTCGCCGGTTTCGAGGTTGAAGAGCCGCACTTTTCGTTCGTTGGCGTTTGCCACCGCGAGTTGCTTCCCGTTCGCGGACATGACCGTGCGCCCATTCGGCGCGCCGTTGATGAGCCGGAGTTGCGCGCCCGCGGAAAGATCCCAGATGCGAACCGTGCCTTTCTCCGGGCGTTCGGCCGCACGCGTGGCGGAGAGGAGCGTCGTCCCGGCGGTGACGGGTTTGTCGCTGACCGCCTTTCCGGTTTCCACGTCCCACGCCCGGATGTGGTTGTCGCGGCACACCGCCGTGACGGTCTTGCCATCCTCGGAGAAGTGGATTTCGCCGGGAATCGCGTCGGCCGTGATACTCCGGTCGGACTGGCCAGCGAGCGTCGCGGCCGTGGCGAGGCAGATCAGCATTCGCATCTCAGGCCTTCTCGAGAACGATATCAAAAGTCACTTCAGTGTGGGGGCCCGTTTCAAAGAGCTTAACCGGTAAGACGAGCTCTTTGTTGGCCGCGATGCCACGCTTGTTCCAGTTCTTCTCGGGGTTGCCTTCGAAGAAAGGATCGGTAGCGAAATAGGCTTGAGTGATCAGCGTTTTGTGGCCTGGAGCGGCAATCAGGTAGTGGATGTGCTGCGCGGGGCGGTCGGAGTAGTGGCCGGGCATCACCGTCTCGACGCTATACTCGCTCTTTTCATTGGGGGTGAGCTTGGTGCGGTATCTATAGCCTCGCGTGTCGTAGAGGCCGTTGTGGTCGGCGTGCCAGAAATCGACCTTGGCGCCTTCGACAAGTTGCCCTCTCGTGTTCATGACACGGCCGGAGACCTTTAGCGGAAGGCCCGGGTCGCCCGGGGCCCTGAGGACCTTGGCATCGGGAGCGCCTTTACGAAAGAACGGGCCAAGGACCTCGGCATTCGTGGGTTTGTGCATCTGCGTCTCGGCTCCCTGCCACAAGGCGAGTAGCCTCGTCTGGCTAATGGATGCGGCGCCTGCGATCAGAAGGCTTCGCGAGATGCAAAGTTCGAGCATCTGGCGGCGGTCGGGTTTGGCTTCGCTCATGTGTTCTCCTCGGGCTCTTCAGGCACGCTGTCCTATCATGATACGCCCATGGCGGGTGCCAGTTTTCTCGCGCCATTCCGCACTCACTGATTAAACAATCACCGAGGCAAGGGTAATGCACTTCGCACCGAGGTAGCTGCGAAACCTGAGCAAGCTGCGGGACACGGGAGACGATCGAGCAACCATCTGGTCGAAGATGCAGCCGCGGTTATTACGCCGAGCTCGCGTACGCCCGCGAACTGCCGGGCAGTGGTCATCAATGAAGGCCGATCAGAATCTTGTGTCGCGGCCCCGGCGCTGCGGGCCCACCCTCTGGCCGCGATTTCTCAGAGGACACCGGAGACTATTGCCTTCGAACGTAGATTGCTTTTCCGGCGAGGCCGGCGGACGATCAACCGCCCTACCCTTTCAACCGGGCGAAGAACCACACAAGACCGGTGACGAGCAGCGCTCCAGCCGATACCTGCACAGGCCGGAGCGCGTGGGCAAGCCGCCCAAGCTTCGGAAGCAGCAAGCCGAAGATCGTGAGAAGAATAAGCTCCGCTCCAATCGCGCCCGAGAGCACGTAGGCGGCGCTGTATTCGGCCGTCCGTAGAAACAGTTCGAAGTAGAGGCCGTGGAAAATACCTAGCACCCCGGCGACAATCCAGCGCTTTCCCGCGTTCGGCAACAACAGAATTTCGACGGCGAGGTAGGCGATCGTCAACGCGGCCGCAGCTTCGACGAATCGCGGTGCGGGTTGCCACCCGGTGCGCGGCGTCACCAGCGCCCCGAGCAACTGTCCGGCGAGAAACATCAGCACGATCGGGAAAAACTCGCGCCGTCCTCGCGCGGCAAGCACCAGACTCGCCAGGAACAGGACCTGCGCCATGCCGGTCGCCGCGCGCATGAAGCCGGCTCCAATCTGCACTGCCGCGATTTCAAATCGCGTGGGAGGCCGAAAGCGGATGGTGGACTTCGTGAACGAAAAGTCGAAGATCGCCTGGCCACGATGCCCATCACGTTCCGCGCGAAGCAGGTGGACATGGTTCGGCACCGTGACCGAATGGTAGGTGCATTCGACGTCCAGTTCGTCGACCGGCGCGGGGAATTCGTAGTTCACCGTGCAGACGTAGGATCCCTGAGACATGTCCTCGCGGCATGACTTGTCGACGAGCCGCGCCGGCGCGCCCGCGCTCGTGAATCGAATATGTTCGAACAGGGCGCGCTCCGGATCCTTCACGTGAGCGATTTCGTAGGAAGGCATGCGGAGTTCGTACTTCGCGCGATTCCCTGTAACCGCGATGTCGCCCGAACTCATGCTCATCACGTGGCCGAATGCGGGAACGGCGGCGATCGCGAGCCAAAGAACGCTTTTCAACGGATCGCGGCTCTCCCACCCGCCACTCTTCTGTATACGATGCGCAATGCCGCCATCACAGGCACGGAAAGAAATGCCCCCGCTACGCCGCCAATCTCGGCTCCCGCGAACGCGCCAAACATCACCATCAAAGGGTGTAATTCCATGCCCTCGCTGAGCAACAGTGGGGAGAGCACGTAATCCTGAAAAAGGCGATAGAGCGGCAGAAAAATCAATAGAGCGACCGTATGCTCGAAACCGCCGAAGGCGTCAACCGTGAGGACGAGAGCGGCGGCGATCAGCGGTCCGACGATAGGTATGAACTCAAGCGGGGCGCCAAGCGCGGCCAGCAAGAGCGGATAAGGAATGCCGGCGGCAGAGAAGAAGAGCGCGTAGGCAGCGAAGGCGGCGGCGGAAAGAATGACAAGCGCCCGCATGTACTGCGCGAGCAGCAAATGCAGATCGCGAAGCAACTCCTCGATGACGCTGCGGGCTCCAGCCTCGACAACCGACGAGAGCAGGTACTGCCGCAGCGCCCCCGCGTCCTTGAGAAAGAAAAAACTCAGTACCGGAACCAGCACGACGAACACGATATCGCCCGCAGCGAGCAGTACGGACAAGCCGGCCTTTGACATCCACGCCAGAATTTGTGCGGAGTGCGCTTCCACCTGCGCGCGAACCTGCCCGAGCGCTGCGTCGAGCGGCCCGCTGCCGGAAGGCTTGTCTAGCCGCGCCAGATATTGCGGCGCTTTCGCGGCCAATGATGCCGCCTGTTCCGCGACGGCGGAGCCCACGAAAAACACCCCCGCGCCGAGCGCGATCATCAGAGCGAAATAGACGATTGCCAGTGCCGGGCCGCGCGAGAGCACGGGCATCGCCTTCTGGAGCAGGTCGACCACCGGCGAGACTAGATACGCAAACAACAAAGCGACGATAAAGACAAGCGCGGTCTGGCGCATCAGCCAGGCGGAATAAATCGCGCCCAGGACGAGCGCCACCGTCCAGGTTGCACGCGCGGCGCGAATGTCGATGCCGAGCATCAAACTATTCCAGCCGGTAGTTGGGCGCTTCCTTCGTGATGATCACGTCGTGGACGTGGCTCTCGCGGAGGCCCGCAGGCGAGACTCTAAGAAAGCGGGAATTTGCCTGCAACTCGGGGATCGTGGCGCAGCCGCAATAGCCCATACCGGACTTGAGTCCGCCGACCAATTGAAAAACAAGATCGGACAGCGGCCCCTTGTAAGGCACGCGGCCTTCGATGCCTTCGGGCACAAGCTTCGCGTTCGGGTCCTGCGCATACCGCTCCGCCGCGCCGCCCGACGCCATCGCGCCGAGCGAACCCATGCCGCGGTAGCTCTTGAACGTGCGCCCCTGATAAAGAATGGTCTCGCCAGGGCTTTCGTCGGTTCCCGCCAGAAGGCTGCCGATCATCACGCAATCGGCGCCGGCCGCGATGGCCTTGGTCACATCACCCGAATACTTGATGCCGCCGTCGGAGATAAGCGCCACTCCCGTTCCGCGGGTTGCTCTCGCGCATTCAGAGATCGCCGTGATCTGTGGAACGCCCGCGCCCGAGACCACGCGCGTGGTGCAGATAGAGCCAGGTCCGATGCCCACCTTGATGCCGTCCACGCCGAGCGACAGGAGGTCGCGCGCCCCTTCGTAGGTGGCGACATTTCCGGTGATCAGTTCGACGTCGGGAAATTTGCGCTTGATGGCGCGCACCGCGTCCATCACGCGTTCGCTGTGCGCGTGCGCGGTGTCGATGGCGAGGACGTCGGCTTTGCGGGAGACAAGCTCTGCGGCGCGTTCGAGAAAATCGCCGGTTGCGCCCACGGCCGCGCCCACCCGCAATCGCCCCTGCTCGTCCTTCGCGGCGTTGGGGTATTTGAGCTTTTTCTGGATGTCCTTGACGGTGATCAGGCCCTTGAGCACGTAGTGGTCGTCCACCACAAGAAGTTTTTCGACGCGATGGCGATGGAGAATTTCCTCGGCCTGTTCGAGCGTGGTGCCGACGGCGACGGTGATGAGATTCTCCTTGGTCATCACGTCTGAAATAGGCAGATCGAGGCGGGTCTCGAAGCGCAGGTCGCGATTGGTGAGGATTCCGACGAGTTTCCCGTTTTGAGTGACGGGAACGCCCGAAATCCGGTAGTGCTTCATGACTTCGAGCGCGTCGGAAATCCTCTTATCGGGCGCGATGGTGACGGGGTCGACGATCATGCCGCTCTCACTGCGCTTGACGCGATCGACTTCTTCGGCCTGGCGTTCGATCGGCATGTTGCGGTGGATGATTCCTATACCCCCCTGCTGAGCGAGCGCGATGGCGAGGTGAGACTCGGTCACGGTATCCATCGCGGCGCTGAGGATCGGAATGTTGAGCGGAATCTTGCGGGTCACGCGCGTGCGCGTATCGGCCTCGGCCGGCAGGACGTTGCTCCGGGCAGGCTGCAGAAGAACGTCGTCAAACGTAAGGCCCTCGGGGACCGCCTCGGTCATCATAGAGTTGAAGCTCTCATGATAGCGTAACGCGGGAGGGGGCTAGGCTTGTCTCGGAGGGAACTCCAGGGAACCATGTCAGCCCCGCGGGCGTTCGCACGCCTGCTGGCACGCGGGAACATTCAGAATTCCACAAATGCGCCGCCTTCGACGGTCCGGTCGAGGAGCCTTGCGCCGGCGCGTTTCCGGCAACGCCCGCTCCCACGTTAATTATGGACGCTTCCCTCGCCGCTACCGGAGGATTCCGTGGGCATCACACCTTTTGTCGCAATCCTTCCACGGGCGCGGAAGCCGGGCACGCGACGCCGATCTGGGTCAGACAGGCGCGGTCTTGGTGGCCCATGCCGACGCCGCCTTGAACTTAATCCGTGGCTCACGGGTGAGAGGTTCGAGAATCCTATCCGATATTTCCACCGTTATTCGCCGAATTCCGCCGTTTCCCCGCGTGGAATGTTGTGCTCCCTGCCAGATACCGTGAATTCCGTGAATTGTTATCGCTTGACTTGACGGAAGGGTGATAATATCACCTGACCAATGCACGATCTCGCCATCGGCGTGACGGTTGAGGCGCACCCAACCATTTGGATGACCCCATAAACATGGGGTAAAACTGGAATTTGGCGGAGTTCAGCGCTTCGCGATCCAACCCTAATCGAGGTCACCCAAATGG
>SHUI01000050.1 GCA_009697455.1 Bryobacterales bacterium
GACGCGCGGGCGGTCTTCCTGAAGGACGACGAGCCGGGCGAGGCCAACTCAACCGCGCCCGAAGTGATTCTGCGCCAGAACAACACCACGGTTCTCCAGTTCGGGCGCAACAACTTCAGCCCGCGCTACACCAACTCGAAGCGCTTCCAGACGGTCCACACCGTGTCCTATGCACGCGGCAGCCACTCTTACAAGGTGGGCGCGGATCTCAATTTCGAGCGCATCGCCAATTTCTTTCCCGGCAACTTCAGCGGAGCGTATTCATTCAACAGCTACGCCGATTTCGCGGCCCGGCGCCCGTTCAATTTCACGCAGGCCTTCGCGGGGTCCGGCACCTCCGGACCTCTGACCGAGCCGAACATCAAAGAATACGCCTTTTTCGCCCAGGACGCCTGGCGCGTCAACGAGCGTCTGACCCTGAACTACGGCGTCCGCTACGATTACATGGATTCGGCGAGTCCGAAGGTCACGAATCCGAACGCGGCGTTGCTCGCGGCTGGGCTAAACACGGGCAGGATGCACAAGGACAAGAACAACCTCGCCGGCCGTTTCGGCTTCGCGTACAAGATGATAGGCGACAAGATGGTTTTCCGCGGGGGATTCGGCACCTTTTATGCGCGGACACCGGCGATCATGACCGGCACGGCGCACTCGAATAACGGCATCCAGGTTCAGACCTTTATTCTGACCGCGAACTTGCCCAACTATCCCGCCATTCTGCCGGCCGCGCCCACCGGGGGAATCACGCCGAATATTTTCGTGTTCGCGCCAGATTACGTTCAGCGGCAGACGCATCAGTGGAACATGAACATCGAGACGCAACTCGGCAAGGACTACTCCCTGACGCTCGGTTACCTGGGTGTGCGGGGAGTCCACCTCAGCCGCACTCGCGACGTCAACTTGTTCCCAGCGGAAGCCACTTTGGGTTCCTTTGCCGATGGAACGGCGGTCACGTTTTTCCGGCATCCCGCCGGCCGTCCGAACCCGGCTTTCGGGCGCATCAGCGTCAATGAAAGCGGGGCCGATTCCGTCTATCACGGCGGCTTCGTTCAGTTGACCAAGCGCTTTTCGAGCAACTTCCAGGTCATGAGTTCTTACACGCTTTCGAAGGTAATCGACAGCGCGCCCGACCAGACGCTTGTCGTCGTCGGTACCGACGATGCAAAGGCCACGCAGAACTCGCTGCTACCGAACCTCGACCGCGCACTCGGCGACTCCGATATCCGGCATCGCTTTGTTTTGTCCGGCGTCTGGGACCTAGCTTACGCAAAGTCGCTCTCGAACCCCGTCTTGAAGGGACTGCTACGCGACTATCAGGTTTCGACCATCGCGACCGTTCAGTCCGGCCGCCACTTCAACGCCACTGTGGGCGGCGATCCGAACAACAACGGGCAGACTGCGTTGGACCGTCCTCCGTTCGTGGGCCGAAACACAATCGACGGACCGGGCTTTGCCTCCGTGGACGTGCGAATTTCCCGCGATATCCCGATTCGCAAGGAGCGCCTGAAGTTCCGCGGAATCTTCGAAGCCTTCAACCTCACCAACCGCGCGAATTTTAACAATTTCAATCGCGGCCAGTACAACTACGCCGCCGCGACCCGCGTGTTCGCTCCCGTTTCAAACTTCCTGGCGAGAACCGGCACCACGGATCCGCGCATTCTGCAACTTGCGGCGAAGATCATTTTCTAATTCGGGGTTGCCGGCCGCTACCGGGGAGTTGCCGGTCATCGAGAAAATGGAGAAACTCCGCGAATAGGCTTGTCACTGCCCGGTTTGGCTTGCGGATGGCTTGAGACCCGGCCTGTGCTTTCCAAAGCCGAAGAACGTGGGCGAATAGCTGCCCACCAGGTCGACACTGGACCGCGCCGGTATCCGCTCTTCCATCCCGAGCGCCCAATACACAGCATTCACGAGCATCCGGCGAAGGCCTTCGTTTTGCAGATCGACCGCCGCGCCCATGGTTGTAGTAAAGATCCGCGCCGCTTTACCCGGCCGTCCCGTGAAAGTGCGAGTCCACGCCACCGGCATCATCGGATCGTTCGGACGCTTGACGATCTTCTGGCCCTTACGGTCCGTGACGTAGTCGCCGGATATCGGCTTGTCCGTTGGGTTCATGCCTTCGAGCACCTGCCCTAGCAACAGCGTCTGGCATCCTTCGGGCAGCGGCAGGTTCGCGGTATAGACGTCGGTCGGTCCCCAAATATCCGCGACTCCTCTCATTACCGCGTGTTGGGCTGCTCCAGGGGCGGCGATCCCGCGGGTGCTTTGAACGGCGTGGTGGCCGTGGTGCGAGAGCCACGTTTCTCCGAGCACCTGCTTTCCGAAACCTCCCGGCCAGGCGGACTTGTCCTGGTCGTGATAGTGCCGGAACTTGCTCGTCGATCCCTCGCTGTAATGGAAGGCGTGCGTGGCAGTGCGGAGCCCGATGATGGGGCGGCCGGAGTGCACGTACTCGTCGATGAACTGCATCTGCTCGTCCGGCAGTTCCCGATACCGCGTGGCGATGATCATCAAGTCCGCGGCTCGCAAAGCGTCCAGGCCGGGGATGTTGTCCCGCACGTTAGGGTCGATCGTGCCGTTGGCGGGATTGATGGCGAACAGCACGGTGCACTGAAATCCGTGATGCGTAGCGAGGATTTGCGCGAGTTGAGGAAGCGCCTCTTCCGACCGGTACTCTTCGTCGCCGGAGACCAGGACGACGTGCTTTCCCTTGCCTGGCCCGCGCGCGCCCTGGTATACGTTCCAGAGATCCGCCGCCCCGGACGCCGTGGAAAAAGCCGGAACCGCAAGCGATAGAACGGCGGAACGTCGGGTTATTGGGTTCATGCCGTCGCGATTTTCTTCCATGTGTTTTGCGCCGCAATTCGCACGTTGCGGACGGGACTCTTCAGCTTGGGCATGATGAGCGCGGCGGCATCCGGCGTGGCGATCTTGCCGATTCCGATGATGGCGGCGCACTGAAAATGTTCCTGTGGCGAGTCGAGTGCCGCGCGGTAGATGTTCAACGCCGCTCCGGCGTTGCCTGCTTTCGCCTGTTCATCCGCGTAACGGAGCATGCTGTCGACGCGCTCCACTTTCTGCCATTCCGAGAGTCCGCCCTCTGATGGAAAGGCGGGCGCCGCGCCCGTCGCGGGACCGATGCGCGCGATAGCCTTCGCGCCCGCGATCGCGATCTCCTTGTTCGCCGATCGCATTGCCTCATTGCACAGCGTCGCGGCGGATAATGCGCGCCGATGGCCTAGCGCCGCAAGGATGCGCGGCTTGAATTCGTCGCTCGCGCCATTGTAGGCGCCGGTCAAGGCCCGAATCGCGGCGTCGCCGGGAATCCGCTCCAGACAGTACACGACCTCTTCCCGCAGATCGGCATTCTGTATCTCCTTCGCAATCGTCGGCACCGAGTCCTCTGCGGCGATGTTCGAGAGCAATCGGAAAGCATGGGTGCGGACGGGAAGCGCGTAAGCGGGCGAGCTGAGTCCGAGCAGTCCCTTGACCACCTCCGCCCGATTGGCGGATTTCGTGTCTTTGCCCACCGAATGCGTCATGGTTGTGAGTGCTTCCAGGGCACCCTTGGCAATGCCGGGCTTATCGGAAGCCGCCAACTTGCCCAGTTGCGGGATAGCGGCGGGCGAGACTTCGCCGGCGGCACGCCACGCCGCGAAGCGCTCGTCCGCGTTTGCACTCTCTATGCCGGTGAAAAATCTCTGCGTATCCATAATATGGCTCCCTACAGGTTCCACGCCGCGCGCCCAGGGCGGCTCAGGAGGCGGTTCGCCTCGTCGTCGTCCCGGAAGCGTTCGTTCACGGCGTCCCACGCGAGCGGCCGCTGCAACTGGAACCCGATATTTCCGATGACGCACAGCGAAGCCACGCGATGAGCGGCTTCAATGTGCATGATGGGCTTTTCGCGCGTGCGGATGCAGTCCTCGAAATTTTCGCTGTGGCCAGGACTGCGGAACGCCTTTCCGCAATCGCACTGAGCGGCGAAGTCGCGCGCCTTCTGGTCCGTGCTTGTGCCAGCGCCATCCCCCAGAGTCACGGAGACATTGCCCGTATCGCCCCAATACACAGCGCCGTAGCGTGCGTCGAGAGTGGCGGAAGGCGCGCCAGGCTGCGCCCACACGAGCGTCCAATCGGGATTCTTAAATTCGTAGGTGACTTCCATCGTGACTGCGGAATTGTACATGCCGTCGTGCGGAGGTTCGCCGGTTGCCTTGACGCTGACCGGGCCGGTGTTGTCGGCGTTCATGATCCAGTTGGCGATACTCATGACGTGCGCGCCCCGGTCGCGGATCTGGCCGCCGCCGAAGTCGATCAGCCAACGGAACGCGCCGTGCGTGTGCTTCACGTTGTAGGGAAGCGGGCGCGCCGGACCCACCCACATCTCGTAATCGAGGCCCGCGGGAGGCGCGGAATCGGGAGTCCAATCGCCATCCGGACTGGCATAATGCCAGCACAGCACTTTTCGCACGGTTCCGAGACGGCCAGCTTTGATGTAGTTGTTGGCTTGCCACGCGGCGGGCTGCGACCGGCCCTGCGACCCGACCTGAACGACGCGGCCGTAACGCTCCGTGGCGGTGACCATTGCCCTGCCCTCTTCGATGGTATTGCAGGCCGGCTTTTCCACATAAACATCTTTGCCGGCTTGACACGCCATGATGGTTTGAAGGGCATGCCAGTGGTCGGGCGAAGCGATGTAGACCGCGTCGACATCCTTGTCTTCGAGCAGCCGCCGGAAATCCTTGTAGAGTTTCGGTTGGCCGCCGACGAGCGAAGCGGCTTGATCGAGACGTCCAGCGTCAACGTCGCACAGGGCGATGGAACGGCCGGGTCGAAGCATGCGCGTGCCCTCGCCACCAAGATTCGTAGAGGCGGGAACGTGCTTACCCTGATTCGATTCGAGACGCAGGAAGCCGCGTCCACGGCCGCCGATACCGATGTGCCCGAAGTTGACGGTGTCGCTGGGAGGCGCCTGGCCCTGGAGGCCTAGCGCGCGGGCGGGGACGATGTCGAAGAGGAAGACTCCGCCGGCCGCGGACGATTTCTTAAGGAAGCTGCGTCGGTTGTGGGTGGTAGGAGTGCTCATGGTTTCTCCTGACTGCGAGATGGAAGTGTGCTCTCAAGGGAAGCCTATCACAGGTCGAGAGGGGCGGCTGCTTTCATTTGCGACGGAACTTCCAATTCTCGCTCGTTTCAACCATTACTATGATTCTTCCGCATATGGAACTGGTAACCCAGAAGGAGTATCAGGAAGTGGTGGCGGCAAGGGTTCACGATGCAGTGCACTTGCGTTGCGCGCAAAAAGCTGGGCGAGGGTGCCAGACTCCCAACGCTTTCGATCAAGCCGGATGGTTGGTAACGCGAGCCGCAACACGCGATGTGCCGGCAAAGCGCGAGCGGTACTGAACAATGCGCGCCGAATGGCACGAGTAGGCCCGAGTATCCGCCGCCCAACTCGGATAGAATCGACTCCATGCGGTATTTCTCATTGCTCGAGAGGACGATAGAAGCCGCGCTCGCGGGCAATCCGGTTGGCCGGGCCGTATTCGTGCGCGCGCATCTGGAACTAACGGCGGACCACGGATTACTGATTCCGATTTCCGAGGCGGGCTTGGCGATCGCCAGACGGTGGGTCGGCGCGAGCGTGCGCCGTATCCATGCACTGGGCGGCGTCAGGCACGGGTCGGTATCGCTTCAGGTGGAGTTCGCGGAGGGCCAGACTTCGCTCGTGAGCGCGGAACTGACGCATGGCGGCGAACCGGTAGTGCATCTGCTCATCGCCGGGCAACAAGGCACACTGCGCTTTGACGATTTCCCGGACCCGAGGCTGCTTGTCCAGGCAATCGGAGTATCAACCCCGGGTTATCGAGGCGTCATTGAGAGATCGCTTACGACCGGCAAGCCAATGCTTGCGGCGGAGGAGCGGTAATATGCCGTACGGCGTGCTGGTAGTCACGGGCGCAATGTCTCATCAGGAGAACTACGCACTGGGGTTTCAGCAGGACAAGCGATGCGATGTTATCGCAGTGGCTGACGAGAAAGACGCGGATGAGCGCCGCGTGAGACTCAATGAGAAGCTGGCCGGCCAGTTACGCGTCCCCTACATCCCCGATCTCGATGCGGCGCTCGCGCGGCCAGGTGTTGACGTAGTCTCAATCTGCACGGAGCATCACAGGCAGGGCCGTGTGGCGATTCGCTGCGCCGAGGCGGGAAAACATCTCTACATCGACAAGCCCGTGGCCGGATCGCTTCCAGAGGCACGGCAACTGGAGGCTATTGTCCGGAAGAACAACCTGCGCAGCCAGATGTTCACGCAGGTGCTGCTACCGCCCGCGCAACGCGCCAGGCGGCTGATCGACTCCGGCTCTCTGGGCGAACTGCGAGCCATCCATCACGACCTTCATTTCGCGAAAGGCTATACGAAAGACCTGCCGCTGAAACCGAGAACGGAGACGGCCGATCCCAAGAGGTTCCTTGTGCCCGACGCGAAACGCGAAATGTTCAACATCGCGGTTTATTCGCTGGCGATGTTTCGCTGGCTCACAAAGCGCAACTTCAGGACGGTGAGCGCAATCACCGCGAATTATTTCCTCGAGAACAACGCGCGCCGCGATTTTGAAGACTTCGGCGTGCTTTCGCTCACTCTCGACGGCGGCATTATCGCGACCATATCGGCGGGCCGAACCGGTTGGCGTAGCCACCCCGGCGGTGGGAGTAACTGCACCAAACTGGTGGGAACCAGGGGATCGGCTTTCATCGACGGATTCGCGACGCGGACGGAAATCACCGGCGGGAGGCAAGCTTTCTGGAAAACGCCGCCGGAGAATCCGGACGATCCCGCGGGGTTCTGGGCATCGAGCGATCAGCGAAAGTCGGGTGCGGTGGAGTGGGCGATACCGCCTGCCACGGTATCCGATCAGAGCGCATTCCTGGATGCCCTTGACCAGGGTCGTGACGGGGAAGTCTCGCTTTCGGACGGCGTACACGCCCTCGAAGCGCTTTTCGGGGCATACCGATCCGCGGCTTTACGGGATGTCGTGAGCTTGCCGCTGCTCTAGGCGGGCCGCACGCAGGCCCAAGCCTCGGCACTTGGCAATCCGTGCGCCAATCCGCACCGCCGTGCGCGTGCCAACCCAAGAACCGGATGAGGCTCTGGTGCGATCACGATCCCTAAAAACGCACTCGGGAGCGGTCTGGTGCGGTTCCGTTGTTAAGTGTAGTGTTCGGGTTTCCGGAAACCGGGTGGTTCATGGAGTTGAAAAACTCGGCGCGGAACTGGAACCTGAAACGCTCCCTGATCTGGTCAAGCGGGCTTGCCCGTATAGTGCTCGCCCCGGTGCACTCTAGCGTGATCTTCGAGCGACTCAAGATGAGTGACGATGTCCACGGGAATCGACAGGCACGCGGAAAGCTCGTTTTCGAGCGCGGTCGCCTGGCGGTGCGCTTCGCCAACCGGCGTTTCCCGCGGAAAGAGCAGGTGCACTTCGACCATGAGCCGCTGACCCGCGTTCCGGAACCGGACGCAATGATATTCGAGATAGTCCATCAGACCGCCGATCGAGCGCCAAACGAGACGACCTCCGGAACAAAGGATATCCAGCGCCACGGCAATCGCGAACAGCGGATCGAACGGCTTCCACCCGGTCCACAGGACCAGCCCGAGTCCGCTGGCGACTCCCAGGCTCGTCCCGCTATCGGTAAGAACATGCAGCCCGTTCGCTTCGAGGATCAGGGAGTTGTGCCGCCTTCCAGTACGGACGAGATACCATCCGAGCAATGCGTTGATCACCGTGGCGGCCAACACGAACAGGGCGCCGATTCCAAGGTTCTCAAGCTCAAGGCCGCGCATCCACTTCTGTCCGCCGGGCGCGTGCTGAGCCGCAGGCTAAAAGCCGCGAACGAAACCGCTGCAACGTGGACCACGGATTCGGCCGCGTCCGAGAGAATGGCCGTGGATCCCGTCAGCAGATAGGCGCTGGACTTGCTCGCCAGCATGAGGACGCCGAAGGCCAGGGACAGGCGCATGGCAAATTGGGTCTGCTTTTCAGCCGCGGTCAAACAGGCACCTCAAGTTTCACTTATGCACTTGTTAAGCACTTGCCCATTCCTGATACACTATTGCGTTCTGGAGGATCGGATGATACGACGCGGATTTCTGAAGAACATGCTCGGCGCGGCCTGGACGGGAGGTACGCTACTCGAACAGGCGGTGTTTCGCGCCACGCAAGCGCGAGCGCAATCGGCGGGAGCGCCGACGAGCCTGTTCGCGATCGAGAAAGTCGCCGACGGGATTTATGCGGCCATCGCGAAACCCACCGCCTTGATCAACTGCAATGCGGCGATCTTCGAGAATTCGTCCGACCTCCTGATTGTCGACACGCACTCGAAGCCATCCGCCGTGGTGGCGCTGGTGTCGCAACTGAAAAAGGAAGTCGCGGCAAAGCCGGTTCGTTACATCGTGAACTCGCATTTCCATTGGGATCACACGCAGGGCTCGCCGACGTACCGTAAGATTTCGCTTCACGCCGACATCGTGTCGAGCGTGGCGACTCGGCGGCTCCTTGCGGAAAACGGCGCCGCACGGCTGCGCGCATCCGTGGAAGACGCCCGCAAGAGCCTTGACGGGCTCAAAGTGAAGCTCGCGGCGGCCAAGACGCCGGAAGCGAAGGCGCACTTCACGACGGCCATTTCCGAAACCAATGCCTATCTGCGCGAGATGGCGAACTATGCGCCGGAGTTGCCGAACGTCACGACCGACGGCCGGCTTGTGATTCACGACAAAGCCCATGAGTTGCACATTGTGTTCAGCGGACGGGCGCACACCGCGGGCGACGTCGCCGTATTCTGTCCCCAGAAAAAAGTGATCGCAACGGGCGACGCCCTGCACGGCTTCATGCCATACATGTTCGATTGCTATCCGCGGGAATGGCCGGCCACCCTGCGCGGATGGGCGAAGATGGATTTCGCCCATGTGATTCCCGGCCACGCCGCTGTTCAGCATTCGAAGGACCGCTTTACGCATATGGCCGGTTACATCGAGGAGCTTACCGATGCCGTGGTCAAAGGCAAGGACGCGGGGCGAACCGCGGAACAGTTGCAACAAACCATCAAACCGGCGTCGCTGAAATCATTGACGCGCGACGGTTATGGCGATTTCCTGGGCGATTCACTTCGGAAGTACCGCTTCCTCGATCCTGCATTATCCAAGGCTGATATTGTTTCCGATGGCGTGAAGGAAAACATCGCCCACATCTACGGCGCGTTGGGGCGGGCGTAAGCTCCACTCCCCGCCGTAGTCGCGAGGCGAGCGAAGAAGAACCGGCGGAACCTGGCTCATCACGGCGTTGCGTTCGAGGACGCCACGAATCTGGGCTCCCTGAACGACGAGCAGATCCAGCGCGCCGTGGAGAGCGACCCGGAGGTGCGCCGAACCAGCGTTGGGTCCTGCGGAGCATCACCATTCGCCTGGATGCGGACCTTTTAGAATGGCGCCGCAAGCAAAAAGCGTACCAGACGCGCATCAACGCCGTGCTGCGGACCTACACGCACGCAAACCCGGAGTCCGACAGCCGAAGGCGTTGAAAAGAGCACCACATCCCCATATCGCAATGACGAGCCGGGAGGCCCGTCCTATTTCCGGTTGAAGAGCTTACGGAGGCTGTCGACCGCACCCTTCACTGTGCCGGGCATGAGCTTCGCGACGTTGGGCCGGATTCGCGGTACCTCAATGGTGCCGCTAACCTCGACGGGGATCCCAGTCTGGCTTACGTCCTCCCGCTTCGTAAGCCGGCTCATCAAATCCGCGAGATCGCTCTTCATGCGAGCCTCAAGTGAGAACTGAAGGCTGTGATCAAATCCGATTGTCCCGTGTCCGGTGAGACCAAGCGACGGGGATTCCAGATTGAGGGAATCGAGCTCAATCCTGGCGGCTGCAATTTTCATTTCGCCAGATACTGTGCTGAAAGCGGTGGAACCGGCGGCAGGCTGCGCTTCGGACGTCTTCGGCTGGAGCAACGCCGATGCCACGCTCGTCGCGCGCTGAATGGAAGATGAGAAATCGAGCGCCGCGAACTTCCCCTGGGTGATCGAGAACTTGGCTGTTCCGTTCAGCGAGTTCCGGAGTGCATCCGCGTCGCCGCCTCTGAACTGGAGTGAATACGGCGAGATTTCAAGGATGCCACTCACCTTGTCGTTCGGCTCGGTCAGACTATTCAGGAATTCGTTGATCTCGACGTTGCGGATCTTGCCTGTGCTGGAACCGGAAGTAGCCGATCCGCGAACTCGGAGGTCGAGCCCGCCACTCCACTCGCCCTTTCCGAGCTTCAGGGCCGCGCCCGCCATTCGCACATGATAGGATGGGCCGGAAGTCAGGCGCTCCACGGAGAAGGTGAGCGGTGCCTGGCCGGAGAGCGGCATCACGTGAGCCTTGTCCTTTCCGATAAGTAGATCGGCGAACGTCAGCTTCGCAGGACCGCTCAGCGTTCCATGAGCATCACCCTTGACCTCCGCATCAAGCGACACGCGAGCCTTCGCGCCGGGGGCGGCAAACAGTTTGCCAAACTCGCGCTCTCGAACGGCGGCTGGAATTTCGTCCGGGACGACGGTCACGAGCAATTTGCCTTCGAGAGGAAGAGACGCGGGTCCGAACGGTCCGATGTGCCCCCGAAGGGAAAGATTCGATCCGCCGCCGAAGAACCGGGTGGCGGCTTCGATCCTGCAACTGTCGCCGTTGAAATCGAGCAGGCGTAAATTGAGGCCCGTTAGTTTCATGCCACCTGGAAGTTCGATCTCCGCCTCGCGGATGGCTAGTTCTTCGATTGCGAGATGACTGGGGCTCGCGACGGAGCCGCTCTCCGTTTTCGCTGCTCCGCTCGCCGGAGCGGCAGGCGGTTTTAGCAGCTTCTCCAGATTGGTAATGCCGGCCGCCGAGCGTTCGATGGCGATCCGAGGCCGCTCCACGGCTATCGAGTGGATGAGCAGCGAATTCCGAAAAAGCGGCAGAAGTTCGAGTTGCACGGAGACGCTCTCCGCTTCGAGCAGGTGCTTGCCGCGAAACCCAGGCGGGTTTCCGGCCGATATGCCTTTCAACAGAATCGCCGGACGCAGCCGGAGTAATTGCTCAAGATCCAGTTCGGCCCCGGCCACAGTCACGGGGACACCAAGCCTCGTTTCGAGAGCGCGAACGAGCGAATCCTTGCCCGCGCCCGCAACGAGCGACCGGGCGGCCAGACCGATGCCTGCGACCGACGCAAGAAGGATTGCGGAGACTACAGCGAGCCAGGTCAGGATCTTCTTCATGTGAACTATCGTACTCCGACAGCCCGTGACGCCGATCAAGTAGACTGAGCTTAACGCCTCTTATGCCGCTCTCGCCAGGTACTCGATTAGGACCGTACGAAATCCTCGCACAAGTAGGAGCCGGCGGCATGGGCGAAGTTTACCGTGCCAGAGACCCGCGTTTGAATCGCGATGTAGCGATCAAAGTCTCCGCCGCGCGGTTCCCTGAGCGCTTCGAGCGTGAGGCCAAGGCCATCGCGGCATTGAATCATCCCAACATTTGTCAGATCTACGACGTCGGCCCGGATTACCTTGTGATGGAGTTCATCGAAGGGGCTCCGCCCGTTGGCCCTCTTCCCTCCGATCAGGCGATCCGCTACGCCCTGCAGATCTGCGCCGCGCTCGACGCGGCGCACAAGAAGAACATCACGCATCGCGATCTGAAGCCCAGCAATATTCTGGTGACCGCATCGGGCGTGAAGCTGCTGGATTTCGGATTGGCCAAGATCGGCCCGAAAACAGACGAAACTGCCTTTGCCGCAACCGTTCCCGATAACGCCACCCGAATCATGGACCCTACGGAAGAGGGTACTGTCATGGGCACAGCAGCGTACATGTCGCCCGAACAGGCCAGAGGCGAAGATGCGGATGCGCGCTCCGACATCTTCTCATTCGGCGCGGTGCTCTATGAATTGGTGAGTGGGCGCCGGGCGTTTCCTGGAAACGCGGCGATCGAATCCATGGCGGCAATCCTGCGCGACGAGCCCGAACCGCTGGATGCATCATCGGACATTTCCGCTGTCATTACGCGCTGTTTGTGCAAGTCGCCGGCCAGCCGGTTTCAAACGATGGGAGAGGTCCGCGCGGCGCTTGAAGACGCAAGGCTGGTACCCGCGGAAGATACCTCTTCGATTGCCGTGCTCCCATTCACGAACATCGGCGCCGACAAGGAGAACGAATACTTCGGCGACGGCTTGGCGGAGGAGATCCTCAACGCGCTGAGCCAGGTGGATGGACTGAGAGTGGCCGCTCGCACGTCTTCATTCTTTTTCAAGGGCAAAGGCGCCGAGTTGAGTGAGGTCGCGGCCAAACTGCGCGTCGCGAACATTCTCGAGGGAAGCGTCCGCCGTTCCGGTAACCGCATCCGCGTGATGGTGCAACTTGTTGACGCCAGGAACGGCTTTCATCTTTGGTCCGAGCGGTACGACCGTCAAATGGAGGACATTTTCGACGTCCAGGACGATATCGCCCGGGCAATCGCCAGGCGTTTCAAGGCAGCGCCCGCCGGTGGCGTCAAGCGCTCCACGAACAACCTCGAAGCCTACGAACTCTACCTGAAGGGGCGGCACTACTGGCACCAGCGATCACCGGCCACCTTGCTCTCTGCCATCCAGAGTTTCGAGGAGACCATCAGACTCGATCCGAACCACGCGCTCGCCTGGGCGGGACTTGCCGACTGCTACGCGATACTCCGGGCATACGGCTGGGTGTCGACCGAGGAGAGCCGCCCACGGGCGCATGCTGCCGTGATGCGAGCCATGGCTCTAGCCCCCGCGCTTTGGGAAGTGAACTACTCGCGAGGCCTTTTCACGCTCTACTTCGATCGTGCCTGGCGCGAAGCAGGGCCCTATTTCAGGAAGGCGCTGGACGCCAACCCTGAGGCATCCATCGCACATGTGTATCAAAGCGTTTTTCTCTCGTTGGAGGGACGTGCGGAAGAAGCGGTCACGCACGCGACGCTGGCATGCCGGTTGGATCCGCTGTCGCCTTCCATCCATGGCGTCGCTTCAATGGTGTTGTACACGCTGCGGCGTTTCGACGAAGCAATGCTCGCGGCGCAGCAGGCGCTGGAACTGCAGCCCGAGTACCTGATCGGTCTTTGGGTGGTAGGGCTGGCGCTGTGCGGTCTTGGGCGCGGCACGGAAGCCATCAAGCCGCTGGAACGCGCAGTCGCCTTGTCTGACGCGCCGGGCTTCGTGGGCAATCTGGGACTTGGATACGCACGGGCCGGGCGTTTGGACGACGCGAGGCGGTTGCTGCGCGAGTTGGAGGAGCGGGGCGGTCGCGGCGAATATGTGCCGGCACTCGCCTTATTGGCCATTCACACAGCGCTGGGAGACCTCCCGGCTATGCGCCGTGCCCATGAGAAAACGCTTGGGGAACCCACTCCCGCATTCGCGTTGCGCGTCACGATCGGTCCGTTTCTCGAAGAGTTCAGGGATGACCCCGAGATCCGGCGAATGCTCGGCGAATTGTACGGAGGGTGAGGGCGTCCCACCGCCACCTCTCTCAGTTACTCAAGGAATTTCTCGCCCAGCTTCCGAGCTTCGTCGACGAGAGGAACGCTCGCGCGCGCAATTCAAGTCCAGTAGGTTCGGAATCGCGGCCGGCATGCGCACGCGAGCCATGATTCCGAGCGGTCCGCTGAGGTTGCCCCGTCAGATTTACTGGTGCATGCCGGCGACGAGCGGGGGCCGCGCCCTAATGGACAAAGCGCTCACGCATCGTTATCGCACCCGCCCATGTCGCTGACGGATATCTGGGGGCCCCATTTCCCGTCGCCCGGGAAGCTCGCTCCTGTGGACCGCCCCATAATGCCGGAAGTCAGCGCCAGGGATGGCCCGAAGTGGATGTCCTTTTCGCATGTTTCGCGCCAATTCTATTTGAGCGTGGCTCCCACTTTGCTACGATAAAATTTCCCATGCTTCGATTTGAAACCGCTGGCGAGTCGCACGGAGAGTGTCTCATTGCCACGTTAACGGGACTGCCCGCAGGAGTGCCGGTATCGGTTGACGCCGTCAACCACGAGCTTTGGCGGCGTCAGCAAGGCTTCGGACGCGGCGGCCGCATGAAGATCGAGACCGACCAGGCTGAACTCGTCGCGGGCGTGCGGCACTCGCACACCATCGGCGCTCCAATCGGCATCATTATTCGCAACAAGGACTGGACGAATTGGACCGAAACCCTGCCGGTGCAAGACTTCAACGGCTCGGAGGAGAAGAAGCGCCCCGTCACCCGTCCGCGACCTGGCCACGCCGATCTTGCCGGCGCGATCAAGTACAATTTTCACGATTCGCGTTACATCCTGGAGCGGGCGAGCGCGCGGGAAACGGCGGCCCGAGTGGCCGTCGGCGCGCTTGCTAAGGCGCTGCTCAGAGCCTTTGATATCGAAGTGCTGAGCCACGTGGTTGCTGTCGGCTCGGTATCTCTTGGCAGGACCGCTTCATGGGAAGAGATCAAGTCCGTGTGCACCAGGACCGAAGTGCTGCTTGGCTGCGTTGATGCGGAAACGGAGCAGCGCATGAAGGCCGAAGTGGACGAGGTTTATCGCACCGGCGATACGGTAGGCGGCGTGTTCGAGGTGGTGGCCCGAGGTGTGCCGCCTGGACTCGGATCGCATGTGACGTGGGACTCGCGAATCGACGGACGACTTGCGCAAGCCATCGTTTCCATGCAGGCCGTGAAAGGCGTCGAAGTCGGTTACGCACAGGAGGGCGCGGCGAGCTTCGGCTCCAAGGTCCAGGACACTATTCATTACGACCGCGAGCAGCAACGCTTCACCCGGGGGAACAACCGCGCCGGCGGCGTGGAGGGGGGAATGACGAACGGGCAGGATCTGGTCGTGCGCGGCTTTCTGAAGCCGATTTCGACACTGCGGCGGCCCCTCGAATCCGTGGACATCACTACGCACGAGCGCGCCGACGCCGCTTATGAGCGCTCGGACGTCTGCGTGGTTCCGGCGGCAGGCGTGATTGGCGAGGCCATGACCGCCATCGTGATCGCCCAGGCGTTCCTGGAGAAATTTGGCGGTGATTCCCTCGGCGAAACCCGCCGGAATTTCGATGGTTACATCGGCCAGGTAAGGAATTTTTAATCGCATATGGTTTATCCGATCGTCAAGTACGGCGACCCGGTTCTCGAGCGGAGCGCCGCCATCGTTACCGAATTCGATACACCCGAATTGCACCAGTTCCTCGACGACATGTTCGAATCCATGTACGCCGCGAAGGGTGTGGGATTGGCCGCGCCGCAGATCGGCGTCTCGCGCCGCATCGCCGTCATCGATTGTTCCGTCGGCGAAGAACCTGGGGACAAGATTGTTCTGATTAACCCGGAGATCATCAAAGTTGAGGGCAAGCAGAAGGGCGAAGAAGGATGCCTCAGCATTCCCGGCTTCCGCGAAGAAGTCCGCCGCGGGAAGCGCGTCACCGTGCGAGCGCGGAACGCAATAGGCGAGGTGTTTGAAATGACTGGCGAGGACCTGCTTGCGCGCGCCATTCAGCACGAAACCGACCACTTGTCCGGCAGACTCTACATTACCCACATCAGCACGCTGAAGCGGGAACTGATCCGGCAAAAGGTGCGTAAACTCGCCAAGGCCGGCGACTGGACCTGATCGCGGGCGCAATGGACTTGGTCTACCTTGGCACTCCCCAGTTCGCAGTCCCCACGCTTGAAGCGATTCTCGCTTCGGGACACTGCGTTCTGGCGGTAGTTACGCAGCCGGAACGCGCGAAGGGACGGGAACACAACTTTTCCTGCGGGCCGGTCAAGGAATGCGCCATGCGGCACGGACTGGCGGTGTATCAGCCGGAGCGCATCCGCCATCCGGAGGCGCAGGAGCATCTGCGCGCTTTGAAGCCGGACGTGATGGTAGTCGTGGGCTACGGGCAGATCATCCCGCAAACGGTAATCAACATGTCCCCGATGGGGATCATTAACGTGCACGCGTCCCTGTTGCCGAAGTACCGAGGCGCAGCGCCGATTCAGTGGGCGATCGCGCGTGGCGAACTGATGACCGGAGTGACGACGATGCGAATCGACGCGGGCCTTGATACCGGAGACATTTTGCTGCAGTCCGAAACCGTTATCGAGCCCGGCGAAACCGCGCCTGAGCTTTCCGAACGTCTGGCGGCGATGGGCGCGGACCTTTTGGTGCGCACTTTGGAAACAGCCCCTGCCGCGCGGCCGCAGAATTCGAGCGAGGCAACGCTCGCGCCCATTCTGAAGAAGGAAGACGGGCGAATCGACTGGACCCGCCAGGCCCAGGAGATCCACAACCAGGTCCGTGGGTTGCTGCCGTGGCCCGGCGCGCACACGACATTCCGGGGCAGGGGCATGCAGGTGTGGAAGGCTCGCGTCCGTGAAGTTCCGGAGTCGCGCGCGCCGGGGACCATCTGGCGCGGCGGCGCCGTGCTCGCCGCTTGCGGCGGATCGTCTTCACTCGAACTTCTCGAAGTACAACTAGAAGGAAAGAAGCGGATGCCGGCGGAACTTTTTGCCAACGGCCAGCGCTTCGCCGAAAATGAGATTCTGGGAGGGTTACGCGCTTGAACCTGCCGCTTGGATACCGCTACGCCGCGACTTATGCCGGAATTCGAAAGGACGACCGTCCGGACCTTGGCCTCATCGTCTCCTCGCCGGCTGCCAACGCCGCCGGAGTGTTCACGCAGAACCGCGTGCAGGCATCGCCCGTCAGGCTGTCACGCAGGCACCTTTCGATATCGCATGGCAAGGCGTCCGCGATTCTCGTTAACGCGGGTAATGCGAACTGCGCCACGCGCACGGGCGACGCTGTCGCGCTGGCGGCTTGCCGCGCCGCCGCCAAACAATTGGGCGTACCGGTTTCTCATGTCTTGCCGAACTCGACCGGCGTGATTGGCGTCGAGCTCGATCCAGCCAGGATTGTCGATGCCCTGCCGGCTTTGGTCTCGTCGCTGAGCGAGACGCGATTTCACGACGTAGCCAACGCCATTCTGACGACGGATCTCGTGCCGAAGACGGCGTTCGCGGAACTAACCCTCGACCGTGGGATGGTGCGGATCGCGGGCATGACCAAGGGGTCTGGGATGATTCAGCCGCTCATGGCAACCACGCTCGGCTTCGTCGTGACTGATGCCGATCTAGGCGCCGCGGCCTTGCGCACGGTCTTGCGGCGCTCGACGGAACGCAGCTACAACCGCATCTCGGTCGATGGCGACACGTCTACGAACGATACGGTGCTACTGCTCGCGAATGGCGCGAGCGGCGTCAAGCCGCTGGCCAGGGAGGTGCCACTCTTCGAAGAAGCCGTCTCGACGGTAATGGAGGAATTGGCGAAGATGATCGTGCGCGACGGGGAAGGCGCGAGCAAGCTCGTGACGATCGGCGTTTCGGGAGCAAAGGACAACGCCTCCGCCGCGCGCATCGCACGCGCGATCGCGAACTCGCCGCTCGTGAAGACGGCGATCTGCGGCGCGGACCCGAACTGGGGGCGCATCATTTCCGCCGCCGGCAATGCTGGAGTCGAGTTCGATCCGGCTAAGGTGGATATCGACATGCAAGGCCTCGCCGTCTGCCGCGGCGGAGTCGCGGCGCACTTCTCCGAAGCGGAACTCAAGAGCCAGTTGGAGAGTCCCGAATGTGTGATTTCGCTCAGGCTCCGCGGCAAGGGTACAGGCGAGGCGCGATTCTGGACCTGCGACCTGACCGAGGGCTACATCCGCATCAACGCAAGGTACCGGACATAACGCCTGTGACCGCGCGGCCACTCTGGTATTGGTGCCTTCTCGGCGCGCTCACGATGTCCCTCGGTTGGGGCTTGCGTGGCTCCATCGGCGGCGGCTCGCTCGGCGCAATGATCCCCGGAGCAATGATCGGACTTGTTCTGTGCCTGATGCTCGGGCGGGAGGCGGATTCCGGCCTCATCGCGGCCTTCGCCGCCATTGGTGTGGGCTTTGGGGGACAGGAGACCTACGGCCAGACCGTCGGCCTCAGCCTCCGTCCCGAAACGTTTTGGTGGGCCATTCTGGGATTCGCTATCAAGGGCTCCGCGTGGGGGATGCTCGGTGGCACTTTTGTAGGCATCGCTTTACGACGGGGGCTGCATACCAAACGGCAGCTCATCGCCGGCTTCGCCATCATGGCGCTCGGCACTTGGATTGGCTGGCGGTTTCTGAACCACCCGAAGCTGATCTATTTCTCGAACCCCATCGACAGGCCGCGCGAAGAACTCTGGGCTGGACTCTGGCTTGGGGGATTACTCATGCTGGCTTGGTTGCACGCGCGCGTTCCTTCGCTGTTCGCGCTTTACGGCGCGGCAGGCGGCGGCATCGGCTTCGGTTTTGGCGCGTCGCTACAGCCATGGGGGAAAGCGGTCTGGCCGTCCATGCCTCTCGGATGGTGGAAGGGGATGGAACTGACGTTTGGCGCTCTGCTCGGGCTCTCCTTGGTCCTTTGTACATGGCGGCTCCGTCATGAACTCGCCGCCGGGGAAACCAGTCCGGCTCGCGGCACAACGCTAACGCGCGCCTTTGCCGCCGCGGCTATCGCGATCGCTCTCGCCATTACCGCCGGCAGGTATCTGCCGGTGCGATTCGATTACACAGTGGCCGGAGGAGTCCTCGCGAGCCTGGTGCTGTTCTCGGAATCTATCGCCTGGCACACCGCCATCACGGCCACATCAGCAGCTTTCGCCTGGGACTTCCTTAAGTACCAAAACTTCGCCCCGCTCCCGATCGCGTGGACCGCCGTCGCCGCGACCACTATCGCCGTCGCGATGATCGTGGCGCGCAGCCCCCGCGTACAAAGCATGTTTCTCCTGCTCACATGGACGGCGGTAGCGAGCGCGTTCCGTTATTTGTTGCCGCCAACAAAGGCGGGCCGCGAGCCGGTCACGATGCTCATCGTATTTGCGCTATTCGCCATCGCCATTACTTTGCTGGCGGAGGGTGGAAGCCGGCCTGTCAACGCGAGTGTAAGCCAACGCGAATGAACCTCGCTTCCTGTTCTCAAATGCTCGCGCAGTATAACGGCATGGCGAACGAGCGGTCATTTGACGCACTTGGACGGCCGCCGAGTCGAGAGCAAGCGGACTGAACAGCGAATGCACTGTCTGCGAATTCGTTGTACGGTCATGCGTTCCGCGTGCCGCCCCGCCCCTCCTTCATGAGACATCGCTTGGCCGCGATATGGGCACCCATGCTAAGATCGCGATTGAACGTGAAGGCGACACTCCCTCTAATACTTTTGGCCGGTACAGCGCTTCCGGCTCAAGATCTCTCGAAGCAAGCCGCCCAAGTGCTTCGCGAGAACTGTTTTGGTTGCCACGGCGAGGCTCTGAAAATGTCGCATCTCGATCTCCGCTCACGAGAATCGATTCTCATCGGCGGCGACGGAGGACCTGCGCTAATATCGGGCAAACCGGCCGAAAGCAGGCTATTCCGGTTCGTTTCGGGGATTCAGCAACCATCGATGCCCCCTGGCAAGCCGCTGCCCGCCGCGAAAATCGAGATCCTCCGGCGTTGGATTGAGAGTGGCGCGCCGCTCGAGGAATCCGCCCCGGCTCGCACGGATGATAAGGCCGCGATCGCCGCTCTTGAAGACCGGCCCATCACCGCCGAAGAGCGCCGCTATTGGGCTTTCCGGCAGCCGGCGCGCCCGTCTACTCCCACGGTCAGGAGCACGGATTGGGTCCGCAATTCCATCGATGCCTTTTTGCTCGCAGCCCTGGAGGCCAAGGCCCTTCAACCGTCGCCTCCCGCCGACCGCCGCACCCTGGTTCGCCGCGCCTATCTCGATTTGACCGGCCTGCCGCCCGACCCCGCGGCGATCGATGAGTTCGTTAATGACCGTTCCGCCGATGCGTGGCCAAGCCTCGTAAACCGGCTTCTCGAATCGCCGCATTACGGCGAGCGCTGGGGCCGCCATTGGCTTGACCTCGTCCGCTACGCCGACTCCGGCGGGTATGAGATCGACCGAGACCGTCCAAACATCTGGCGATATCGCGACTATGTGATTCGCGCCTTCAACCAGGACAAGCCGTACGACCAGTTCGTCCGCGAGCAGATTGCGGGCGACGAAATCAACCCAGGCTCTCACGACGCGCTGACCGCAACCGGTTTCCTCCGCAACGGCCTTGAGGCAAACATGAAGACCGAGCAGACCCGCATGGACGAGCTCGACGATCTGATCTCGACAAGCACAGGCGCATTCCTCGGCATGACCGCCGCATGCGCCCGCTGCCACAATCACAAGTTCGATCCCATCCCTCAGAAAGATTACTACCGGATGCAGGCAGTCTTTTTCTCCACTCAGCATGAAGACCTTCCGCTGGTGGGCGAAGTCGAAGTCGCGAACCACAAGGCGGAGCAGAAACGCATCGACGGTCTCGAAGCCCCTCTGAAGAAGGAGCGGACCGCTCTCCAGAAGCCGTACAAAGACGCGCTCCTCGCGAAGAAGAAGGCCCTGCTCCCGGAGTACATCCAGGCCGCTCTGCGCACACCAGAGGAAAAGCGAACCGAGGGGCAGAGACTCAATGCCTCTCAAGTCGAGAAGACGCTTCGAATCCCGGACCCGGAGATCCTCGCCGCCCTGTCGCCCTCAGACGCGGCCCGCGATGCCGAACTGCGTGACCAGATCGCCCGCCTGGAGCAGGCGCGCCCCGCCCCGTTTCCAGCCGCGATGGGGATCGCCGAAAAGGGCCCCCGCGCGGAGCCGGCCTACTTTCTTCACCGCGGCAGTCCCGGCAGCAAGGGATCGCTGATGACACCAGGCATTCTGTCGGCCGCCTCCAGAGCGGACGTGGCGTTCCCGGAACCTGCGGAGGGCGCGAAATCCAGCATGCGGCGCGCCACGTTCGCGGCCTGGGTCGCTTCGACGGACAATCCACTTACCGCCCGCGTCATGGTCAACCGGATTTGGCAGCACCACTTTGGTGAGGGCATTGTTCCCACGCCAAGCAATTTCGGAAAAAGCGGTCTCGCCCCAACACATCCCGAACTGCTCGACTGGCTGGCCGTGGAGTTCATGCGGCAGCGCTGGAGCGTGAAGGCCATGCACCGCCTGATGCTCACTTCGAGCGCCTGGCAGATGGCGAGCGACGACATTCCGGCCAGCGCCTCGATCGACCCTTCGAACCGCCTGCTGTGGCGCATGCCGCGGCGAAGGCTCGAAGGCGAGCTCATCCGCGATTCCATCCTGGCCGTCGCCGGAACGCTTGACCGGAAGACCGGCGGTCCGCCGATTCACCCCTACATCGATCCGGCCCTTTGGCAATCGAGCACGGGACGCACGTGGCCCGGCAGGCCGGACAACGATCCCGAGACCTGGAGGCGCAGTGTTTACGTCAGCCACAAGCGCACTATCCCACTGCCGATGCTCGAAGTCTTCGACAAGCCCGACGCGGCCGGTTCCTGCGCGCGCCGCAATCGCTCGACCATCGCGCCACAGGCGCTGATGCTGATGAACAACGCCTCGGTCGGCTTGCATGCCCGTTATTTCGCGCAGCGCCTGGAGCGCGAAGCGGCCGGAGTTGAAGCTCGCGTTGATCGCGCCTACCGTCTTGCCCTCGGCCGCTCGCCCTCCGGGTCCGAACGTTCCGAGTCCCTTGATTTCATCCGCTCCAGCCCCTACGGACTGGTCGATTTCTGTCAGGCCTTGTTCAACTTAAACGAATTCGTGTACATCCCGTAACTCAGACCATGACTCAGAGATTCTATTCGCGGCGCGACATGTTGTGGAGATGCGGAGCAGGCATCGGCGGCGTGGCTTTGGCCGATCTGCTCAGGAGCACCAGCGTCCAGGGAGCCACGGGTACCGGCACAATAGACCCGTCCGACCTTTCGCCGCGCGCCCCTCATTTCGCAGCCAAAGCGAAGGCCGTGATTTCCGTCTTCTGTTACGGCGGGGTCAGTCACGTCGACACGTTCGATCCGAAACCGGAGCTCGCCCGCCGCCAAGGGGAAGCACTGAACGGTAAGGGCGAAGTGGTGGTGTCCCAAGGTTCTCCCGGGGCGCTTATGGGCTCGCCATGGGAATTCAAGAAACACGGCGAGTGCGGAATGGAGATTTCGTCCCTGTTCCCGCA
>SHUI01000051.1 GCA_009697455.1 Bryobacterales bacterium
GGGCGTCACCACCGATGGGCTGAAGCACAACAAGTATCGCAGCCGCTGTTATGGACGAGGGGCCTGCTCGCGCAAAGGCGGCTGCGATATTCACGCCGCGTTCGACTCGCCTACGGGCCTGATCTATCCCGCGATGGACACCGGAAACCTGACGTTGCGCCCTGGCTCGGTCGTTTACGAGGTGCGGACGGACAAGGCGACGGGGAAGGCGAGCGGCGTGTCGTTTCTCGACTCGGACACAAAGCGCTCCTATGAGGTTCGCGCGAAGGCCGTCGTGCTGGGGGCTTCGACGCTTGAATCGGCGCGGCTGCTACTGCTTTCGAAGGTCGCGAACTCGAGCGGTCACGTGGGCCACAATTTCTGCGAACATATCATGGGACCGAGCGTGACGGGTTTCGTCAAGGATCTTGCAGGCAAGCCGCGCACGAACGACGATGGGCGGCCCGGCGGCTTCTACTTACCGCGCTTCCGCAATCTGACGGAACGGCATGCGAAGTTCATCCGCGGCTATGGCTTCGAGGGTGAAAGCGGCGCGCGCATGTTTCCGCCGAACGCCATGTCCACACCCGGATTCGGCGCGGCTTTCAAGAGGAAGGTGCGCGAGGAGACCGGCGCCTTCATCACGATGGGCGCCTTTGGAGAGGTGCTGCCGCGTTACGAGAGCCGCGTCGGGATCGACGCCGCGCTCAAGGATAAATGGGGCATCCCTGTGTTGAGGTTCGACTACAAGTTTGGCGACAACGAAAAGCGGATGGCGGAGGACATGGTGCAATCCGCGCTCGAGATGTTCGAGGCGGCGAAGATTGAAGTGACCGGCGTCGACCGGGAGCTTCTCACGCCGGGATGGTCCATACACGAACTCGGCACGGCGCGGATGGGAGCGGACGCGAAGACATCGGTGCTCAATCAGTTCCAACAATCGCACGATGTGAAGAACCTGTTCGTTGTGGACGGCAGCAGCCATGTGAGCGCGTCGTGCCAGAATCCTACGTGGACGATCATGGCGCTTTGCTGGCGGTCGTGCGACTACCTTGCGGAGCGGCTGAAGAGAGGTGAATTGTGAGGTCGCGGCGCGAAGTGCTGAAACTGGCGGCTGGCGCGGCCGGGGTGCGGCCAGCGGGATTCTTCACCCGAGAGGAGTTCCGGATGCTCGACGAGTTGACGGAAGCGATGATTCCAACCGACGATCATTCGCCGGGCGCGCGGGCGGCGGGGGTCGCGGCGTACATCGCGGGCGCGCTCGACGAATCGAACGACGCCGGTTTGAAACGGCGCTGGAAAGCCGGCTTGAAGCGCCTTAGCAAAACTGGATTGCACGGGCAGGAAAACCATCCGTTCTTCAAGGAACTCAAGGAACGGACGGTGTTCGCGTACTACACGTCGAAGATTGGAATCCACCGCGAGATGGAATACAAGGGCAACGTGATGCGAAAAGATTGGTAACCATCAGCGGCCGAGGAAACGATTCATCAGCGTGGAACGACTCTGGTGCGGCGATTGTTGCTCGCACCTGGCGAGACCACGAGGTGGCATCGAGATCCATTCCATCGCGTGACGGTCGCGTTCAACGGCGATGCTCTGGCTATGTCCCACGGCCCGACGCGTGGTGGCGAGATTTCGACCACGCACTGAAGCCGCTCCGTGTGCGTCCCATGCCCTTCCGAAGCCAGCCGTGACTCGCGCCATTCACCGCTAGACGTTCTCCGGCACGACGTACGGTTTGCGGTAATTCCGCGTGAGCAGCGAATTCGCTTCGTCGTCGCCGAGAAACCGGCCTGCGGATTGGTCCATTCGCACCGTGCGGTTTACGCGATAGGCAATGTTCGCTAAGTGGCAAAACGCCGCCGAGCGCGCGCCGATCTCGATTTCCGCGTGAAGCTTGGTGTAATCGCGGGAGCGCACCGCGTCGAAGAAGTTCTTCATATGGGGCGCGGTATCTTCGCCGGAGCCTTTTTCCTCTTTGACCAATTCGTATTTCTCCCGGCTCCCCGCGCCCGCCCCCCTCGCTGCGTCGCCGCTGATATTGCCCGCCGTACTCTTGTACAACTTGTAGCCGGTGTGGTCCAGCGTGAGGAAGCCCAGGTCGCCAAAGAAAATGTTCCCCACATAGTTTGGTCCAGTGAGTGGCACGAGCCCCTCAGGCGGCGTGGGAAGATTGCGCACGTCAAACGTCATTTGCGCGTCGCCGAATTCGAACGCCGCGTATTGTGTATTGGGCGTTTCCTGATCGTCCTTCCAGGCGAACTTGCCGCCGTTCGAAGAGACCGATGCCGGCCATCCGGTGCGTCCGAGGCCCCAAAGGCTGATGTCCATTTCATGCACGCCCTGGTTGCCGATGTCGCCGTTCCCGGTGTCCCAATACCAGTGCCAGTTGTAGGCGAATTTGTTCTTACTGTACGGTTTCCACTGCGCGGGGCCGAGGAACAGACTCCAGTCGAGACCGGCGGGAACCGCTTCGTCCGGCGCGTGGCCGATCGAAAAGCGCCGTCTGAAACACAGTGCCCTCGCGGAATAAATCTGCCCGATGGCGCCTTCCTGGATCAACTGAATGGCCCGCATCTTGTGCGGAATCGAACGGCTTTGCGAACCCACCTGGACCATCCGCTTGTATTTGCGCGCGGCTTCGACCATCTGGCGGCTCTCGTAAATGTTGTGACTCGCCGGCTTCTCGACGTAGACGTCCTTCCCGGCCTGGCAGGCCCAAATCGCGGCGAGCGCGTGCCAATGGTTGGGCGTGGCGATGGACACAGCGTCGATGTCCTTCGATTCGAACATGGTCCGCATGTCCGAATAGTCCTTCGGATCGTGGCCCTTGTTCTTCTTAATGAGCGCGACGGCGCGTTCGCGCGCGGCCTGATTCACGTCGCAGACGGCTGCGATTCGGCAATCGGAATCGAGCGACGAGTAGAATTTCATGTGGTCGTTACCGCGTCCGCCGAGGCCGACGATTCCGACCTGGACCTTGTCGTTCGCGCCCAGGATAGGGAAGCGGCTCGTGGCGATCGCCGCAGCCGCGGCCTGGACGAACTGTCGTCTTGCTGGTTTCGATTCCGGTTTCAGTTCCATGTGTCTCTCCTGATGGTTTCGCGCTTTCCATCTTACCTCCAGGACACCCCGATTGGCGCGTGGGTATAATCGGACATTCCGAACGCCCTATGATCATCAAAGACAGCGAGTCTGCCGATATCCCCACGCCCACCGGGCCGATGCGCACCAGCATTTTCCGTCCCGTTGCGCCGGGCAGGTACCCTGGCGTGTTGTTATATTCGGAAATCTTCCAGATAACCGGCCCCATCCGCCGCACCGCGGCCATGATTGCCGGTCATGGGTATGTGGTCGCGGCGCCGGAAATTTATCACGAACTCGAACCGGCGGGAACGGTGCTCGCGTACGATCAGGCAGGGGCCGATCGCGGGAACGCCTGCAAGATTGCGAAGGAAATCGCGGCGTACGATGGCGATGCGAGGGCCGCGCTCGATTACCTCAAGTCGCTCGAATGCTGCACGGGGCGGCTGGGCGTGGTGGGTATCTGCATTGGCGGACATCTGGCGTTTCGCGCGGCGATGAATCCGGACGTGCTGGCGGCGGCTTGCTTCTACGCGACGGACATTCACAAGAAGAGCCTCGGGAATGGGATGAACGACAACTCGCTTGAGCGCGCGGGCGAAATCGGAGGCGAGTTGTTGCACATCTGGGGGCGGCAGGATCCGCATGTTCCGCTCGATGGACGGAATCTGATCAAGGCGCGCCTCGAAGAGGTGGGAGCGCGGTTTACGTGGCACGAGGTCAACGGCGCGCATGCGTTCATGCGCGATGAGGGTCCGCGCTACGATCCCGAGTTGGCGTACAGATGCTACGGGTTAGTGTTCGATCTATTGCATCGCGGGCTGGGGTTGGGAGAAATGGAAGGCGAAACGGCGGCGGGGCCGGGAGAGAAGCGGCACTGATCCGAGTGAGGATCGCATCGGATGCCGCTTCGCGCAGTCGGTTGAGGCAGAATAGAAAGACTTGGCCGACCAACAAGAGTCCAGTCCGGCATCCGCGAGCAGAATTGCGAAGACGATTCTGGCAGCGATAGCTGTACCTGCTATCGCCTGGGCGCTGGGCGCGAACTGGGTATTCATCGGCGATTACGCGAAGAACCATCCGTAGATACTCTTGCCGATCGTTGTTTACGAAATACTACTATTTATCCGGCAGTTCCCCGGGAGATTCTGGAAACTCCGCTCCGGCTATGAGAGGGATTATAGAAAGCGTGTCTTTTACCACTGCTGCAACTTCGATCTGAAAGGCCTTTCGAAGCAGGGGGTCTACTCGCTTGAAATGAAGCCGGTTTTCGTCGAACCGTCCCTCGCGCCCGATCAAGCGGACGAACGAGGGAACGATCCTTTCCCTTCGCAATCGCCGGCGGGGGCGGGAGCCGAACGCCTTGAGGTTTGGGAATACCTGGAGAAACCAGGCCACTTCGCCATCATCGGCGCGCCTGGCAGTGGGAAAACAACACTTCTTAAGCACGTCGCTACCGCCCTGGCGGCCTCTCGACGAAAAAAGGTACACCAAACGCTCCCGGTCTATCTCTGCCTTCGAACTCACGCGAAAGTGATCTCGGAAAATCCGGACCTTTCATTACAAGATGTCATCCTCGCAAGCGAGGCAGTGAAGAGCCAAACGCTCAAACCGCCTCCGAACTGGTTTGAACGGAAACTTAACGAAGGGAAATGCCTCGTGTTGCTGGATGGCCTGGATGAAGCCGGGGACGCCGCCACACGCCTAAAGGTCTCGGCGTGGGTGGAGAAGAGCATACAAGATCATGCCGGCAGCCGCTTTCTGATTGCCTCGAGACCTTGGGGTTATTACGAGAATCCGGTGCCGGGAGTCTCGACGCTTCGAGTTCTACCGTTCAGCGAGCACCAGACCAGCCGATTCGTTTCCAACTGGTATCATGCCAACGAAGCGATCAGTCACAACAGCGGCGACGAAGACGAGAGCAGCAAAACCCGGAGAGGCGCCGCTGAGTTGATGAGCCGGGTTCGCGGTTCGGATGTACTTACCGATCTCGCGGCGAACCCGCTGATGCTCACCATGATCGCCACGCTCCATCGGTACCGCGGCCATCTCCCGGGTGGGCGCGCTGAACTCTATCGCGACTTTTTCGAAGCATTCCTGGGCAATCGCCAAAAGGTGGAAGGCGCGCGAGACGAATTCAACATGACGCCGGACCAAAAGCGAATTGTTCTGGAATCCTTGGCCTATCGGTTGATGAGCATGAGGAGCAGCGAGATCGCCGCCGTAGATGCGGCCATCGTGATCGACTCCGCGGTGAAGGCGGTGAACCCCAGCGCCGGACCGGGCGATTTTCTGGAGATGGTCGAGAATTCCAGCGGGCTGCTGCTGGAGCGTGAGCGAGGCGTCTATTCGTTCGGCCACAAGACCTTCCAGGAGTATCTGGCGGCCGTGCACATGCGGGCGAATCGGCTGGAGCGGGACCTTGCGGCATTCACCGGAGAGGAGTGGTGGCATGAAACGATCCGGCTGTATGTCGCGGAAGCCGACGCAACGCCGATTCTCGAAGGTTGCCTTCGCCATGAGCCGCCCTCTTTGCCGGCGCTGACGCTATTGGTTGAGTGTATCCAGGAGGCGCAGAAAGTCGATCCGGCATGGCCGGCAATGATTGCGAGTCTGATCACCAATTCAGACCCGGAGCACGAGCGTATTTACGGGGAGGCGATGTTTGTAATTCGGCGCAGAGACATGGCAGGTATCGATGAACTCCACGCCGTGGACTCGAGATTTGTTACCAACGCGGAGTACCAGGTATTTCTAGACGAAGTGCCGGCGCGAGCCAATGACTTTAGGCCTGATCACTGGACTGCGCCCCGTTTTTCAGCGGGCGAAGGATCGAGACCCGTGGCCGTTTCGCGCAACTCGCAGGTGAAGGCTTTCGGCGAGTGGATGACCGTCAAGTATGGAGGGCGATCGTGGAATTACACGATTCCTTCCCTCAGGCAACTGCAGGATGTGGCGCCGCACGAACCCGGACAGCGTGACGCGCAACGAGATATTGGGTGCTGGAGCACGGAGGGTCTGGCCGGCGGCGATGACAACAGCGCGAAACTGAGACTAGCTGCTGAAAAACTTCTGCAATCGCTGATTCGAACCCTGGAGGCGAACGCATGCGCCCGGGCTGTTGAGATCATCCGCGCCCTCGCCGTGCCCCTCGCACTAGACCGTGGGCGTCCGCGTGAGAACGCTCGTGCCCTTGTACTTGCCCGCGACGCCGCCCGCGAGTCGGTCCTCGACCTTGTCCTCGACCTCCGCCTCGCTTCCGGCCTCAGCATCAACCTACCGGGTGATCTTGGGCTCGCGGCTGCCCACGCGCGGGCCGGCGACCTTGATCTCGATCTTGACCGTGCCCGCGACCGCGCGCTCGACCTCGACCTCGACCTTGTCCTCGACCGCGCGCGCGACCTTGCGCTCGACCTTGCCCGCGACCTAGCGATCGACCACGCCCTCGACCTCGACCGTGCGCTCGCCCGCTTCCCCGTCCGCGACCTTGCCCGTGCCCTGGACCTTGCCCTCGACATCGCGGTCGACCGCGCACGCGCCCTCGCACTGCACCTCACCCGCGAGTTGGACCTCGACCGTGCCCTCGTTCGCGATCCCGCCGGTGTTCGCGATCTTGCTCGGAATACCGAAGCGGATTTTCTGTTTTTCAAGAAACCTGCAGTTGCCGTCCGGATGGCGCTTGTGAACGAAATGCGAAAAGGTACCGTTGTTGGCGGAATCCGCCTTGCAAGGGAAAGACGTTCCGGCACGGAGCCGTCGACGGCCGCAACGGCTAGCGATAGCTCGGATCCGTCGCAGTAGACTTCCCCGGCACGTACTTACGGCCGGGCCCGCGCGAGATCGCCGCCGCATTGCGGCGAATGCTTCTTTGTTCGGGAATTCTACACATGAAGCCCAATGGCCCGCATCATCTCGAGCGCGTTGCTCTTCTGAACCACGCCATCGTGCAGTTTGTAGTCAAACGTGATTACACCTTCTTCCAGATGGTCCTCGAAGTGCACATTCGCAGCCGCCTTGCCCATTGACGTGGCGATCTCTGTCAGCGCCAAGTCGTGCGTCGTCACCAGGCCGAGGGCGCCGTGCTCCAGGAAACCGCGCACGATGCCTTCGGCGCCGATGCGCCGGTCGTGTGAGTTCGTGCCATTCAGCAGTTCGTCGAGCAGGAACAGCAGTGGTACAGGACCGCGAGCGATGTCGAGAATCCGCCGCAGCCGGGTAATTTCGGCGTAGAATCGGGAGGCGCCGCCCTGCAACGAATCGGTGATGCGGATGGACGCTCCGACAGCGAGCGGGGACAGGCGTAATCGGGCCGCGCGCACCGGCGCTCCCGCCATCGCCAGCGCTGTGTTGATGCCCACCGTGCGCAACAGCGTACTCTTCCCCGACATGTTCGACCCGCTCACGAGCAGCAATTTAAGGCCTTCGTGAAGTTGAACGCTGTTGCGAACCGTGCGCGCGGCTGGGAGCAGGGGATGGCCGAGATTTTCGCCGTCGAAGAGGGCCGGGCCATCGGCGAATTCCGGAAACGCGTCGTCCGGATGTTCGTAAGAGTAAGCGGCAAGCGAGGAGAGAGCTTCGATTTCTCCCACGGCGTCGAGCCACTGCCGTACGTGGACGCCGGCGCGGGCGCGCCAGGCCTCCACGGCAAATGCCAAATGCGTCCCGTAGAGCAGGGGCGGTCCGATGATACGCAGCGCCACATTATCGCGGGAGTCGATCAATTCCACCAGCCGGTTCAGACGCGCGATTTGCTTCGACGGCGGGAGCCCGCCGGTATCGAGCGCGTTGCGGAGAGCGGCGAGGCTCGGCGCCGTGAATCGCTCCGGCTCGATGCGCTTCAGCACGGAAGCGAGCATCGACAGTCCACCCGCGGCTTGTTCCGCCGAGTGGAGAACGTGCAGCACACGCGCACGCAGCCAGAGGCCGAAGCCCGCCACAAACGTGAGCGCTACGGAGAAGGGCGCCCGATGACCGCTTACGGCCCAGGCGATCGCGGCGGCAAGCACCACACATGAGAGCAGAACAGCCGTCACTCTCGCTCCGCGAATGGCGATCGCGCCCGGTTCCTCGGCCCAGTTCACAAGGCTGCCGCCTCCGCCTCCGGTGCGCAGGTCTTCGGCGAGGACAGCGAGATCTTCACGGAAGTCGAGCCTCGGCCGCAGATCTTCGACAGCACCGTGGCGCTCGCGAATCTCCGTGACTGGTGACGGTGCCAGCAACCACTTCGCAAGCGTATTCTCACCAACAACCGTCCGCGCCGCGGAGAGAAGATCAAATAGTCCGCCCTTTCCGAACAGGTCTAGATCCTCGCTGTAGGGATGCGCAGGGTCGCGGAAGCGCTCGCCCGCTTCGCCAAGCCCTTCCCAACGGTCCTCCAGACGCGCGATGCCGTTTTCGTAAACGTGCTCGGCGCGCCGAGCACTCCGCTGTTTGCGAATGACCGATTCATGGTAGATGGCGAGTACCGCGAAGAGCGCCGCGGGCGCGGCCGGCAGCCACATCGCGATCGCGTTCTCGACGAAGGCCAGCCACGCCAGCGCGGCGCCCGCCGCGAACAGAATCAGACGGACGTTTCCAAGGAGAACGTGACGCCGTTCCAGCCGTGCGGAAGCACCGCGGCGCGCCTCAAGCCGGCGCGCGTACTCCGCGGCGGGACTATCGCCCGTGCGCAATTGCCGCCAGCCGGACGCGAACGTAGTAAACTTCGATTTCTATGCGCCACACGATTACCACTCTACTACTGCTGGCTGGCCTTCTCCTGTCGGTCTCGAACGGAGCCATGGGCCAGGAGCCGTCTCGCGACGAGGTCTTGAAAGCGCTTCGCAAAGCCGCGGAATTCTACCGCACGAAGGTCTCGACCGAGGGCGGCTATCATTTCTATTACACGGCCGATCTAAGCTATGGCCGTTCGGAGCACGAAGAGGGATTCACGCAAGTCACGGTGCAGCGCGAGGGAATTCCGAGCGTCGGCTTGGCCTATCTCGAGGCCTACGACGCTACGGGAGATCGTTACTACCTCGGCTTGGCGAGGGACGCGGCGTACTCGCTCGTTAAAGGCCAGCACTGTTCAGGCGGTTGGGACTATGTGATCGAGTTCGATCCGGCGAAGCGTAAATATTATCCGTATCGCGCGGACGGAAACTGCGGCTCTCTTCCCACGCCTTCGCCCGGCATCGTGCGCAGCCACCCCGTGACCAATCTCGACGATAACGTGTCGCAGGGCGCGGTGCGCCTGATGATGCGCGTCGACCGCGCCCTGGGTTTCGCGGACGCGAAGATCCACGAAGCGACTCTTCACGCGCTCGATTCGCTGATCAAGGCGCAGTATCCAAACGGCGCATGGCCGCAGCGCTACCGCGAATTCCCGGACCCGGCGAAGTTTCCAGTCAAGCGTGCGAGCTATCCGGAAACGTGGTCGAAAACATGGCCCGGACCGAATTACGAATCTGAGTACACGTTCAACGACAACACGATCTCCGACGTGATCGACGCTTTCCTCGAAGCTTCGCGTATCTACGGCGAGCCACGTTATCAGGCAGCGGCGGAGAGGGGCGGCGATTTCATACTGCTCGCGCAAATGCCGGAACCGCAGCCCGCCTGGGCGCAGCAGTACGACGCGGACATGCATCCCGCCTGGGCGCGCATTTTCGAGCCGCCGTCGGTGACCGGCGGAGAGTCGCAGGGGATTCTGAAAACACTTCTGGTCCTGTATCGCGCGACGGGCAAACGCAAGTACCTGGATGCGGCGCCGCGGGCGCTCGAGTATTTGCAGCGTTCAGCTTTGCCTCGGGCGGATCATCCGGCGGAGGCGCGGAGGCGAATGGCTAACGGCGCGGTCGTGCTGGCGCGGTTCTACGAACTGCGTACGAACAAGCCTCTCTACGTCACAAAGGGAACGCGCGTGCAGGTGCAGGGAAAATCGTCGACGCTGATTGACGGATACGAAATCAGTTACAGCGACCAGTCCGTGATCACGCACTACGGCGTGCTGACGAATGGGAATCAGCTCGCCTCGATTGCGGACGAATACAAAACGTTGGCTGCCGCCGATGTTTCGAAAATGCGGCGTCCGGACAAGCTGCATGGTCTTTCTCCCTGGAGCGGTGAGCGCATCGTCAGACCGAAATCGGCGCGGGCGATCATCGATGCGCTGGACGAGCGGGGCGCATGGGTCGAAGAGGGCAATATCGGCAAGGCCGACAATGTGGTATCCGTGTTTGCGGCAAAGGATATGACGTTGACGATCGGCGGGCGGGTGTACCCGGTCGCGGAGAATGAGACGGTAAGCTTGTTTCAGGGCAAGCAGCCGCCGCCGGTGAAGGTCATCAAATCGAGCACGTTTTCGGCAAATGTCAACGCGCTCAGTGCCTGGCTGGCGAAGTAGGACCTTGCTGTGGGAGTTATCGGGACTCCGGGGCCTTACCAGGCGCATTATGGGCGCGGTCCGAAGCACAGATAAGACGCCACGACCGGCCGGGTCGAGGTAGCGCCCACAGGGCGAGTTGCCTTCCCGGTCAGCCGACAAGATCAGCGACGCAGTTTCTGGTTTTCGTGCAGCAGCGGCAGTCTAGCTGATGGAGAAAACGAAAGCCCCACGTCGGGCACGTGCGGCAATGAGGAGCCGGATCGCGCTCGAGTGCAGACGAAGCCAGCGAACAAAGTAACGGCCAACACCCGATGTGGCCGAATGAGTGGATGGAAGAGCGTGTAGCAACGAGAGCGCCGCGAACCGCGTCATGGGGCCTGAAGGAGTGCCGAAATCGGCGAGGGAGAGGGTTGGCGCACCATCTGACCGTGGATCTGCTACAGGCAAGCCATCAAGCGCTGAAACGCAACGCTGCGCCGGGACTGGAGGACGACTGCGCCGTTGTCTCAACGCCGGTTTACGATCAACCGCTACCAGTGTTCATCCGTTCGGGCGAGTTCGAAGTCTCCCTCTTGGGGCACCGAGCCCACCGGCAATCCGTTCCGCCACAACGTAACGCGGAATCGCGCCGGCCAGTGTTCAACGGGCGCTCGGATTTCGAGTATCTTTCGAAAGACGCATTCCGCGTCGAGAACAGCCGCGCCGCGCAGTTCAGCCATCCCCGCATTCAGCGAGATCGAGAGTGACCGTTCGCCAACCTTCAGCCTCAGTTCGGCGCCGGCAGGCGGCTCGGCGAAATCCACGCGAATGTACAGGTCGTGGCCGTCGGTTCCGTAGTAGATCTCGTGCACCGGATTGCGGCCGCCGTGCATTGAGCCGGATCGCGAATCAGCGCGGTATATCCCCGCGCCCATCCACTCGAAGTACGAACTGATTTCGCCGTCAAGCACGGGTTGTATCGATCCAGTGGGCTCCCTCCGAAACTCTTTCGCCGCCACCGACTTCAGAATCGGCCTCGTCAACTCGTCCGGCGGGGAAAGGCCGAGAGCGTGATACACGTTCGCCAGATGGTCGCGGAACAACTGGTCGAACTCCTCCCGGTTGTCCGATGCATGCTCCGGCCCGTACCACCAGCACCAGTCGCTGCCTTCGGCGATCAGCAGTTCTTCATAGGCGAGTTTGCGCCGGGCTTCGTCAAGCGTGCCTGAGGCGTCACTGGTGGCGGCCGCGTACGCCTGGCGTGCGCGCAGCAGATACTCCCACGCCTTGTTATCCTCCTCCGCGCCGATCCATATGTCAAAGTTCGCGTTGATCCACGAACCCGGCGCGATGCGATGCAGTACGCGCGGTTCAATACGCGCAAGCGCCTCGCTAACCGTGACCGCGGAAATCGCTGGATCGTCTGAGATCCGCCGGTACAACTCGCGAAGGAACGGACGGCCGTTGTGATCGTAGTATTCCCACGCGTTCTCTCCGTCGAGGATAACCGGAACCAGCGCGTCCCGCCCGGCTTGCATTGCCCCGCGGCAATTTTCGTGGATGCGGTGGAGAAAGTCCTCGGCCGCGCTTGAGGCGCTCATGCGCGAGTAGACGAACCCGATCAAGTCGCTCATGAAGTGGTCGCGGAAGATCAGCTTGATTTTGCGATCCCCCTGCTTCCACTCATACGGCGAATAAAGCGCGTCGAGACCCGCGCCGTGTCCAAAGGTTTTTTCCAGCACGCCGCTGTCGCTAGCGGCCCACTCGAAACCCAGATCGCTTGCTTGCGCGAGGGCCTCGTCGGAAACTGAGCCTTCCGAGGGCCAGAGTCCAACCGGAGGCGCACCAAAGCGGCTCGACACAAATTCGCGTGCCATGCTCAGCTGATAATGCGCATCTTCAGGATGATGAAAGCGGCTGGGAAGCGGCACGAACGGATGGGACACGCCCGCGATATCGGAATCGCAAATCAGCGGCAGAATCGGATGGTAGAAGGGCGTGGTCGAAATCTCCACCTGACGTGAGGCAGCTAATCGCTCATACGCGGGCATCACCCGGTTCAAAATCTCGATCTGCTTGCGGCCCATAAGGGCCTGATCTTCGAGCGAGAAGTTCCTGGCCTTCGTCACGAGCGCGCGCACTTCGGCGTCGTGTTCCAGAAATTCCTCGTCGAACCAGGCCACCTGCGAAAGCACCTGCAAGTCGCGGAAATCCTGGTTGCCCAGCATTCTGGAGGCGTGATCGGAATTGCGCTTCGCAGCCTCCCATGCGTCCAACAACTCCCCGTAACGCGGGTACCGGTAGATCATACGCGCAGGGTCGGCGTGAAAGGAGTGGCGAAGGAGAAAGGCTCGTTCGTCATTGGTAAGGCGCTCGGCGGGCTTGAGTGCACACGCGAGAAAAGGATCCCGCGCTTCGCCCCTGGCGTATTCTTCCACCTGCACCATCATCGAAGGCACCAGGTTGAAGGTCTGCCTAATCGCGGGGAATTCTTCAAGCAAGCGGACCATTCCGTAATAGTCCTTGAGCGCGTGCATGCGCGTCCACGGGAGGCGGTATTCTCCCGAGATCAAGTCCTTGTAAAACGGCTGGTGCATGTGCCACAAGAAACACAGATAGATTCGAGGCATTCTGGGAAGGGGTGCGCTCTCGACGGCTTATTGTCCAAATTGTCCGAAGGCGCTGCGCACAGGCGCGGGCGGCTCGTCTTTGCGGATGGCGCGCCAGAGAATATCGTTCAACTCATCGTCGTCGATCATGTCTTCCTGTTCGAAGTTGAGCTTTGCCGAACGGGCCGCCGTGGCGCTCGCGGCAGGGTTACGCTGATCGAGGGAAATGCGCGGTTTCTCCGCGGCGTAAGGCGTGGGATCGGCCACGGTCTGCAATGCTGCGGTCATCACGCGCGCACCTGCGTCGAAGTGCGTCATGGGGCGTAGCCCGAGAATCATCTCCATGGTTCGCAGCATCGACGTCGTGTTGTACATGGAGCTATCGACGAACTTCCGCTTCGAAAACGCCGAGATCAGGAAAGCGGGCGAGCGGTGCGAGTCCACGTGGTCCGCGCCATTCTGCGCGTCGTCCTCCAGAACGAAGATGGCCGTACTGTTCCAGAAACGGCTGCGCGAAACGCCTTCCACGAGCAGCCCGAGTGCGTAGTCGTTATCGGCAACCGCCGAGAGCGGAGATATCTTCCCCGCAGCCGTACCCGATGTATGATCGTTGCCCAGGCGCACCAGCAACAGCGCCGGCATCTCCCCGCTCTTTTCAAACGAGCCAAGGTCTGCGAGAAACACCTTCGCCCGCTCCACGTCCGGATAGTCCAGATCGAAACCGGGGTAGTTCGGGTTGGTCACGCGTTGCAGGACCGGATCGCGCGTTCCGCTGATCGCGGCCGCGCCCGGCTGCGGCTTCGCCACATTATTGACGAAGTATCCGTAATTGCGCATGGTCACACCGGCCGCGGCCGCGTTCGTCCAAAGGTAGCCGGCTGGCGGAGCGGAAGTGGGTTCCTGCCCTTCGTAGTCGTAAACTTTCCTCCGGCCGGCGTAGCTGTTGGGCCAGAATTTCTGGATATAATCGTTCGCGATCGCCGCGGTCGACCAACTGTGTCCATCCGCGCTCACATCGGCGCTCACATAGAAATTGTCGAGCAGAACGAATTCCCTCGCGAGCTTGTGATGGTTTGGGGTGATCTCCTCGCCGAACAGGACCAGCGACGCGTCGCCATTGCCCTCCTTCATGTCGCCCAACACCTGATCGTAGGTGCGGTTCTCCTTGACGATATAGATGACGTGTTTGATGCCAGCCGGCAGCGGTTCCTTGCGATCGAGCTTCGCGTCGTTATAGGGCGTATTCGCCAGTACGGTTTTCGTGTGTGCCGCGATTTGCGTCTCCGTCAACTCTTCAATCCAGGACGAGGACCCGCGCTGAATACTGCCGATGTACTCATCCGACCGAAGGCCCTCGTGCAGCGGCGCGGATTTCTTTGTCGGGTTCGGACCCTTGGGGTTGGGGTAACTGCGAAGGCCGCGTCCATTCAATACGACGAGCCGGCCATCCGCGACAACGCGAGCGGCCGTGGGGTACCAACCAACCGGAATGAAACCCAGGACGCGGGTGCGGTCTTCGGACACATCGGCCGCGGCGACCGCATTTGCATCGGAGCACACGACGTATAACCGCTTCAGATCCGGACTCAGCGCGAGCGCCGAAGGGGTCATTCCGACCGGCTGCCGCGGCGTCATGGCGACGTTTATGGTCTCAACCTGCTTCAACTCCTTCGACTCGGAAACTCCCACGGTGTACACGTTGTTCGTATTCGCGGCGGCTACAAACAGGCGGGCAGCCCAGCTGCTCTCGCCTTCCGCGGGATCGTTCTTTCCGGCACGCCACACCATGTCCGTGGGGTGCGCGCCCAGCCGCAGAGAGCTTAGCAGCGAGCCATCCGTCGCGCTGTAGTGCCCGAGGGTTCCGTCGGTCCAACTGGTCACAAAAAACGACTTGCCGTCCGGATGGAAGAGGATGCGATATGGGCGGCGGCCCGTCTTATACCGCTCGATTACGATGCCCGATTGTGGATTGATGACGGCCACGGAATCGTGATAGAGATCGGCCGCGTACAGGAGCCGGCCATCGGGCGACAACGTCACATCGCCAATGAAATCGCGCACCGTCTTCTTTTCAAGCGGCACCACCGCGAAGGAGCGTGCGGGCGTGAGAGCACCATTTAAAAAGTTCATCTCATGTACGGAGCCTGTCGACCCGCCGCCCACGTAGACCTTGTCGCCCCTGGGTGAAAAGCAGAGTCCGAGCCAGGCGTCGGCCAATCGGACCCGCCCCAGTTCCCGCGTTTCCTTCACGTCGATGACGCTGATGGAGGGAGGGTTGTACCCTCCGTTCAGAACGAGCAGGAAACGCCCGTCAGGCGAAACGGCCGATGACATGGGCATAGTGTCGAGCGGCATCTGCTTTCCCGCGGGACGTACGCGCCATCCGCTCACAAGCAGCGTGCCGCCCGTCGAAAGAGGGCCTGCTTGTTCCCTCGGGGCGGGCTGTGAAGAAAGCATTGCCGCAACGCAGGCGAGTGCGGCAAGCAGTAAAGGTTTCATAGGATAAAAGTAGTGCTGTGTGAAAACTCTGCTTTGCCGGGGTGGGGCAGGCGTTTCCGCTTGCCTGCCGTGCGAAGCGCGGCCGGTGTTTGCTTCCGAGGCAGAACGTGTGAAAGAAACAGCGCTTCGCGCCGAAGCAGGCGGATCGCCTGCTCCACCACGGCCGGCGCGCTATTGAGGATGGGGCTCATTCCGTGTACTTCTGCGCTATGGGGAAGCGGCGGCCGATTCCAAACGCCTTAGTTGTAACTTTCAGCCCCGGCGCGGCCTGCTGCCGCTTGTATTCGTTCCTATCGACTTTGCCCACGATGCCACGCACCAGATCCAGAGACAAGCCAAGCTCCGCCGCGATTTTCTGTGGAGGCTCATAGTCCTCGACACAGGCCTTCAGAATACGGTCCAGAACATCATAGGGCGGCAGCGAGTCGCTGTCCTTCTGATCCGGGCGCAACTCAGCTGATGGCGGCTTCTCGAACACGCTCTCGGGAATCGCGCCTTCGTGCCGCCCGTTCGCCACGCGGGATAGCTCGTAGACCAGTGTCTTTGGGATATCGCTGATGACGGCGAGACCTCCGCACATGTCCCCGTAAAGCGTGCAATAACCGACGGCGATTTCGCTTTTGTTTCCGGTCGTCAGAACCAAGGCCAACCACTTGTTCGAAAGGGCCATCAGCGTGACGCCGCGCAAACGCGCCTGAATGTTCTCTTCGGTCACGTCGCGAGGCGCGCCGCGAAAGATCGGATCGAGCGCGTCGAGACACTTTTCATACATCCCCGTGATCGGCGCGATTTCGAAGCGGATGCCGAGGTTGTTCGCCATCTCCCGCGCGTCGCGCAGGCTGTGATCGGAGGAGAACGGTCCTGGCATGGCGACGCCAGTCACGTTATCGCGACCCACTGCGTCGACCGCGATCGCCGCCGTGAGTGAAGAATCGATTCCGCCGCTGAGCCCAATCAAAACGCGCTTGAAGCCGCACTTATGAATGTAGTCGCGCGTGCCGAGCGCCAGCGCATCGTAGACTGCTTCGTTCTCGTCCGGTAAGTTCTCCCGCCGGTCGCCGCGGCCGGTGTCGATGTCCGCGATGACCAGATCCTCGCGAAACGAAGTTGCTGTTGCAATCGGCCGGCCCTCCGCGTCGAGGGCAAAGCTGCTCCCATCGAACACCAGTTGATCGTTCCCACCCACCTGATTGACGTAGACCACCGGAATCTTGTGACGCACCGCCGCGGCGGCGAACACTTCGCGGCGCAGGGCGCGCTTGCCCATGTGGTAAGGCGAGGCGTTGATGCTGATGAGAATCGTTGCGCCCGCCGCCACGAGTTCCTCAACTGGATCGCGCTGGTAGAGTTGGCGTTCCCAATACTGCTTGTCGTTCCAAGCGTCCTCGCAGACAGTCAGCGCGATCTTCCGTCCGGCGTGCGTGAATACCGATTGGCGTTCTCCCGGCACGAAGTAGCGCGCCTCGTCGAAAACGTCGTAGGTGGGGAGCAACATCTTGTCCTGGCGCAGCACGCTCTTGCCTTCGAACAAGACCGCCGCGCTGTTGGTGGCGCGCTTGCCGGTTGTAAAGATGGACCGGCCGGCCAAGCCGCAGATCACCGCGAGCGGGAGTGACGCGGTCTCCCGTGCAAGGTGATCGAGCTGCCACGCCGTGCGGTCGAGAAAGCTGGGCTTTTCGAGTAAATCGCGTGGCGGATAGCCGGTGATTGCAAGTTCGGGAAATACCACGATCTGCGCGCCGCGCGCGGCGGCCTCCCGGGCGGCTCGCACCATGCGCTCGACATTTCCGGCGAGATCGCCGACGGTGGTGTTGATCTGACCGAGGGCGATTTTCATGACTGGCAGGTGTCGTCTTCGACGGGCTGCTTCTTGTGCTTCGGCTTCGCACGCTCCGCTTTTGGGACGATCACGCGCCCCGCGGGCACAACACCGACGCGCTCGCGGGCGAGCTTCCGCACTTCTTTTTTTGCGTCGAAACGGCGCTTCTTAGCCACTTTAACTAACTATAATCGAAAAATGCCCAGTCCCTACGCGGCGAAGCCCTGGCTTGCCCTCTATTCGCCGTTTGTTCCGGCTTCGATGCCCGCGGCCACGCGCAGCATGATCGATATTTTCGAAGACACCGCGCGCCAGTTCCCGGAGTCGCCGGCCCTGCACTATTTTGAAGACACGACAAGTTTCGCGCTTCTGGACGATCTTTCCACGCGGTTCGCCTCCGTGCTTGCAAGACGCGGCGTCGGCAAGGGCGACCGCGTAGCCATTCTGACGCAGAACGACCCGGAATTTGTCATTGCACAATACGGAGCGTGGAAGCGCGGCGCAATCGTCGTACCGCTGAATCCCATGTTCAAGCGGAAGGAACTGGAGTATCACCTGAACGACTCGGGCGCGAGGGCGATCGTAAAGCTTGACCAACTCGAAACTCCGCCCGTGGAGCATGTCTTTACCGTGGGCGAACTCCGCGCCGGGCTTGCCGCCGAGCCAATCGCGGCCGGTATGCGCCAACCCGTAGCACCGCAAGATATCGCGTATCTGGTCTATACATCCGGAACCACGGGTCCTCCCAAAGGCGCGATATGCCTGCACGGAAACATTGCATTCAACGCGGAAGTCTTCCGCACCTGGATGCAAATCGGTCCCGGCGACGGACTGCTGGGCATGGCCCCGCTGTTCCACATCACGGGCATAGTCGCTGGAATGGCCCTCTCCGCCCTGGCCGCCGCGCCGCTGATTCTTTACCACCGGTTCGATGCGGCCGAAACCCTGCGTCTCGCGGAACGGTGGCGGCCCACGATGTCGGTCGCGGCGATAACCGCTTACATTGCCCTGATGAATCATCCCGACAGCGCCACCCGCGATTTCCGTTCGATGACGAAGTGCTATTCGGGCGGGGCGCCGGTCGCGCCGGGCGTTGTTGAACGATTTCAGGCTCGTCTCGGGACCTACATCCACAACATTTACGGGCTGACGGAGAGCAACTCACCTTCGCATGCGACGCCGCTCAACGGACGCGCGCCGGTCGACCCATCGAGCGGCGCGCTGTCGATTGGCGTGCCGATTCCGGACTGCGAAGCGAAGGTAGTGGACATCTTGGATCGTGACAGAGAAGTCCCGCCCGGTGAGTTGGGCGAACTGGCGCTCAAGGGTCCGATGATGTTTCCTGGTTACTGGAACAAGCCCGAGGAGACCGCCCGCGCGCATCACAATGGCTACTTCTTGACGGGCGACGTCGCCGTGATGGACGAGCGCGGCTGGTTCTATCTAGTGGATCGCAAGAAGGATATGATCGTCGCGTCGGGCTTCAAGGTTTGGCCTCGCGAGGTTGAGGATGTGCTCTATCAGCATCCCGCGGTGAGGGAGGCGGCGGTCATCGGCGTGCCCGACGAGTACAGAGGGGAAACGGTCAAGGCGTTCGTCGCGTTGAGGGATGATTGGCACGGCCGTGTCACGGCGGAGGAGATCGTGTCATTCTGCAAGGAGCGCATGGCGGCGTACAAATATCCGCGCCAGGTGGAATTCCGGGACGAAATCCCGAAGACGGCGACCGGGAAGTTCCTGCGCCGCGAACTTAAGGAGAAATAACGATGAGCGATCTTGCCAGTAAACATTGCGTCCCTTGCAAGGGTGGCGTGCCGCCTCTTGCCGGACCCGAACTCTCGCGACTGACTGCCGAACTGCCCGCGTGGGCGGTCGCCGACGGCCACCACATCACGCGCAAGTTTACGTTCCCGGACTTCAAGCTCGCCCTGGCGTTCGTGAACCGCGTTGGGGAAGTCGCGGAGGCCGAAGGCCACCACCCGGACATTCTGCTGGCGTGGGGTCGCGCGGAAGTTACGACGTATACTCACAAAATCGATGGACTCACGGAGAGCGACTTTATCTTGGCCGCGAAGATCGACGCACTGTACGAATAATTCACCGAAGTGTTCGTGCGTGGTTCTGCTAGAACCAATCGCGCTAGTACCATAGGGAATCGACTTATAAAGATCGGTACATCCGCTCTCTTACACGTACCGCATCGCGCCTCTACACTGGTCCTGTACCGACTAACTTCGAGGAGCGAATAATGAGTACTTTCCTTAAGCGCGTGGCAATCGCAACTTATGTTCTAACGGCAGCAATCGCCTCTGCAAGGCACGCGAAAGTGGCACCGGACGTGCCCGAGTCGACGACGGGAGCGATGGTGAAGGTAATTGTGCAGTATGTGCGAACGCCGTCAGCGAACCATCACAAGAAAGTAACGGACAGAGGCGGCCGGCTCGACGCCGACCTTGGCGGCGTTGTCAACGCGTCCGCGTATTCGATCCCGGCAAGCGCAGTGACGGCACTGGCGAATGATCCGGAGGTTGAGTATGTCGCGCCGGACCGGCCGGTGCACGCCAAACTCGACTACGCAAACCCCACAGTGCACGCAAATCTGGCGCGGCAATACGGATTCGACGGCGCCGGCGTGGGAATCGCGGTGATTGACAGCGGAATTGACGACCGTCCGGACTTGACGAGGTCGCGCCCCGGCGATCCGAGCCCGGTGTCTCGCGTCATCGCGCATCGAAGCTTTGTCGCGGGACGTTCCGCTGCCGACGAGTACGGTCATGGAACGCACATCGCGGGCATTCTGGCGGGAAATGGATTTCGATCGACCGGACCGGGCTATACCCATAGCTTTATCGGGATGGCGCCGAACGCCAAGCTCATCAATTACCGTGTGCTCGACGAGAACGGCAGCGCGACCGATAGCATCGTGATCGCCGCGATTCGCCAGGTAATACTCGACAAAGACAGGTACGATATTCGGGTGATGAACCTGTCGCTCGGCCGCCCGGTAGTGGAAGAGTACAGGAGAGACGTGCTTTGCCGGGCTGTCGAGAGCGCATGGCGGGCGGGTATCGTCGTCGTCGTCGCGGCGGGTAACGACGGGCGGAACAATACGGCGGGCACGAACGGCTACGGGACGATTACTTCACCCGGGAACGATCCTTACGTGATTACTGTCGGCGCCATGAAAGACATGAGCACGAACCAGCGGGGAGACGACTTAGTGGCGAGTTACAGCTCAAAGGGTCCGACTCAGATCGACCACTTCGTAAAGCCCGATCTGGTGGCTCCGGGTAACCGCATCATCTCGCTGGCTGAACCCGGCAACGGCCTCTACGCGCAATCAAGCATGAATCTGGTCCCGAACGCCTATTATACGGTGGGTGGTACGGGTACGTCGACGAATTACTTCAAGCTAAGCGGAACGAGCATGGCGGCTCCGATGGTATCGGGCGCGGCGGCCCTGCTGATTCAGAAGGATCGGTCTCTCACGCCCGATCAGGTGAAGGCGCGTCTGATGAAAACCGCCACTAAGCAGTTTCCCGCGTACAGCGTGGCGGTGGATCCGATCACGGGCATAAGTTACACGAGCCAGTACGATATTTTTACGATCGGTGCAGGTTATCTCGACATATGGGCCGCGCTGAACAATACCGACCGTAGCGAGGGCAGCGCCATTTCTCCAATAGCAAGACTGAACCCGCTCACCGGTAAAGTGCATATCAGGAACACGCCGGTTCCGGGTCCCGGGAGCGCCATGTGGGGGACGTCCGCGGTATGGGGCGATTCGGCGGTCTGGGGCGACCACGTGTTCGTCAATGACAACTCCGCGGTTTGGGGCGACAGCGCGGTGTGGGGCGATTCGGCGGTCTGGGGCGACTCGACGCTCCTGGGTTACAGCGCGGTCTGGGGTGACTCGGCGGTATGGGGCGATTCGGCAGTATGGGGGGATAGCGGCACGGGGGTGGCGCTCATCGGAGAGAACTAGGGACGATATTGTGCCGGGCGTGCCGCGGTAACGGGCTCGCCCGGCTCGTCCGGAATGACCACCGCGCCGCCTTGCGTTAACGTGGTAACCTTCGATCGAATGAAATTCGATCACGCCGAACGCATCACTTTTCCCGCCACACTCGATTGCCAGTACCTGCTACACGTTCCCGAGAGAGTAACGGAAAGCACGCTGCTGGCGGTCACTCTGCACGGTTTCAGCTCAAATCCCCAGGTAATGCTGCAATTGACCGCCGGAATGCTCGGCGCGGACCATGCGATCGCCGCGTTGCAAGGCCCAAGCCATTTCCACACGAACGGCGATCCGGGCGCGGATATCGGATACTCGTGGGCAACCAACCGGCATTCAGCGTCTTCAATCCGCCTTCATCACGACATGCTGCTTTACGTGTTGAACGAAGCGGGGACGCGGCTGGGGATTCAACGTGAGCGCCGCCTCCTGGTAGGATTCTCGCAGCCGGTTGGGTTGAACTACCGGTTTGCCGCGACACATCCCGATGAGGCGCGCGGCGTCATCGGCGTCTGTGGCGGCCTGCCCAAGGTCTGGGAGACGGTGCCGGAGTTCGGTCCGGTACGCGCCGCGCTGCTGCACATCGCGCGCCGGGAAGACGAATATTATTCGCCGCAGGTGACGGAACTGTATCCGGAGCGGATGCGGACACGCGCGGCGGATGTGGAGTTCCACATGCTCGACGGCGGAC
>SHUI01000052.1 GCA_009697455.1 Bryobacterales bacterium
CATCTCAGCCCGCTCCACTGCCGGTGAGATCCGCGCAGTTCCGGGTCGTGGTGGGGCTGACAGACACTACTCCGAAGCTTTGGCAAGGGGCGGTAACGTCCCCGGATCTCGCGTCCGTCGAAGGCTGGCGTACTTCGGGCGAAGATCGCGTCGAGTCGAACGGGAAGTTCGAATTCCGAACGAAGATCGGACCGTTCGAGAATCAACTGGTGGGCGGCGGCAACACGAATTGGGACGACCCGGGGATCCGCCGGTTGATCCCTCAAGGCCTTATAGTTCGCGTCCGCTCGGCGGGCGGCAGCCGTGTCGCCTTTACATCGGAGGCCGGCGCGTTCGAGTTCGCGGCCGGCGATCTTCCCTTGGGAAAGGTGATGCCGGTTCTCGGCGGGAACGGCAGCGTGGAGCAACTTCCCTTGGAGGAGAAGCTCTCCGAGGCGGGCAGCGCGGACGATTACCCCGCCGTCGCGGTTACCCCAAACGGCACGCGATGGACGGCGTGGCTCAGCTATAGGGACGGCGCGGACCGCGTGCTCGCGCGCGGCGGCGGGAAACTCCACGAGCTAACCGCACGGGGCGATCATCATGCTCCGGCCCTTGCGTCCGATTCAGCAGGCCGCATCTTCGCCGTGTGGTCGCGTAACGACGGGGGCACGTTTCACCTTTACGCGCGCATCTTAGACAATGGCTCCTGGACTGCTGAAACAAAACTGACGTCCACTGGAGGATCGAATCTTTGGCCGCGCCTCGCGTCCGATGGGCAGGGCAAAGTTGCTCTAGTGTGGCAGGGCTTTCGCGCCAATCAGTCCGTTGTGCTCGCGCGCCTGTGGGACGGAAAGCGGTGGTCGGCGGAGCGGCGCATTAGCGATGGCCCGTCGAACTCATGGACGCCTTCGGTCGCGTTCGGTGGCGGCAAGCTTTGGATCGCCTGGGATTCGTACGCTACGGGAAGCTATCAGGTCTACACCCGCGAATGGAACGGCGCGCCAATGCGCGTAACGCGCGGATCGAACTTCTCGGTGCGGGCGTCGGTTGCGGCCGACACCACTGGGAAGCCGGTGATAGCGTGGGAGGAATCCGACGCGGTGTGGGGCAAGGACTATGGATACCTCTCCGACCGCCGTGGAACCGCGTTGTACAAGACTCGGCGCATTCGCGCGGCCGTGCTTAACGGCGCCCAGTGGGCTGAACTCGCCGGACCCGTCGCGGACGCAGCACCCGCGGGTCTCCGCAAGTATATTCAACAACCCCAGATCGCGTTCGACGGCACGGGCAGGCTTTACATGACCTTCCGCTCGCGTACATCGGCAGGCACGGCGCGTATCGACGGGTGGGCGAGTCAGGGTCGATGGGAGACCTTTCTCACGCGGCTCGATGGCGTGCGCTGGTCGCCCGCGATTCCGATGCCGTCGAGTATCGGCCGTAATAGCATGCGGGCGGTTCTGGCGGTGACCGGCAACCGCGTCCATCTTGTATGGCCCTCGGACAACCGTGTGTGGCCGGGCGTGAAGTACGGCGATATCGGCATCTATGCGGCCGAGTTTCCCGTGGAGGGTCCGCCTGCACGTTTGGACAGTATTCCAATGAGCGCAAGCGCGCCAGCCGTATCCGCGCACGCGAACGAAGACGCGGACACCAAGCGGATCCGCGACTACCGGGTATCGATTGGCGGCAAGAGGTATCGCATCGTGCGCGGCGATCTTCACCGGCACACGGAGTTCTCGCAGGACGGCGCGGGCGACGGCTCGCTCGACGACCTCTACCGTTACGCCCTCGACGCCGCCGCGATGGACTACGCGCATGTCGCCGACCACCAAATGGGCACCGACGAAGAGTACAACTGGTGGCTCACCCAAAAATCGAACGACATGTACCATATGCCGGGCCGCTTCGTTCCGCTCTACGGCTACGAGCGCAGCGTTCCGTACCCGAACGGGCACCGGAACGTGATCTGGGCGGAGCGGGGAAAGCCCGTGCTCCGGATCGGCCCGGAGGAACAGAAGGGCGCGGCGAGTACCGGCCCAATCCTGTATCCCTACCTTCGCGAGACGAAGGGGATCGTGACATCGCACACATCGGCGACGCAGCAGGGCACGGACTGGCGCGATAACGACCCCGAGTTGGAGCCTCTGGTGGAGATCTATCAGGGGTTCGAGTCGAACTATGAACATCCGGGCGCGCCGAGAGCGTGGAAGGAGGGCGAGTCGAAGGTACATCAGGGCGTGCGGCCGAGCGGGTACGTGTGGAACGCTTGGGCGAAGGGGTACAAGCTCGGTGTGCAGTCAAGTTCGGACCACGTTTCCACGCACATGTCGTACGCCTGCATTCTGGTGGAAGACTTCACGCGGCAGGGGTTGGTGGATGCGATGCGAAGACGGCATGCGTATGCCGCGACGGATTCGATCGTGCTCGACGCGCGCATCGCGGCGGGCCAGGCGGAAGGCCTGATGGGCGATGTCATCGACGCGAGCGCGCCTCCTGCGCTGAAGGTAAGAGTGTTGGGTACGGCGGCCATCAAGCAGATCGATGTGATCAAGAACAACCAGTACGTTCATAAGCTGAATCCAGGCACGAAGGATGCGGCATTTGAGTATGTGGACAACGCGAGCGGCCCGGGCGAGAGTTACTACTATGTGCGCGTGGAGCAGACGGACGGCCAGTTGGCGTGGAGTTCGCCGATCTGGGTGCGGAGAGCGAGGTAGCGGAACTGACCCCATTATCGAGCGGAACATTGTAGAAACGCCACGATTCGCGGCCGCAAGGAACGCAAGTTTGGAGACTATCTCGCACGGAACTCCATCGGCAACGTCGTGGGCGAAGTGGACTGCCGCATCGTGAACGACACGGCCGGCGGCCAGGCCTTTCGATCTTCCTCGGAGCCGATCGCCTGCAACTGTTGGGTCCCGATCGCGTCCCCGCCCCGTTTCCGCCGGACATCGCGGTCGAAGGCCTTTCGCCTTCGGAAAAAGCCATGGACACACGCCGTAAGGTCCGCGACTACCTCGGCGCGGGCAGCCGGGAGGTCTGGCTCCTCGATCACGTCGCCGCCGAAGTGTGCGTCCATACGGCCGGCAATGTGCGGCTAATCGGCGGCACGGGAACGCTGGAGTCGCCGTTGTTGCCTGGGTTCAGCGGGCCGTGGCGGGACTGTTCGCGCAGGTTTGACCGTCGGCCCGCTGATATTTCGAAAGGGGGGAGCAGGCCGGCTTCATCGGGAAAATGGCGGCTCGGATCTCACGCCGAACGCCATTCCGCAACGTACATTTCAGGTCCACGCTCGCCTCGGTCGATTCCACGCAAGCCGTTGCGCCTCGCCGCCCTGTTCGGCGGCGACAGCTTTGTAACAAATTTTGCGCGTTGATTTCACGCGGCTTAACGCCCGGCATGCCCCCCGCCAACCCGTCCCGGAAGGCCGCAGGGTGTACAATCCGCGATAGACGAGGAGTGGCAAACGATGTACGCGATGCGCGAACTCGCGAATAAGAAATTCAAAAACAAAAAATTGCGAAACGACGCTAACGTCCCATTTTGGGAAACCGCGCCGATCGCAAAAAACAGCGAAACGACCCTAATCCCATTTTCGAACACCCCTCTGGACCGGCCAGGCCGGGCACTGGTTTCAATGCACTGTGGGAGCTTATGCCGGTAGTCGGCCGTTGGATTCCGCCTCAAGCGGTTGTGTGGCCCCCGTCCGTTTTCCGCGCGGAAGACAGCTTTGTAACTATTTTTGGGCGTTGATTTCACAAGAGTTAACGCCCAGGCAACCTCGGCCACTGATCCGGCGAGTGTACACTCCACGATAGGGAACAGGGCAAGCGATGAATCTTGATGCGCGAACAAGAACTTGCGAACAAAAAATTGCGAAACGAAGCTAGCGTCCCATTTTGGGAAGGATGCCGGCGATCGCTCAACTTCAGACAGGTAACGATGCCGTGGGCGAAGCGATAGATTTGAAGACTGGGCCTCTTATTAGGCCAGTGAAGACGGGTGAGCGGACTGCGGGAAGACGGAATGTGACCAACGGCGATTCCAGCACAACTTGGTATGCGATGATGATTCAGAGGTATGGCATGACCGATCGGACTATCGGTAAGTTCGCGATTCTCCTCGCCGCCGGTACGGTCTTCGCGGCATCTACCGAGACCCGCGTTGCCCCGCTCGGCGTCTATACTGCCGCGGAGCGCCGGCATTGGGCTTTCCAGCCGCGGCGTGACGTTCAGCCTCCCGCATTCACCGACGCCGCCGCGAGAGCCTGGGTACGCACTCCTATCGACGCCTTCATTCTCGCCGGCCTCCGCAACGCGGAACTTTCGCCGGCGCCCGAAGCCACCCGTGCCACACTCATCCGCCGCGTGACCTACGGCCTTCACGGGCTGCCGCCAACGCCTGCGGAACTGCAGGCCTTTGTCGATGACAAGTCGCCGAAAGCGTACGAGAACTTGATCGACAAGCTACTTGACTCGCCGCGCTACGGCGAGCAGTGGGCGCGGCACTGGCTGGACGTCGTGCGGTTCGCGGAATCCGACGGCTACGAATACGACACCCATCGTCCCGACGCTTACCGCTATCGCGACTACGTGATCTCGAGCCTTCAAAACGACAAGCCTTACAACGAGTTCCTCAAGGAGCAGTTGGCGGGCGACGAGATAGAGCCGAGATCCGACACGCTCCTCGTGGCAAGCGGCTTCAACCGGCTCGGGCCATTGCGAAAGAATGCGGGCAACCAGGAAGTGGCCAGTTCGCGCACCGAGGTGCTGACGGAGATGACGAACATCGTGGGTGCGTCGCTGCTGGGCGTCACGGTGGGATGCGCGCGGTGCCACGACCACAAGTTTGACCCGTTTCGCCAGTCCGACTACTACCGGATGCAGGGATACTTTGCCCAGACGCAATCGAACGATGTCGTTATCGCGACGCCCGAAGAGCAGGCAAAGTACAATGCCGTCATTGATCCCATCGAAAGCGAGATGCGCAAGTTGCGGTTCTCGATGCGGCGGGCCTCGGAGGAGGAGAAGGGCAAGATTCAGGTGCGGCTCGAAGAACTCGACGAGAAGATGCCGCTGCCGCTCACGGCCTACTACGCCGTCTCGGACAACGTAAAAGAGATGACGCCGATTCACCTCCTGGCGCGAGGTGACTACCGGAACAAGGGCGACAGGGTCGGCATGCGGCCGCTTGGAATTCTGTTGCCGGAGGGCGAAGCTGAATTGCCGCTCGATACGGCCAAGCCGCGGACAAAGCTGGCCGATTGGATCGTCGATCGAGCCAATCCGCTCACCGCCCGCGTGATGGTGAATCGCATCTGGGGCTATCATTTTGGCAGCGGGATTGTTTCGACACCGAACGATTTCGGCCGCATGGGGACGCGGCCCACTCACCCTGAGTTGCTGGACTGGCTCGCCAACCAGTACATCAGTGGCGGGTGGACGATGAAGCCGCTGCATCGGATGATTCTGCTTTCGAGCGCCTACCGGCAGTCGAGCCAGAGCCCGTCCGAAAGTATCGCGTCTGCCAAGGACGCCGGCAACAAGCTGCTGTGGAAGTGGAATCGCCGGCGCCTGGAAGCCGAGGAGTTGAGAGATTCGATGTTGGCCGTCTCCGGCAAGCTGAATCCGAAACCGGGCGGGCCGAGCGTGATGGTCACGATCGACCCCGAGTTGATCAAGGATTTGAAGCGGCCGCAGTACTGGTCCGCGACCCGTGACAAGAGCGAGCACGACCGGCGCACGATTTACATGATCTACAAGCGAAACCTGATTCTCCCGTTCATGCAGGTGTTCGATTCGCCCGACACGCTGCTCTCCTGCGCGCGGCGCGATCAATCGACGCACGCTCCCCAAGCGCTCGAACTGATGAATGGGGAGTTGGCAAACAGCCTCGCGCGCGCGCTCGCCGCCCGTCTGCTCGAAGAGCGCAAGACGGCGGCCGAACGCATCGACTACGGTTTTCATCTGGCGGCCGGACGCGCGCCGAACACGCGGGAACGATCACTGGCGATGACGTATCTGGATGACCCCGACCCGGCGGCCCTTACGGAATTCGCGCTGTCGCTTCTCAATTCGAACGCCTTCCTCTATGTGAACTGACATGCCTGAACACATTCGATATGCCCGAAATCGCCGCGAGTTTCTGACGGATTGCTTTTGCGGCGTCGGTTCGCTGGGCTTCGCTTCGCTGCTGGCTCAGGACCACGCGCGCGCGGCGCGATACAACCCGCTTGCGCCGAAAGAGCCTCACTTTCCAGCCAAGGCGAAGGCGATGATTTTCCTGTTTCAGGCCGGCGGTCCGTCGCACCTGGAAACGTTCGACCCTAAACCGGTGTTGAACAAGCTACACGGACAGAAGCGGCCGGCGGAGTTCGGCGACGTCCAATACCAGAACGTCAATGCGAACTCGCGCATACTCGGCACGAAGCGAACGTTCGCGCGGTACGGGAAATCGGGCCTGGAGATCTCGGACCTATTGCCGCACCAGGCAAAGATTGCCGACGATCTCTGCGTCATTCGTTCCATGCACGGCGACATGGTGGTGCATTCGGCGGCGCAGTATCAGATGATGTCGGGCCGCGTGATTCCGGGATTTCCCGCCATGGGAAGTTGGCTCGCCTATGGGCTGGGAACGGTTTCGGAGTCGCTGCCGGCGTACGTCGTGATGCCTGATCCGAACGGCGCGCCGGAAGCCGGCCAGCCGATGTACACCAACGGCTTTTTGCCGGCCGCGTTTCAGCCCGCCCTGTTTCGCGCGGGCAAACGGCCGGTACTAAACCTGGAACTTCCCAAAGGTGTTTCCCTCGAACGGCGCCGGAAAACCATGGACTTTCTGCGCGCGCTGAACGAAGCCAACATGACGGGTGAAGATCCGGAATTCGCCGCGCGGATCTCCGCCTATGACACCGCGTTCAAGATGCAAACGGAGGCGCCCGAGATCTTCGACGTCTCGAACGAGTCGCAAGAGACGTTGGACATGTATGGCGTGGGGCGTGAGAAGACGGACGACTACGGGCGGCGTTGCCTGCTGGCACGCCGTTTGGTGGAGAAGGGCGTGCGCTTCGTCTGCGTGGTGGCCGGAGGCGGCGGCGGCGAGACCGAATGGGATGCGCACAGCGACATCGAGAAAAATCACGCGCGGATGGCCGCGTTGACCGATCAGCCAACGGCGGCACTGGTTCAGGATCTGAAGCGCCGCGGGCTGCTCGATTCGACCATCGTGCTGTGGGGCGGCGAGTTCGGGAGGTCGCCCGAATCCGAACGCGGCACCGGCCGCGATCACCACAACACGGGATTCACGATGTGGGCCGCCGGCGGAGGTTTCAAGGGCGGCGTGGCCTATGGCGCGACGGACGATATCGGTCTCAAGGCGACGGTCGACCCGGTTCACTTCCGCGACCTCCACGCCACGCTGATCCATCAAATGGGCCTCAATCAGGACCAACTGAGCTACATGCACCAGGGACGCAAGGAACGGCTCACGGAAGTGCATGGGCGGGTAATCAAGGAGATTCTGGCGTAGGCTCAGTGATTCTTGTAGCTCGGGACACGAGGCAGCCAGGGCCCGCCATGAAACAACTGTTGCGATTGGCAGCCGGTGGGGCAGGCGATCACAGTTCCGCTTTCCCCGGCACACGATGAGGAGGCGGCGCTCCTGGCTCAGGCAAAAGTCCGGGGCGCATCCGCGGACTCGGTCCTGCGGACAGCTATCCTTCGGGTCATTTCAGCCGCTCCGATGTGGATCGGCTATCACTGAGTGCGGAGGAACTGGAAACTGCTTTCGAAGAAGCAGCGGGGCCTGACTCCACTTGGATCCCCCTGCTCTCGCTGATACCAAGGTTCCGCTCTTGCGTTGCGTCTCAAGTCAAGAATCTTGCCCGGTTGTGGGCGGCGTGAGCGCCGGCGGCGCGCGTTCGAGACTCTGTAGGACAATGGATATCTGCGCATGGCTCATCGGGGAACTTTCATCACATTTGAAGGCTTGGACGGCTGCGGCAAGAGCACGCAAATGCGGCGTTTGGCGGAGCGGTTGCGGGAGAAGGGGCATACCGTGCTTGAAACGGCCGAGCCTGGCGGCACGCCAATTGGCCTGCAAGTGCGCCGCGTCCTGCTCGATTCCGCGAACCAGGAGCTCTCTCCTTCCGCCGAACTGCTCCTGTACTTCGCCTGCCGGGCGCAGAACGTGGACCAGTGGATCGTACCCGCGCTCGAACGCGGCGAGATCGTGCTTTCGGACCGCTTCACGGATTCATCGCTCGTTTATCAGGGCATTGGACGCGGGCTTGGCGCGGAAGCCGTAATGGCGCTCGACAAGATTGCATCCCGCGGCCTCGTGCCCGATCTTACGCTGCTCATCACAATCGACCTCGAAACCGGACTCTACCGCGCGCACGCGCGGAACAAGCGTAAGAACGAGGTCGAGAGCCGCATGGATGAGCAGGCCGTGGAGTTCCACAGGATTGTGAGCGGCGCTTACCGGGAACTCGCGGCGCGCGAACCCGAACGCATCAAGGTGATCGACGGCCGGCGGACCATGGGCGTCGTGGAGCGAGACGTCTGGGAAACGGTAGCCAAGTATGTTTCCTGATTATTACGGCCACCAGCACGTAACGCGCGCGCTTACGCAGATGATGTCTAGCGGACGGCTGCCGCAGACGATCCTCTTTTCGGGACCTGAGGGAGTTGGTAAAGCCACGCTCGCCAGGCGGTTCGCGGCGGCGCTGGTGGGGAGTCCGGAGAAGACTGAACGCGACGACCTCAGCCTGCCGCACAACCTTGAAATCACTGCCGCGCGTGAGACCTGGTTGGCGGAGAAGCGCAACGAAGATCCGCTGCTGTTTTCCTCGCATCCGGACTTCATCACGTTTCCGCCCGACGGACCTCTGCGGCAGATCTCGATTCCGCAAATGCGCCTGTTGCGCGAGCGTGCTCCATTCAAGCCGCTGAAGGGACAGCGCCGCGTTTTTTTGATCGACCATATCGACCGCGCAAACGATCAGGCGGCGAACTCGCTGCTCAAGACGCTCGAAGAACCTCCCGCGCATCTGGTGCTCCTTCTCACCGCCGAGAACGCCTACGACCTGTTGCCGACCATCCGTTCACGCGTCGTGCCCTTTCACTTCTCTCCGCTTTCGGACGCCGACATGACCGCTTTCATCGCGTCCCGGGGATTGAGCGACGGCCCGCGCCGTGCGACGCTGGCTTCGGGAAGTCCGGGCATAGCCGTGTCGATGGAACTGGATGTCTACGATAAGCGCAGGTCCGGCATGCTGCTGTTGCTGAAAGTAGCGGCGGGAATCACGCCGTTCGGCGCGTGGGTTCCGGTCTCGGAGACGATTGGAAGAAGCAAGAGCGACCGGCTCGAGTTCCACCTCAAGGTGCTCTACGGATTGCTGCGCGACTTGCTCACGGCGCGCGAAGGCGGCGAGATCCGGAACCGCGACCTGCGAGAGGAGATCGATGCCATCGCGCGCGCGGTCTCATTCGAGTGGATCCGAAAGGCCGTGGGCAAGGTGGACAACCTGTCGTCGTTGCTCGCCCGCAGCATCCAGAAGACGATCGCGCTCGACTCTTTCATCATGGAACTGCGCGGGCGATAATCAGGTATGTACCACTACGACCCAGGAACCGCGCTCGAAGAACTTTCCGAAGAAGCCGTGCTCCCTCATCCGGTTCACGTTCGCGACATGATCGTCCGGTCCCGGCTCACGCCGGACCAGGCGCTCGAGTTAAACCGCAAGTTCCAGGATTACCTGCATGCGTTCGGCGAAGCGCAAAACGTTGTCCGTCCGATTCTCGAGGAACTCGCGGCCGCCGAGCGCAAGTAAAGCGAAGCCGCGATCAATAAAACCGGAGGTTGTCGAGTTCGAGCCAGCCGGACGTGCCCGGCGGGCGTGCCATCTCGAAGCTGAGCGACAAGAGTGCGTCGGTCTTCGCATCGAGCGCGGCGAATGCGATGCGGACCGCCTTCCAGCCCGCGTCCGCGTGGAACGGCGCGGAGGATTCTTTATATCCGTAATCGGCCGCGACAAGTTTGTACGCGCCTTCCCCCCGCGCGTCGAAACTAACGCCGTGGAAACGGCTTGCATCCACGGGCTCGACCCCGCCGCGGCTAAGGGGAACGGTCAGGCGCGCAAACGGCTTCTCCTTTTCCGCCATGTGGGCGATCACCGAAAGGGCGCGATTGCCCGGTCCGCGCAGCGTACGCGTGAACGACATGCGGGTGCGATCGTGGCCTGAGTCGGTGGCGTTCACCCACAAGGTATCGATCGAACTCCGTCCATCCGCGCGTTCGAAATCGTCAATGCGCGCAGCCGCCTGAATCGCGGGGATGGGCGTGAGCTGTTTGTCCGCGATTCCGCGGCGGAGCGAATCGAGGTCGAGTTCGCGGCCGGAGAGAAAGACGCGGTTCGTCCGGCGGATGTCCTCGATCGCGGTGTGCGGCGCGCCGTCCACGAGCAGGAGGTCGGCGAGCTTACCCTCGCTGACCGATCCGCGTTCGGCGAAGACTCCGAGAGCGCGGGCGCTGTTGCCCGTCGCGGCCGCGATCGCCTCAACCGGCGTAAGACCGCCGCGAACGAGCAACTCGAGTTCGTGCAGCGTGGACGCTCCGTGCGGCGTTCCAGGCATCCCGGCGTCGGTGCCCACGCCAAATGTCTGTCCGCCTGCCTTCAACGCCGCCACGTTCGCCGTCAGGTTTTCCCAGCGCCGCCGCCGCTCCGGCTGGGATGATGAAGCGCCGCGCGGCTCGTATACCGCGAGCGTTGGCGCATACACCGTGCGCTTCGCGCTCATCAGCGAGATGAGTTCCTGATCCGCTGCGGCGTCGCCGATGCCGTGCGCGATGACGTCGACTCCGGCGCGAGCAGCCATCTTCGCGCGCTTCAGCGTGACGGTGTGGGTGAGCACTTCGATTCCGCTCTTGTGGGCTTCTTCGACTATCGCCGTGAGCGTGTCTTCCTCCATGCTGGTCATGTCCGGCGCGAGATCGTATCGCCAGCCATCCGTAAAGACCTTGATCACATCGGGTTGGTAGGGCAGCACGCGTTTGACGGCCGCGCGCCCTTCGCGCGGAGTGAGCACTTCGAGCGAGAACACCTCGCTGCGCCCGGCCTCAGCGCCATGCCCACCGGGCGTCGTGATGCGCGCGGCCAGAGCGATCCGCGGGCCCGGGATTTTTCCCGCAGCCCACAGGCGGCGCATCGGTTCGAATTCTTCGGGATAGGTGGCGAAGTCGACAACCGACGTGACCCCAACCAGCAGATAGGCTTTGAGAGTTTTTCCCCAGTCTACCGACGCGGCCCGTAAGTGGGTATGGAGATCGAAGAGGCCCGGCAGCAGGGTCTTCCCGTCCGCCTGGACGACTCGCGCGCCAGGCGGAACTCGGACTTCCGGGCCGACCGCGGCGATTTTCTCGCCGCGGACCAGCACCGTCGCCCGGAACGGTGGATTACCCAGACCATCCACCACGGTCGCGCCGACGATGGCGGTTAGCCCTTCGCCACGAGACGCCGCGGCACCCAAAATCAGAAGAGAAACGAGGCTACGCATTTCAGGTGGCCGCGCTTCCCTTATGAAACTCTACTTGCCCTTCGACAGAGGAACAACCGTGACTTTGTTCGCGGTGAGCGTGACGTCCTGGTTGATCTCGCCGAATAAGGTTGACGAACATCGCAGTTTGTAGGTACCCGGAGGCAGCAGGAGTCCGCCGCCGCGATTGTTCAACTCGTCGAGGAAGCCGTAAAATTTGTCGTTAATGTAAACGGGGCTAATATCCCCCGTCGTGACAGAAATGAACGACTCAGCTTCTCCTCCGCCGAACCGCAGACGGCCGAAGGGCGGCTTGGGAGTCTCAACGGGTTTCAGCTTGTACTTGAACTTCGTTGTCTTGCCTGGCTTTACCGAGAGCTTCGTGGTGAAGTCTTCAAAACGCGGGTCGCGGAGAACGATTTCGTGATCGCCAGCCGCCACTGCATACTTTTCGGGCACCGAAAATCTTCCGGCGGGCCCGACGTACTTGCCATCCACGAATAGGCCCGCGCCAGTGGGATTCCCCCGGCCTCGAATGTATCCGCTATCGTCGGCGGCTGAAACTGCTAGAGCAAAAATGGACAATGCGGCGAGAACAGACACGCCAATAATCTTTTTCATGTCTACTAGTCTAACCCAAGGCGAGCGGAGGTTCTACTTCTGGTAGGAGAGTCTTTTGTCTTTGGGTCTGTTAAGCAATAACAGTTCCAGGTAGAGCGCTGCTGGCGTACGTGAGCGATTCACCTCCTTGGAGCCGGTGCTGGATGAAAGGGCACGCCGGTTATTGGTTGCGGCTGAAAGCAGGGCTTGGGTCCCGGCGGGATCTCGCCGGTATCCAACACTACCGGGGTATCTCGCCAAGTGATCCGGCAGGTGTTACGAGAGTTTGAACAATCAGCCACGCATCCGGCTGGGGTTGAACCGGCTACGCGAGGCCACCCGGGGTCGTGTTGGCGCTGGACCAGCAAGAGCGTGCGAAAACTGGGCGAAGAATTGGCGGGCATGCGGCATGAAGTGAGCTATCCGGTGGTCGCGAAGAATGAAATGGGTTACTGTCTTCAGGCGAACCGCGATACAAAGGAAGGTGAGAGCCATCCTGACCGCAACGCGCAGTTCGAGCACATTAATGCCAGGGTGCGGCAGTATATGCACCTCCGGCAGCCAGTGATTTCGGTAGACACGAAGAAAAAGGAACTTGTGGGCGACTCCAAGAACGGTGGCCGGGACTGGAGACCGAAGGGGCAACCGGAGACGGTGCGCGTGCACGATTTCCCGATTCCGGAACAGGGGCGCGCCGCGCCGTATGGCGTCTATGATCTGGCTCAAAATGCCGGCTGGGTGCATGTAGGGATAGATCATGAAACGGCTTCGTTTGCGGTTGCCACCATCCGGCGATGGTGGCATACCAATCGCCTGATGATTACCGCCGACGGCGGCGGCAGCAATGGATCTCATCTGCGGACATGGAGCAAATCAGCCTCCGGAGGGAAGCGTTCCATGGCGAATGGAACTACGAGTTTCTACCACGCAAGTGAAATCGTCATTTCTTTAATGATGCCTTTGTGGAGCGGGCGCTTCGGCCTGCTGTGCCGCGCGACGCGCGGCCTGGCCACGAGGCTGTCTCACTTGCGTTTGCGTAGGCCCGCCAAGCGGTAGCTTTCCTCCACCAGACCTCGGACCTCAGTCCAGCTCACTTTCCCGCCAACACGCAACGACACCCAGCCTTTTCCGCCGATGTATGGCGTCAGGTAGAATCGTGGATCTTTCAGGAACAGAGCCTGATGCTCTTTTTCCACCCTGAGCGCAAGGGACAACTCGCCTTTGTACGTTTCGAGAACAGCGAAAGCGTTCTTGCCGTTGCAGAACGTTGGATGGCCGAAGGTTGTTGTTTCAAGGGCGTGCGCGAGAGTTGTGCAAATTGTGCGAAGCTCACACAGCACACGGGTTTCGGCTGCCATGAGTCTCTCCCTGGCTATGAAGAGGACAGGCCAAATCTGTCCTACATCACTTCAAGCAGCACCCATCCAGGGAGGGCCGCGGGCTTGTCCCCCATGAACACGATACGGCGCGTTTTCGGAAATGGCAGCCCGGTGGTCAGTGGACGGCTGTAGAACGAAAAGCTCTTGAGCACGGATCGCAAGTCTTCGTTGCGAGCGTCCGGCCAAGCCGATTTCGACATCAGGCCGCCGCCCCAGCCAAGTGAAAGAAGGCACGCGTTCCCCGAAGCCTGAGCCGCCGACCTTTGCGCCGCCAACTCCCCCACGCTCGCGCCCAGGGCGTCCAGACCCGTCCACGCCGCATAAAGCTTGTGGATCTCGAGCAACTGCGCGGAATGTTCGTTCGCGGCCGTGAAGATCGCGGCCCGGTCAGCTCTTTCGGGCCAACGCAGAGCCTTTCGCACTTCCGGGACCTTGAGGAAGACCGGCTCCCGCCAAGTTCCCTCAAACACCGTTCCAGGAGGCGCCATTTCGGCGAAAGAGGTCTGCTTCCAACCGAGCGAATAGGCGTCCGAACCCTTGGCTTGTAGGGTTGAAACGCGCAGTTGGTAAACCTTGAAGGAATCCTTCGCCACGGGAGCCGAGTCGCCTACGCCGATGGCTCGCATGCGGTCCGCCCCGGCTTTTCCCAGCGCCTGTTCCTCGACGTCGTCTCCCGCGCGTCTGGGCGGCTTCGGGCCTTGCAGGCGTTGCATTACGCCGGGAAGCATCCCCGGCCTTGTGTTGGCGAACATCATGCCCGTCCGCAGAGCGCCTTTGACTGAGGTCGCGGGTAGGTACGGACCGGACGCGCCAGACGCGAACGTAGGGATGAACAGCGCGTCGCCCGCGACCTTAGTCCAGCTCGCCGCGGCCGAAGAGTGCTCAAAGGGGATACGCCTGTCCGCGAAGTTCTGCGCGAACCCGCCCCACGACGCGAAATCCAGTTTGTCCGCCTTCTTCAATTGTGAGAGGTACCCATCGAGCCGCGGACCCTTAGCCAGTAGACGGAAAATACGGCGCTGATCAAGCACGTTCACCTGATCCTTCCAAACCATGTAGTCGATAGGCGAAAGCCTGTTTCCGTCGCCAACGAGCACGGGAGTGAGACACGTGACACGGTATCTCATTACGCCACCTGCCTCGGGACGGGAATGGAGAGCGCACAGCCGAAACGGTAGACGGGATGCGGAAATCCGCCAGGAGCCACGTCAACGGCCGCTCCGAGCAAGGGTTCGCGAGCAACCAGAACCGACCCCTCCTCCACCATATTCAGCAACTTCTTTTCGTCGCCCGAACGCACCCGGCTTTCCACGCGTCCCGCGCGTGTCACAACGGTGTAACTGCCCCTGCGCCAGTCCACCTCATCGGCCGCGCCCGGAGTAAACAGCGACAAGAGCCAATGAACCGTCTCGGCTCGCGAAACGTTCTCTTGCGTCGAGAAATCTTGCGCGGGCTCATGCGGCGAGTTCTCTTCGGAAACACTGCCTGGTTGAGGTTCAACGATCGCCTCCGCGGGCGGTTCCGGGGACGTCTCCGACGGCCGCAGAATCAGGCCGGGTAGAAATCCATCGCGGAACTCAGGACTCTCGGATCTTCCCCATCCCCTGGAACGCCCGCCGCCAAAACCGGAATCCGCCAACAGACGGATGGCTCCCTTGACAGGTCCGGACCAGGCATCGGCGGCATCGCGGCCGGCGAACGCAACGGCACCCCATAGACCGGCGTTGGCTGAAAATTCCACGCACGCGGCGGAATGCCCGGCAACACCCGCGCCTAAACGGTCAACTGCGGCGCTCGAACGAACGTCCAATCGAAACGGGTTGGAAGGACTGCCGGCGGGAAGCAGGCAGCCTCCAGGTCCATCCACGACCCACCGGCTTTCGTCGGGAGTCTTTGCGGCAAGCAAATCCGCCACCAACGCCAGCGGGATGTACCGAGCACCCTTCCATCGCATCTTCGGCGTAGGCAGGGCAGGCCAGATGTGCTTGGGCGGCGAAACCAGCTTCGTTTTTCCGATCCACGGAAAGCACGAACTAAACCGGACCGCCGACCCATCGCTCGCCCTCGCCGTCGCATCGAGCCACGCATCGAGAAGGCCGAACTCGAGCATGGCGCCCGTGACGGCGGAGTAAAGCGCGTCGCTGTGGTAGACGAGGTCCGCCTTGCGGCGATCGCCGTCATACGGCCCGATGCGCCACGGACCGGTTGGCCGCAGCTTGAAAACGAATCCCGGGGTCATCTCTTGCGCCCAGTGGGGCAGGCCATCGCCGTCTCTCGTCTGCCGTCCGCACGGAAGCAGGCAAGCGGCGAGAATCGATCGCCTGCCCCACCAGCCGCCAATGGCAACAATTGTTTTATCACGGGTCTTTACTCGCGAACGAAGGAATCGCCGGCGTCGTTGATTTGCGCCTGCAATGCCGCGAGATCCGCTCCGGAGGCCAGTTCCTTCTCGGGTCCGCCAATGGAATAGTAGGCCCGGTTTCGCCACGCCAACTTCAGGGAAGCGAACCGGACGCGCCCGTTACCCCGGGAACCGCCTCCGCCAAGCGCGTCGTCCTCAAGCAACCGCAATCCTTCCACCAGGCGCGCCAGCAACACCGAGTCCTCTTCGCACAGCATATCGAGCACGAACCGAACCTTGAAACGCGCGCCGGCCGGAACGCGCTCCAGCGTGCGCGGACTCGCCTGAGAAGTGATGCGGTCGATCGCGTTCTCACTCTTCACCTCGGTCAGTTCGTCGTCGAGGTTCTCGCGCATCTGCGGCGTGATGCTTTCCGGATCAAGCGGAGCATCGTAAACCGCGAGGCGGGCCGGCGTCGCGTGATTGGTATCGAGAGGCTCCCCTTGAACGCGGTCCATCCGGCCCGGCGCACGCCCGAAGAGCAGGCAGATTTCGTCGTCCGGGCGATCGCTCTGATGGATACGGACCTCCTGTCCCTTGCGCTTCGAAAGATAAACCAGCTCGGAGGGGACGGCCAGGCCGGAAGCCTGTTCGAGTAGCGATCGCAGCCTCCCGCGCAAGGAGCTGCCGGGGATGTAGGGACGCCCAAAGGCGTCCTTCACAACCGGATTGTCGGATCCGCCAATCTCAAGCGTGCCCTTTCCGGCGCCGACGTGGAGTCCGGTTTCGCAATGCAGTTCCCCTTGCAGAATCAACTTGCCGGTCAATTTCAGTTCGGTTTTCAGCGTGTGAGCGCTCATGGTTCCTCTTTGGTCGCGTCCCGGATTACTCGTTATAGGCGACAATGGCCTCGAACAAGTCTTTGAAACGGTCGTATCCGCGTTGATCGTTCTTGCGCGTCACCTGCAGCAGCAGGCGCTCGATCTGGTCGAGACTGCGAAGCGAATGTCTCGCGATAGTGTATGCCAGGCGCGCGCGCAGCATGACGAACTCGTGCTGGCGTTCGTTCTCGGGCGCGCGACAGGCGCGCCTCACGGCGTTATAGAGACGGCGGAGTTGGCTCTTCGTGCCCGAGTCCATGTCTCGCATGCGAATGACGACAGCGTGAGCCTGATTGTCCAGATATAAGCTGTCGGCGATCAGCTTTTCGAGGTCGATTTCCATCGCGCCGTCGGGGCGGCCCCGGTCGTGACCCCTATCGCCACCACGGTCGGTTCCGCGGTCGCCGCCACGGCGGTCGTCCCGGCGTGGGCCATCACCGCCCGGTCCGCGACCCTCGCGAGGCGGGCGATTCTCCCGGGTTTTCGTCTCTTGCTCTTGTGCCATAACGATTTCGAACCTCTTTCGTCAAACCACGACGGTCAAATCTCGCTCGCCAGCCACGCCCAATCGAGCGCCACCAGACCGGCCGGTCTCAAATTTACTTCGGTCTTGTGCCTGCCGATGATCTCGTTAACCAGTCGTGCGCGCATTTTCTGGACCTCCCGGTCACGGGAACCGCTCAGGATAGCGCTGATGCGGCGCTGAAAGCGCCAGATCTTTTGCGATCCCGGCTTGCCATAGAGTCCTCGCAACTCGAACAGGAACTGCCGGGACGAGCGAAACTGCGCGGCCATCCGCAACAACGTGTCTTTCAGATCCGCAGCGTCCGAAACGCGTTTCCATTCAAGCGTACGCCCCATCAGGCAGCAACAGTCGCGATTGGACGTCTTGGCCCGCTCCAGGTCCTCTCCGGCGGCGCGGTAAACGCTCGATAGCGAAGCATCAGAATCGGGAGCCAGCGCCAAGGCCATCGTAATGGTCTTGCCTTCCGCTCCCGGAAACTCCTTAAGGTTTTCCTCGGTAAAACGACTGAAGAGCCGCTGCATCTCGCGGGCCAGAGCAACCAGTGCGTCCCACGCGCCGAACACCGCGAAATCGTCGCCGCCCGAATATAATATCGTCACCCTGCGCCAAAAATCGGGCAATGAGCATAGCACTTCCAGCTCATTTTCGAGAAATTGTTTGTAGAGCACGGAGATCTGCACGTGCTCTTCAATAGATGCAACCCGCCGCAGGCGGATTCCGAAGCTGTCCACGTCGCCGCGCAAGACTCCCCACGCGCGCGCGCCCTGGGCACGGGCGGCGAGGGTAGCGAGGTTGGCCGGACCGCTGCCCTCCTCGCTCGGCGCGGCATGGCGGGCCAACGTGATCCCTTCGAGCGACAGGTTGGGCGTCAGCTTCCAGGTGTGTTTTCCTTCGCCGATGAGGATTGTCGCGGGAGACTCGGGCGACCATCCCACGGACGACGCCTGACGAATGTTCGCGTCAAGATGCGCCGTAAACGCCGGGCTTGGCTTGGGGACCGCTGCTTCGAAAGCATCGAACACGCCTTGCGCGCCAGCCGCGAGAGGCGCGTCCCTGTTGCGGCGCAACTCGTCGTTCAGCCGCCTGCGGACAACGGTCCAATCTCCAAGATTTTCGGTTGCGCTCCAGATCAGGCGGAGGCTCGAACCCAAGGTCGCAATCTCTGCGGCGGCGCGTTCAAGAACGGCCTCAGCGGCGGCCCGCGAAGTGCCCGGCAAAACCAGGAGAAATTGCCCGCCTCCGCTCGATCCCAGCATGATCCTCGGCAACCCGAGTTCCGCCAGCAACCCGCGCGGAAGGACTTCGCAGAGCAGTGTCGCCCACATGGACCTGCCTGGAAGGAGTTCCTCGCCGTCCGTGTCCGGAAAGCCGGACGGACTCAGCAGGAACTCTTCAATGCCTAATAGTTGACCTTGAAGCAGTAATTGTTCGGACATCCACCAAAGGCTCGCGAATGGCCTAGTCTACCACAGCAGGGCGGAAAAGCGCGGAGAAGTTGCGGCCATAGCGGCCATATCGGAAGCAGGGCAGCACGAGAGTCGGCTTGTTTGTGAGTGCAAAGTATTACTCTGCTCATCCAGGGCTACCGCGTGCGAGTCTCGAAACCCGGGGCTGCGGGGTTCTCCGTTCCTTCGTGGGCAGGTGGAAGATCGAAACCCCGGCGCCATGGCGAACTGATCGAGAGACGGAAATGGTCGATCGGAGTTCCCACACTCCGCGCGGAGCCGGCTTCCTCTCCGTCGGGGGCCAGTCGTTGAAAAACATTTTCGCGTGCTCTATAGTGATTCCAAGAGATTAGGCCATGCCACAGAAGATCATTGCATACGCAATTTTGTCTCACTGTTCGCCGCCGTTGCGTCGCCGCAAAACGGCATCGCTCGGAGGCGCTGTATCGGATTCGACGGGCGCCGCAGTCCCGGCAGCGCAGGTGAGCCTCCTGAACGTAGATAACGGGGCGCGGCGCGATGCTCAAACGGGTGAAGACGGCCAGTATCAGTTTCCGCTGCTGCCGCCCGGCACCTACAGCGTCACCGTTCAACGGGATGGCTTCAAGCGCGTTTCACGCGAACAATTTCGACTTGAGGTCAACCAGGCCGCACGCAGCGCCAATATTGTGCGCCGCCAGATCATCGACTTCCAGACCAATCGCTGCGATGGACGATTCAATTTCGACCGCACGTTCACGACAGACCCGAATTACGTTGGTGCCACTGGCGACACCATGGCGAGTTTTCTGCTTGGCACCGCCTCAGCCATTGAGCAGGATTTCCTGTTGGTTTGGGCGGGAATGCGCACCATGGAGATCGGCTCCTATGTTCAGGACGACTGGAAGATTACGAGCCGCCTGACGCTGAACCTTGGCCTCCCCTACGAATGCACGCCGCCGCCGGTAGAGGTCGCCAATCGCTGGGCGAACTTTAACCCCGCGACCGGCAAGATGGCGATTGCCGGCGTGAACGCGGACAGCCGCGCCCGAGTCCAACTCGACGGGAACAATTTCGCGCCGCGCATCGGCTTCGCGTATCAGTTGCGGAAGACGACAGTCATTCGCGGCGGCGGCGGGATTTTTTACAACACGCAGGGTAACGGTTCAGCCGTGTTCCGCCTTCACAATCCGCGGCGCGTTCAGGAGGGCTTCCGCCCCATTCCCGTGATCGACGTGGCTCAGCTCACAACGAACCCGAGCGGCAGTTTCAATTCCGTGCCGCCCAGCTACAAGACGGGCTACGCACAGCAATTCAACATCGGCATGGAGCAAGAGTTGCCGAAGTGGGGCATGGTGGCGAAGGCGGCCTTCGTGGGCAACCTGGCGCGCCAGGTGGATTCCAACTTCGACATCAACCGGGCCGACCCTGGTCCCGGAACTCCCGCCAGCCGGCGTCCTCTCAGGAACATTGCCCCCAGCGTGATTGGGGCCACGTTCGCCGACACCAACGGCGTCGCAAACTACCATTCCTTGCAAATAAGCGAGGAGAAGCGCTTCTCCTCGTCATTAGGATTTCTGACGGCCTACACGTGGTCGCATTCGATCGATAACGTTCCGTTGCAGCAGGGAGGAGGCTCGGACGGCCCAGTGCCGCAGGACATCCGTTACCGTTTCCTCGACCGCGGAACGAGCGGCTTCGACATCAAGCACCGCTTTAGCGACAGCCTCAATTACGCGCTGCCAACCGGAAAGGGCAAGCGGTTCAGCTTCGGTAACGACATGGCGAATAATCTGCTCGGCGGCTGGCAGATGAACGGTATTGTTACGATTCAGTCCGGCCTTCCCTTCACGCCGGGGCTCGCGACCTCGGTGTCGAACTCGGGAGGCAGCCGGCCGAACCGGCTAAAGTCGGGTGGACTGTCCGGCGGCGGCAGCATCGCGCGCTGGTTCGACACGTCGTTTGGTACACCGGACGCCGCATGGGCAACGCCGGCGCAATTCGCCTACGGAAACGGCGGCCGCAACATCCTGCGCGGGCCGGGCCGTTGGAACGTCGATTATTCGGTGTTCAAGGAATTTGCGGTGATGGAGCGGGCGCGCTTACAATTCCGCGCCGAGTTCTTCAACCTGTTCAATCACACGCAATTCGATCTGCCGAATCCGGCGATCGGAAATCCGGACGCGGGAAGGATCACCGCTACGGTGGGTACGCCGAGGGACATCCAGTTCAGTCTACGAATGCAGTTTTGATAGCTCGGGAGGGTAAAGTGAACCGTCGCCAGATTGTAGGATTGGCCAGCCTCGCAGCGGCCGCGCAAGCGAAGCCGGCCGTGCGTGCCCGCTTCCTCGGGGTATGGAGGCTCGTCAGTTGCGAACGCAAGACCCGTGATGGCGGAATCGAGTATCCCTACGGGGAGAAGCCGGTGGGAAGGATCACGTACGACAAAGCCGGAAGGATGTCGGCACAACTCATGCGCCCCGGCCGCCGCTCCACGGTCCCGTCCGGAGTGAGCATGATCGCGGCCAACGCAAGCGCCGAAGAAATGCGGGAAGCGCTGAGCGGCTTCATCGCCTATTTCGGAAAATTCGACGTCGACGAAGCGTCGAAAACGGTAATCCATCATGTCCAGGCCTGCCTCATTCCAGGGTGGGTTGGCACGGATCTGAAGCGTGCGTATCGCTTTGAGAAGAACCGGTTGATCCTTACCTCAGTGGCCTTGGGAAGACCCACCGAATTAGTGTGGGAACGCGAGCCGGACTGAGTCTACTCGCGGGCGCGAAGCCGTGCCAGCCTTTCGATGAGAACTGGCGAGAGGTCCGATTCGATCTCCGGCGTAATCAGGCCGGCCTCGTCCAAATCCTTGAGATGCGCTTCGTCCCTGGCCCGGAAACTGACCAGTTTCATGCGGACCAAGTCGCGAAGCGGAATCAGACGGATGCCTCTGATCCTTCGGTATGGCCCCAATTCCGGCGCCGGCTCGGAGTGCTCTTCGCGCACTTTCTCCCCGGTGAAAATCAAGTGGACGGCTCTCCGCGCCGACGGCGCTCCCACCTGCCAAGCATGTCCAGACCGGCAACGAGGCGGTGCTGCAATCCAAACGGCTCGACTGCCTCCGCAATTCTCCTGAGATCCGCGCGCTGGACCGCAATGTCAATGTCTTTCGTCAGCCGCCCGGCATCCGGTTCCGACTCTTCCATGTAAAGATAGGCCGCCAGACCGCCGACGACCCGATATTCGATTCCAGCCTCGGAAAAGGCTTGCTCCACTCGCTCCGCAAGGTCAAAAAGCCGATCCACCCGTCCCTCAAAGAACGTGTTGACAGGAACGTTCAACGTCCCCTCCGCTGGATGACGAGTCTC